>NZ_JBIQOE010000183.1:0-31069 GCF_047739415.1 Mesobacillus sp. | reverse complement strand
GCTGGAGGGCCGACCGGTGAAGTCGTTCTTTGACTTCATTGGGCGGACCGAAGCGACTCGAGGGGCTAGGCGCTGGAGCTGGATTAAGATAACTTCATGAAGTTATCCACAACTCAATAATTTAATAAATTCCTTAACCATAAAAAAAGAACAGCCAATAAATCAGCTGTTCTCCTTCGTATCATTCATTTGCTTCATGATTGCCTGCTCATGTTCCTTCGCTTTCTGCGCTTCCCTTTTGGAAACTTTGATGATGTATCTCATCGTCAGGACCGCCCCAATCAGGAAAACGAGGGAAGTGATCGCGGCCGGTATATATTCAGACTTGTCTTCTGGAAAATATAAAAATAATGAGAGGACAAACCACTTACTCATTCTCATCTTCCTTTCTACAGCTCTCCAAACATTATATCAAGCTTTAGGAATTCGTCCAACATGATGCTATCGCTATTTCAATACATTGATTTTTTCGATGACGACGTCTTTCTCTGGCTTGTCCTGAGCGCCTGTTGGCGCAGCGGCAATTTTGTCGACGACATCCATTCCCTCTACGACCTGGCCAAAGACGGTATGTCGGCCATCAAGATGTGGTGTACCGCCATTTTCATACATCTTCAGCACTTCTTCCGGATAGCCTGCCTGCTTCATCTTCTCTGACAAACTAGCATCAAGCTCTTTATTCTGGACGATGAAGAACTGGCTTCCATTCGTGTTCGGTCCTGAATTGGCCATCGACAATGCACCGCGGATGTTAAAAAGTTCTTTTGAAAATTCGTCTTCAAATGGACCGCCGTAAATACTTTCGCCGCCCATTCCAGTTCCATCTGGGTCGCCGCCCTGGATCATAAATCCGTCAATAACGCGGTGGAAGGTGACTCCTTCATAGTAACCCTCTTCACTGTGCTTAATAAAATTCTCTACTGCCTTTGGAGCCTGTTCAGGGAAAAGCTTGATTTTTACAGTTCCCATGGAAGTGACCATCTCCACAAGCCTTTCATTATCCTGGACTTCCGTTGTCGCTTGAGGATAATCGAGATCCTCCTCAACTGCTTGTCCAGCATTCGTCGTGTCTTCCTTCTGCTTGTCCGCTTCCTGCTTTTCATCGGCAGTGCCGCAGCCAGAAAGAATGACCATCATTACAAATAAAATTGAGAATATTTTTTTAGTCATTGTATGTATCCCTCCTATTAGACACTTTAAACGATTACAAAATGTTTTGCATCTGTCTTTTTTGCTATAATATAAGAAATTAACACGAACCTGAAAGGAGCATTCAACATGGCTGAATTGAACATTGGCGATAAAGTTACCGCCATTTACAAGACCGGCAAATACATAGGCGAAATCACGGAACGCAGGCCACAGCACTATCTTGTCCGAGTATTGGCTGTCGCAAAACACCCAATGCAGGGCGACCTCCATAATCCAAAGGATGCGGCAGTTGGGTTTTTCCATGAAAGAAAAGCACTTTCCTACCGCGAACAGGCAAATATTCCGGAAAAAATGGTCAAGCCATTCGATGGTGAAATCCCAGAATACACCGAGTCATTAAAAGAAGTGACCAGCAAGCTCCGTTCCGATCTCGAAGGCGACGAATCTGCCTGGGCACAGCAAAGCCTGAGAAATTTGGAGTCTCTCGAAAAGGATTATTTTAAATAATTCTTGTGTTTCAATTTTTAAAAGAACCTTAACAACGCCAAAAGCCAGATTGTATTTTCCAATCTGGCTTTTTATGCGAATTTATTGAGCAGTTTGGAAAAATCGACCATATCTCCGATCGTTGCAGGTTCTGGTTTCTGAAGATATTGTTTATCTTTTTCGACGAGCTTGTAAATATGGTATGTGGTCAAAGCATCATCAAGAGCGCGGTGATGTTTGCCTGTCCCTTCCCTGCCATATTCCTGCACTGCCTTCCATAGCCCCGTCTGATTCTGGTCACCGAAGAAACGCTTATACTCCATTGATAGATCAATCTGCTTTCCTGGGAGCGGAAAAGCTACTGAAGCCTGCTGGCAATTTTGCTGCAATACCTTCATGTCCATATTGCCCCAGGTGACAATCTGGCAATTCTTGCTTCCACCCATTGACTTAAGCTTATCTACCAAAGCCTTGAACGTGATACCTGAATTTACCTGCTCCTGAGAAATGTTCAGGAATGAACGGCAGCGTTCTGTCAAAATCGGAAAACGCAGCGGTCTTACATAAGAAGAAAATTGTTCAACCACCTTGCCGTTCTCGACGAGGACAGCGCCAGCTTCGATGATTTCCGGGTAAAATCCCCGCCTCCTGCTGTTCCGGTCAGGCATCGTAAATTCAAAATCAATAAATAATGTTGTCCTTTCTTTTTCGCTCATGCTTCCCCAACTTTCTGAAAAGCCAGTAGTTGTATGTAACCAGTATATGCTTTTCGGTCGATTATTTTTTCTATTATATCACGTTTCTTGATAAATTTTTAAATTTTCTGCAATTTAGACTTTACATTTTTTTGAACGGAAGGGGTATCGGAAAAAGAAGTGAAAAACAGCTCGTTCGTTCCGATATTATGTTGAGTAATAAAAATCATTTTGAGGCAGAAAGGAATTACCGTGAGGATTATAACAGGCTATCTTTTGATTTTACTATTGATTCCAGCATTTATCGCAGTTGTCATTTTAACTTATACCGAAGCAGGCAATGCCGTAAGCTTCAGCAATACTCTTGATAAAAAGATTGATCTTACGGAGACGAAACTTTCTCAAACCAGTTTAATCCTTGCCAATAACGGTGAGGTCATCACCGAGATTTATAGACCGATGAACAGGACCTATGCTGCGGGGCATGAAATCCCTGATTTTATAAAAGATGTGTTCATTATTTCTGAAGATCGTAATTTTGAAGAGCATCCTGGCTTCGACTTGCCGGCTATCGGCCGCGCTCTGGCAATCAATATTCACTCTGATGACATTGAACAAGGTGCGAGCACCATTACCCAGCAGCTGGCACGGAACCAATATTTGAACCATCATAAATCTTATAATCGCAAGCTCAGTGAAGTTTTATATGCATACAAGCTGGAGAAGACTTTTTCAAAGTCAGAAATTCTCGAGCAGTATTTGAATGCGATATATTTCCACAATAATGCTTATGGAATCAAGGCTGCGGCGGAGCTTTATTTTAAAAAAACGCCTGCAAAATTAACAGAGGCAGAACAGGCATTTCTCGCTGCGATTCCTAATAATCCAACCTATTATGACCCGATTAAGCATTTTGAACGGACAAAGAAGCGCCAGGAACGGCTGATCGATCAGCTTGCACAACATGGAAAAATCAAATCTGAAGCTGCTGAAAAGTTAAAAAAGGAACCAATCACCTTAAAAGTCAGTTCTCGTAAAAACCTTTATCCTGATTATTCTTCCTTTGCTTTATACGAACTGAGGGAGTTGGTCTCCGAACAGGAAAAGATCGATGACCCGGATAAACTTTCCTTGAAGGTTGAGGAATTGCTTCGTTCAGGGGTGACCATTCATACAAACCTCGATATTGGATTACAAAAGCGAGCTGTTACGGCTATCTCAGTCCACCTCCCAGATGCAGAGGTTCAGGGAGCCGCAACTGTTATCAACCATGAAACTGGAAAGATTGTGGCTATCGCAGGAGGAAAGGGTTATCAGAGCGGCGACTTCAACCGCGCCTACCAGGCATTTCGCCAGCCTGGCTCATCAATCAAGCCTTTGCTTGTCTATGCCCCATACTTTGAAAGGTATGATACAAAACGGAATTCTCAAATTAACGCAGGAACCCTTTGCATCAGAGGATATTGTCCGAAGAACTACGGAGGTTCCACTTATGGGATGGTTACACTGGAAAGGGCGTTCACTAACTCCTATAACACACCTGCAGTGAGAATTTTACAGCAGGTTGGCGTGGGCGAAGCATTCGGTGACCTTAAAGCATTCGAATTTGGAAAAGTCACAGAGCAAGACCATGTATTAGCGGCGGCAGTCGGCGGGTTCACAACTGGAATGAGCCCGCTTGAAATGACATCAGCTTATACCGTTTTCAGCAATAAAGGGCTTTTCCTGAAGCCAAGGGCAATCTCGAAGGTAACAGGATCGGACGGAGAGATACTCTATAAATGGAATGACGAACCGATCCAGGTTTGGAATCCCAGCACCGTCGACAAAGTCCGAAGCCTCATGCAGAAGACCGTAACTTCAGGAACTGCACGAAAAGTGGCGGGTGTCGGACCTGGTGCTGGAGGGAAGACCGGAACGACAAATGATTTTAAAGATTTCTGGTTTATAGGCTTCAACGGACCGCTGACTGCAGGCGTGTGGGTCGGAAAAGACAAGCCGCAAAGCATGGAATCAATCAATCAGCAATCACCGCACCTGTTGATTTGGCGCGACATCGTAAAAAAATAGACCGGGCAGAAATTCCGCCCGGTTCCACTTATATCATTTTTTCTGACCGCAATCACGGACACTTTTTCTTTCTTGCCGTCCATTCTGTCGTCATCAACACTATGTCGGACACTTTTCTTTCTTCTCGCCCATTTCTGTCTGCCATCACCACGATGACGGACACTTTTCACCTCTTCTCAAACATTTCTGTCGTCATCCACACTTAAATCGGCAAGCTGGAGATTAAGCTGTTATACACTTTTACCGCAAGATAAATGATGCCAAGGACCAGCGTGCTCCAGAGAATGACCTGGAAGAACACGATTCCGATCAATCCAGCCATGGTGAGCTTGGAGCTGATTTTATAGACAAAATAAATGAAATATACCATTGTTGCAACAGCGAAAATAGCCATTATTCCGATAAAGCTGTAGAAGCTGACCAAGGATAATACACTGCCCACAAAATAAATCGTTGCGCCATGGCGAATTAGATACAGGCTTTCCCCATCAAGATCCTTCGAGAAAAACAACAGGCTGACCTCATTTATAGTATCGGCAATCAGCTTCATGGCTGCAAACACCATGAAATACCCCACCATCAGTAAAGCAAGCAATGATAACTTAATCCCGGTATCAGAAAAGAATTCAAGCATTCCATCATAAATCCCGGCATTTTTCAGGATGGAGATCAACTCCATTTCCGTGCGCAATGATAGTGACAAACTGAACATAACGATGGACAACAGCGGAAAATAGCTCGTTAAATAGGGGTTCCTCATAGGACACTTCACTCAATTCTTTCATTTCCTACTAAGTATTATGAAAGAATTTTTTAATACCAGCAACAAAAAGAAAAAGCCCCTTTGCAGGAACTTTAATTTTTTTGAAACCTTTATGGGCCTCGTCCGTATAAAAAGGTTGGTGTTATTGTGGCACAATCCGGACGTATTCTCTTGAACCGAATGGTACATATGTGGCAGTTTCAACCTCGTCCAACTCTGACTGCTGGACTTTCAGCACTCCAGAACCTTGCTTTGACAAATCTTTGTCATCCCTGTTATCAAGAAACATGAACCCCGAAAATAAACTAAGGAATATCCCAATGCATACAATCAGCTTTCGGGCCATGGCTTATCCCCCCTATTCACTGTTAGTATGCAAAAAGAACGACATTTTTATTCAAGTTTTGACAAATCCTTTATTCATCAAGGTCGATGACATGCATCCGCACCTTTTTTACGATATAATTTTCACATCAGTGAGTTGGGGGCATGAACTTGATTAAATTGGCAAAAAATATAATGTTAAGCCATGAATTTGGAATTAAATAAGGAGGTATGATCACTTGTCTTTTCTTCATCTTGCAGTTTTATCACCGCTTTTACTCGCGATATTAATTCCATTTTTACATAAGTATTTCAAGAACATTCATACGGGCTGGTTCCTTTTGCCGCTTCCTGCCGTGCTGTTTGCTTATTTCTTGCAGTTCATCAGTACGACCAGCCATGGCGGTAGTGTTATGGAAACTGTTGCTTGGATTTCTTCTCTTGGAATTGATTTCACGCTAAAAGTTGACGGCCTTGGGCTATTATTCGCCCTGCTGATCACTGGAATCGGCGCATTGGTTGTGCTGTATTCAATTTATTATTTAAATCCGGACAAGGAAAAGCTGAATACTTTCTATGTCTATCTGCTTTTGTTCATGGGCGCGATGCTTGGAGTCGTTTTATCCGACAACCTGATTGTTCTCTATACCTTCTGGGAGTTGACGAGCTTTTCTTCTTTCTTGCTGATTGGATATTGGAACCATCGTGAGCGTTCCCGCTATGGTGCACAAAAGTCAATGCTGATCACTGTTTTCGGGGGATTATCTATGCTGGGCGGAATCCTGATGCTCTATATCATCACAGGAACCTTCAGCATTTCTGAAACAATCCAAATGTCCAATGAAGTTGTAAACCACCCTTTATTCACGGCGACCCTGATTTTATTCCTGCTCGGGGCTTTTACAAAATCGGCTCAGTTTCCATTCCACATCTGGCTTCCTGATGCGATGGAAGCACCTACGCCGGTCAGTGCATACCTGCACTCGGCGACTATGGTTAAAGCCGGGATTTACCTTGTGGCCCGAATGACGCCTGTTTTCGCACATTCAGGTACATGGGTTTGGCTCGTAGCCGGAGTTGGGGTTATCACATTATTCTGGGGTTCATTCTCAGCGGTAAAGCAAACCGATTTAAAAGCGATCCTCGCTTTCTCTACTGTCAGCCAGCTTGGGATGATCATGTCACTTCTTGGAGCAGGTGCTGCGGCACTTCACTACGGCACAATTGAAAATGGCTATTATATTGTTGCGGTTACTGCCGCGGTATTCCATTTGATCAACCATGCCACATTCAAGGGTAGTTTGTTCATGGTGACGGGAATCATTGACCATGAAACGGGGACAAGGGATATTCGCAAGCTTGGCGGTTTAATGAATTTCATGCCAATTACATTCACACTAGCGATCATCGGAACATTCTCAATGGCAGGAATTCCGCCATTCAACGGATTCCTGAGTAAAGAAATGTTCTTTACCGGCATGCTGCGAGTAGCTGAAATGGATATTTTCAATATGGACACATGGGGCATCCTATTCCCAATCATCGCCTGGACGGCAAGTGTTTTCACATTCCTGTACAGCATGATGTATGTATTCAAGACCTTTATGGGCAAGTACCAGCCTGAGAAATTAGAAAAGAAACCACACGAAGCACCAATCGGTATGCTTATTTCTCCGGTTATCCTTGCATCACTAGTCATCGTTTTCGGCTTTTTCCCGAATGTACTGTCAGATAGCATCATTTCGCCGGCAATGGGGGCGATTCTGCCATCATTGCTTGAAAGCGGAGAAGGGTTCGAAGTCCATATATCTCATTGGCATGGCCCAACGGCTGAATTGTTCATGACAATCGGTGTGATTACAATCGGTATATTGCTCTACAAGTTCATGCCAAAATGGATCTGGGTTTATCGCAAATTCCCTGAGCGGCTTGCACTGAATCGTTTCTATGACCGAGGCCTGGAACTCATGGAGCTGACATCAAGAAACATTACAAAGTCGTACATGAGTGGATTTATACGGTCATATCTCGTTTATATTTTTTCATTCTTTATTTTGGCTCTTGCTTCGACACTCATTTTCAAAAACGCATTCAAATTGGATTTAAGCGATGTTGCACCAATCCGCTTTTTTGAAGTCGTTCTCGTGTTGATCATGGCCGTATCAGCAATTACAATCCTGTTTGCCAAATCAAGGCTGACTTCGATTATTCTGCTAGGCGCGGTTGGCTATACAGTAGCACTATTCTTCGTCCTGTTCAGGGCACCTGACCTGGCACTGACACAGCTGGTCATTGAAACGGTATCTGTTGCACTGTTCCTTTTGGCGTTTTATCACCTGCCGCAAATCAGGAGAAATGAGGAGCGTATCCGCTTCAAAGCTACAAACGCATTGATCTCTATTGGAGTAGGGGCAATTGTGACGATGATCGCCTTATCTGCCCATAGTAACAAGACGTTTGGCTCCATATCGGAGTATTATGTTGAAAATACTTACAAAAAAGCTGGCGGCGAAAATATGGTCAACGTCATCCTCGTTGATTTCCGCGGCTTTGATACAATGTTTGAAATTACCGTCCTTGGCATCGCTGCCCTTGGCATTTTTGCGATGATCAAGCTTCGGCTGACGAGGGGGAAAGAATTGGATGAAAACAAATGATATAATCCTCCAGACTGTTACAAAGTTCGTCCTGTTCGTCATCATCCTGTTTTCAATCCACCTGTTTTTCGCAGGCCACTATTATCCTGGAGGCGGATTCATCGGCGGATTGATGACCTCTGGAGCGATTGTATTGCTTTTACTAGCATTCGACATCAAGACAGTCAAAATGATTTTGCCTTTTGATTATATTAAGGTTGTTGCTGTCGGTCTGCTCATTGCGATCGCAACAGGTACCGGCGGGTTATTTTTCAATATGCCGTTCCTGACACACGCTTTTACCTATGTGGATTTGCCGCTCCTCGGCAAGACATCTTTGCATACAGCGGTATTGTTTGATACAGGGGTCTTCCTTGTCGTCATTGGTGTGACAATGACCATTATTCAAACGATTGGAGAGAGCGAATAATGGAAATCTTAATGGCTTTTCTAATTGGCATTTTATTTATGACAGCCACTTACCTCATGCTTTCAAAAAGCTTGCTCAGGATCATTATCGGGACAGGGCTGTTAAGTCACGGCGCCCACCTTCTCCTGCTGACAATGGGAGGATTAAAAAAAGGTGCAGCCCCCCTCCTGGGAGAAAATGCCCCATCCTATGCCGATCCGCTGCCACAGGCACTGATCCTGACAGCGATCGTCATCAGCTTTGGTGTTACAGCATTCTTCCTGGTTCTGGCCTACCGTGCCTATCAGGAGCTTGGAACCGATAATATGGATCGCTTGAGAGGAAAGGAAGGACATGAATAATCTAATCATATTACCCATCTTGATTCCTCTGATTACAGGGGTTGTACTTATTTTTTTCACGAAAAACATCATGGCCCAGCGATGGATTTCAGCGATAAGCGGACTGCTCACGATTATTGCTTCCTTCATGCTGGCAAACCATGTTTATCGTGATGGCATCCAGACAATGGATCTCAGCAACTGGGAAGCACCATACGGCATCACGCTTGTATCGGATATGCTTTCCGCCCTGCTGGTATTGACGACAAGTATCATCGCTTTTGCAGCATTGTTTTACTCCTTCAAATCAATAGGAGAAGCTCGTGAAAGATTTTTCTATTATCCAGTCGTCAACTTCTTGATTGTAGGGGTTAATGGAGCCTTTACAACGGGCGATATTTTCAACTTGTTTGTATTTTTCGAAGTGATGCTAATGTCCTCTTATGTACTGATTGTGTTGGGCGGGACGAAAATCCAGCTCCGCGAATCGATTAAATACATACTCGTGAACATTATTTCATCTGCCTTGTTCGTTATCGCTGTCGCCTATTTGTATTCAGTGGTAGGGACGCTCAATATGGCGCATATATCTGTGAGACTCAGCGAGGTTGGGAGTTCAGGAATCATTACGGTGATCGCCGTATTATTTCTGATTGTATTCGGCCTAAAAGGTGCGATTTTCCCGCTTTATTTCTGGCTTCCAGGATCGTATTATGCACCGCCAGCCCCAGTAATGGCGCTGTTTGGAGCACTTCTGACCAAGGTAGGCGTATACTCGATCACAAGGACATATACATTGTTCTTTTACCATGATGCCGGCTATACTCATCAATTACTGCAAATCCTTGCTGTGCTTACGATCATTGCCGGGATCATCGGGGCTCTCGCTTATTCTGATATCAAAAAAATCATTATCTACAACATCATCGTTGCAGTCGGTGTCATCTTGTTCGGTGTATCTGTTCTGACACCTGAATCTCTCACTGGCTCGGTCTTTTACCTGATTCATGACATGAACATCAAGGCGACACTGTTCCTATTGATCGGAATCATTATCATGATTACTGGCACCAGCGATCTTGAGAAAATCAGCGGACTGATAAACAGTTATCCCGCACTTGGCTGGACGTTCTTCATTGCCTCATTGGCACTTGCCGGCATTCCGCCGCTCAGCGGTTTCGCAGGCAAACTGATGATTGTGCGCTCTGGATTTGAAACGGAAAACTATATTGGTGCTTTCGTTGTACTGATGTCAAGCTTGCTTGTTCTGTTTTCAGTCATGAGGATTTTTATCAGAGGCTTCTGGGGAACACCAAGAGCCTATAAGAATGAGGAAAAGGCACCTGTAAAATGGCTGCTCATCGCACCGGCCATTCTCACTGTGTTCGCTGTCCTATACGGATTCGGAACTGAGGCTATTTATCCGGTTATTTCAACAGCCGCCGAAACGCTTGCCAATCCGGAAATCTACATCAATGCTGTTTTGAAGGAGTGATGAGCTATGGCTTTTCAAATCTTGCTGAATTTTATTCTCGCCTTTGTCTGGATGTTCCTTAAGACATCCTACTCCCCGGCCTCCTTTTTTGTCGGGTATTTCTTCGGCCTGCTCATCATTTATATTTTCCGGCGGTTCTTCACTTCCCGCTTCTATTTACTGAGGGTAGTGGCCGTTCTGAACTTGATTTATATTTTTACTTTGGAACTGATCCTATCAAATGTAGCAGTTTTAAAGGCAGTCCTTAGGCCTAAGCTTAATATTAAGCCTGGCATCTTCGCATTCCCGACAGAATTGAAAGAAGACTGGGAGATTACGACGCTCGCAAATCTGATTACTTTGACCCCTGGTACACTTGTCGTCGATGTTTCACCTGACAATAAGATATTGTATGTGCATGCAATGGATATCAGTGATGCGGATGAAGCAATCCAGAGTATCAAAAATACATTTGAAAAAGCGATTATGGAGGTGAGCCGATAATGTTTGAAGCGGTTTTGTGGATTTCAGTTACCTTCATATCACTTGCGATGATCGGCCTTATTTATCGAGTGATCAAGGGGCCTACCGTAGCAGATCGGGTAGTTGCCCTCGACGCCATCGGTATCAGCCTTGTTTCTGTGATTGCTTTAGTATCAATTGTTCTGGATACTAGTGCTTTTCTTGATATCATTTTGTTGATCGGTATCCTGGCATTCATCGGAACAGTAGCCTTTTCAAAATTCCTTGAGAAGGGAGTAATCATGGAATATGACAGAAATGGAAATCGTTAAGTTTTTTGCAGGATTGTTCATTCTGCTCGGAGCATTTCTTAACCTTGTGACTGCCTTTGGACTGATCAGGCTTCCAGATGTTTATACAAGGAACCATGCAGCATCGAAAAGCGCGACAATGGGGGTCATGCTTGTCTTGCTTGGCACCTTCCTATATTTTTGGTTGATAGAACATCATTTCAATTCCCGTTTATTGCTGGGAGTTCTGTTCATCTTCCTCACTTCTCCTGTTGCAGGGCATTTGATTGCGAGGGCAGCCTATAACAGCGGGGTTAAGCTTTCGGACCGAACTGTCCAGGATGACCTTGCAGAAGCCCGAAAAAAGATGAAAGCTGAAGGACATTCGAAATAATGATGATGAACAGCCATCAGGTATATCCACCTGATGGCTTTTTTTTGTCCATGGAAAATTCAATTTTTATCCATACCAACCAAAGGATCAGTGAAGTATATTTAAGGTAAACAGAATCATGGTCCCAGTTTTGCGGAATGGAGGTTAAGGATATGGATGATGCAAGAATCTCAATTGTCGGCGGCGGAATCAGCGGATTATGCACAGCGATTGCCCTTCAGAAAAAAGGAATCCATGCCAATGTCTATGAAAAAGAAAAAAATGTACATGAACAGGATACTGGAATCATCTTAAGTGGCAACGCCATAAGAGCATTCTACATTATGGGATTAGGGCCCGAATTGCGCGCAAATGGGTTGGAATCAGATGGCTGTCTTCTTAAATCCGATTCTGGAAATATCATTGCTGAATTCGACTACCATTCTCCATCACATATCCCTAATTACCTGTTCATCCACCGTTCTGAACTTCAAAGAATTTTGACAGATGCACTCCTCCCTGGTTCTCTTCATTTAGATAAACATATGATTGATTTTAAACACGACAATACAATATCATTATTTTTCAAAGATGGTACCAGTGTAGAATCAGATTACCTTATAAGCTGTGACGGTGCAGCTTCACAAATTCGCACAAAGCTGTTCCCAAACAGCGGTCTGACGTATTCAGGCTTTTCCTGCTGGAGAGGCATCATCGAAGATCCTCCATTGAATGTCCCTGCCTACACTGAAACCTGGGGGCCAAGGGGGCGATTCGGGATTGCCCCCTTAACAGATAATCAGGTATTTTGGTATGCCATGAAAAAATCCTCGACAGAAAACAGCGACATGAGCGAATGGTCCCCTATCGATTTATTGTTCAACTTTTTCTATTACCATGAACCAATCCAGGAAATATTGGAGAGTACCTCACCACACCATATCATTTACGACAACCTATATGAATTAAAACCTTTAACCCCGCTCCAATACGGTAATATCCTGTTACTCGGTGATTCAGCACACGCATCAATGCCCAATATAGGCCAGGGTGCATCACAGGCCGCTGAGGACGCCGTTTACCTGGCTAAATGGATCAGCAGCGAAGAAACAATTGATAAGGCATTCTTCAAGTATGAAGCACACAGGCAGGAACGTATGAAGTTAGTGAAAGATGAAATGAAAATTTATGGGTTGGCTGCAAGGATTGATTTCCCTGTACTTTGCTCACTCCGTAATAAACTTCTTCAGATGACACCTGCTTCATACCATAATGCAAAGCTGAGGAAGGTAGTTGAGATTGAAGAAGATATGGATGCGTTGTAATCGAGCTTTGGATGATTGATCAGGTTTGGATTCTGGGGGGGAATTAAGTTACTTTCTGGGGATTGAGTTCAGTTGAATTCAATAGTATATCTAGCCAGGGTTTTCTGAACATGGGAAGCTTCGAACAGCTTTATCGTTATTTTCGGTGGAAGCTGTCTAAACCTGGGGCTACTTCTGACAGCTTTTCGCCTTCCCAAGTCAAACCTGTCAAAATAATGGCGCTTTCTTGACAGCTTTTCGCCTTCCCACATCAAACCTGTCAAAATAACGACTCTTTCTTGACAGCTTTTCGCCTTCTCACGTCAAACCTGTCAAAATAACGGCGCTTTCTTGACAGCTTTTCGCCTTCCCACATCAAAACTGTCAAAATAATGGCTCTTTCTTGACAGCTTTTCGCCTTTGTACATCAAACCTGTCAAAATAACGACTCTTTCTTGACAGCTTTTCGCCTTCCCACGTCAAACCTGTCAAAATAACGGCGCTTTCTTGACAGCTTTTCGCCTTCTCACATCAAACCTGTCAAAATAACGGCGCTTTCTTGACAGCTTTTCGCCTTCTCACATCAAACCTGTCACAATCACAAGCCGTTATCACCGATTTAGGATCCCTTCCTTTCCAAGACCATCCAAAAACAAAACCAGCCATTATTGGCTGGTTCATTTTCTGCGCTTAATGACAGCTATCGTACATCTTGAGACGCAAACAAGCTTATCTTCTTCATCGGTGATTTTTATATCCCAAACCATGGTTGTTTTTCCCTGGTGGAGAACAGTGCCGACAGCTGTAACCAGTCCGTCCTTTTTTGCCCTTATATGGTTGGCGTTGATTTCAAGGCCGACCACCACTTCGTTTTCCTTGTCGACTAGTTCGAATGCTCCTACGCTGGCAACCGTTTCTGCAAGGGCTACAGATGCACCACCATGCAGCAGGCCAAATGGCTGCCTTGTACGGTCATCGACAGGCATTGTAGCGACAACCTTTCCTTTTTGCAGTTCTGTTATTTCTATTCCCAAAGAGCCAAGCAGTGTGTTGTTAAGTTCCAATTTTATTACCTCCTTATATTTGGCAAACAAATTATGATGAAATCAAGGAAAAACTATTATTGTCCTTAGCAAAAGGACGCATCATTCAAATGAGGTGATCCATATGAACCGAATTCGTGAAGGCATGATTCCTGCGGTGTTAGGAACTGCTGTTACAGCAGCTGGCTACGCTATGAAACAAAATCGCAAAATCGATAAAATGGTTTCAAACACTTTATTCGGTTTCGGATTGGCCCATATTGTCCTGGGGGCCATCGATTTGGTCGAACACCGGAATGAATTTTAGCCCGACAGTTGGTGCAAGCATTTCACAGTAATTGAGTGATTCTGAAGGAGGGCTATTTTTGCTGCCCCTCCTGAAGAATCCCTTCTTCAGAAACAGTTGCAGCCCTTATTTTTCTCCGGCGGTAGACGAATATGGTACTGATAATAACGAAAGCAAGGATTACCAGCCAAAATTCTTTATTGTACTTCATGACTATGTCCATTTTATCTCCAAATAGATAGCCTAGCAAAAAAATGATTGAGACCCATACGAAAGCACCACTATAGGCGAAAACAGCAAAGGTTTTAATTGGAAGCCTGCTGAAGCCGTACAGTAGTGGCACCAAATATCTTACCCCTGGAGCAAAACAGCTCAACGACAATGAAAATGCATGGTACCGCTCCATCAGCTTCATTGCAGATTCAATCGAATTCGCGAACCGTTTCTTTTTCCCTAATAACCGAAGGAGCCTTCTCCCTATCACTCTCCCCAATAGATAGGTGGAGGTAAAAGCAGCCGAAATCCCCATGTATGTAACCAAAAATGCAAGGATAGGGTTCAAGGACCCTTTAGCTGAAGCAAGGCCTACTGTCATCAGGATGACCTCATTGGGAACAGGAATGACGAAAACCCCGAACCATAACCATAAAAATAAACCCAAATAGCCATTATCTTCAATAATATTGATAACCAGCTCCAGATCCATGGGTCTCCCCCCTTCATCCCGCCTTGGTCCGATTCTATTTCACAATAGAAGTTAATATGTATAACAATTCTCCCTTCTTCCTTATTTACCCTCTTTTTTTCCTTATTGAACTGCTTTTGGCTTTTCCCACTCTCATACTTAAGGATTTATGTTCATACATTGAAAAAGGTCAAAAACTTACCCGTTAGGAAGGGGTAGCTACTTATGCATTGTTTATTTTTTCATAAAAATAGGCTGACTGATTGGAATGGGACCGATCTAGCTCGTCCATATCCGGCAGTGAATGCAACATTGTTCAAAACTTCAGCTGTTAAAGCAATTGCCCTAATGGAAGACGCTAACCTTGTGATGGCTAAAATAACATCATCAACGTCTTTTTCCAGTGAATTAATGGCTGCCGCCCAGCAATCCGACCAAAAGGAAGTAGAAAGAATGATCCAATCAACCGGGATTAAGAAGAAACCCAAGATCACGTATAACCCGGATGGAATCACAATGAACTTCGTGGATTATGCAGGAGACAAAGAATGCTGCCATATCATCACGCAGCTGAGGTGGGTTTAAGAAAAGCGCTGGAGTTGGACAATTCTCGAAGTGAGTTTTAAACTTTATTATCAAAAAAAGCCGCTGTTCGAAACAGCGGCCATGTCATTTTCATTTAATAATAGAACGGATATCCATATCCGTATCCATAGCCGTAAGGCGGGAAACCGCCGTAACCGTAACCATATGGACGTGGATATAATAACGCGCTACCTAAAAGGCCGCCCAGTACTCCTCCAACAAACGGACCTCCAAAGCCAAAACCAAATGGACGTCTGCCACCATAGAATGGTCTTCTTATTCTATACATCAAGCTACCTCCCTCATATATTTGCCTACATTACTTCATATGCAAAAAGAGAGGGTGTTGAATGGGCGTTTGTCCACTACACTAGAAAAAAAGCCTAGTCCCAGGTCATTCGCTGTTCCTTCCATGGATCTCCATACATATGGTAGCCATTTTCTTCCCAGAAACCAGGCCGGTTTTCAGAGGAGAATTCAATCCCTCTGACCCACTTCGCGCTCTTCCAGAAGTATAGATGAGGAATGACAGCTCTCAATGGATAGCCATGTTCCGGGGTAAGCCCCTCCCCGTTATGGGAATGGGCTAGCAGACTTGTCTCCTTAAGAAAATCCTCAATCGGCAGATTTGTCGTCCAATTTTCCTCAGCGTGTAGAATCACATATTTAGCTGTTTCCTTTGGACTGGCCAGCCGGGCTAGTTCTTGAGTGGATATCCCCGCCCAGACATTGTCCAGCTTTGACCATCCAGTCACACAGTGGATGTCATTGCCGGAGGTCGTTTGCGGCAAAACCATTAAATCTTCATATCGTAAAATCACTTCTTTTTCTACAAGACCAAAAATCTTCAAGGTCCAATCATCGAGATTCTTATAATATGGCACATTGCCATAATGCAGGACAGGGAATGAGGTCGTAACATTTTGGTTTGGCGGTACTCTGTCTGAAGGACCCTTCTTACGCGCTTTTCCGAAATACATATTGATCACCCCTTTGTATTATCCTACCGAATTTCCCTTCTAAAATAAACAAAGCCGCCCTGCCAAAAGAGCAAGACGGTTCTGTTTTACAACCTATAAAATCATCGCGGCGATCCAGCCGAAAATGATCAACGGAATATTATAGTGAACGAATGTCGGAACAACGGTGTCCCAGATGTGATTGTGCTGCGTATCAGCATTCAAGCCGGCTGTCGGTCCAAGTGTGCTGTCGGATGCAGGTGAACCTGCGTCCCCAAGTGCAGCAGCAGTTCCTACAATAGCAATCGTCGCCATCGGGCTGAATCCAAGTTGAAGGCTCAGCGGCACAAATATTGTGGCGATGATTGGAATCGTTGAGAATGAAGAACCGATTCCCATTGTGACCAAAAGTCCTACAACAAGCATTGCCAACGCGCCAAGGGCTTTATTATTGCCAATTGCATCAGCAGCTTGAGCTACAAGTGTTTCAACGTCTCCAGTTTCTTTCAAAACATCAGCGAAACCGAATGCAGCAAGCATAACGAATCCGATGAACGCCATCATCTTCATGCCTTCTGTTAAAAGATTATCAGCTTCACGCCACTTAATCGCTCCGCTTGCGTACACGACAAGGATACCAGCCAGCGCACCGATAATCATCGATCCAAAGTAAAGTTGGGCAGCAAGCGCTGCAACAATGGCAACGATTGAAAAAATGATTCCCATCTTGGAGTACTCACTTTTCTCTACTTGGACCACTTGATAATCCTGATAGATTCTGGGTTTTCGGTAAGATACGAAAATCGCGATCAACAATCCAACAACAAGGCCAGCAACAGGCAGCATCATCGCTGTAGGGATATCGCCCATATCGATTTCCATTCCGCTGTCAGCCATGTTCGTAGCCAGGATGTCGTGGAAAATCCCGCCGAATCCCACCGGCAGCAAAATATAAGGCGCCGTAAGACCGAATGTCAATACAGAAGCAATTAAGCGACGATCTATTTTCAGCTCGTTGAATACAATCAACAACGGTGGAATCAAAATCGGAATAAACGCGATGTGGATTGGAATCAAGTTTTGTGAGAAAATCGCCATCATTAAAATCAGGATGATTATAATTGCTTTAGAGTACGTCTTGGCTTTCGACTCTCCGTTCTTGCCAATCATTCCGATCATCCAGTCAACAATCAGATTGGGCAAGCCAGTCTTGGAAATAGCAACAGCGAACCCTCCAAGCAGCGCGTAACTAAGCGCAACCTCGGCACTGCCTCCTAGTCCTCCTGTAAAAACTTCAATCGTTTTTTCTATACTCAAGCCGCCTGTCAGTCCGCCAATCAGCGCTCCAGCAATCAATGCCAACACAACATTGACACGAAGCAAGCTAAGGATCAGCATTGCCAGGACAGCAATAACAACTGCATTCATGATGAATACTCCTCTCGGTGGTTTAATATTTTTATTTCTCTTATTTCACTTTAGTCTGGTAAATTGGTAGAGAATTAAAATGACAAGTATTAAAATAACATAGAATTGTTTTTTGTGTCAATGGGTTTTTAATAGTTTTGGATAGAGTTAGGATATAAATTTTGTTTCTGTAAAAGAAATAATTCAGCTGTATTTTCAGAATGGGGAGGAGGAACCGGAAAGATGACAACCTTCAGACAATATCCTTCTGAAGTGACTGTGTTTTGTCCGAACACTGGGCCGCTTCGGACAAAAATTCTCCTGAAGCAGCCAGGTTTTGTCTGAACACTGGGCACCTACGGACATAATTCCACTGGAGGGACCTCGTTTTGTCTGAACACTGGGCATCTTCGGACATAATTCTCCTGAAGCGGCCAGGCTTTGTCTGAACACTGGGCACCTTCGGACAATATTCCAAGTATCGAGCATGAATTGTCCGAACTCGGACACTCACCCTCGCGCATTACCCTATAACATAAAAACCCCAAAGCCGCTCAGGCTTTGGGGTTATCAAACTTAACTTATTCTTTATCCGCTGTTTCAAATCTTTCGACCAGCAATGCCAGTGTGCGGGCCATGACGCCGGTTGCGCCTGATGGGCCAAGGTCGTATTCTTTGCTTGTAGTCGCTGTTCCGGCGATGTCGAGGTGTACCCATGGAGTGCCTTCTGCAAATTCGCCTACAAACGCTCCGCCCATGATTGCATGGCCTTCTGCGCCCGGGGAATTATTCAGGTCTGCGATTTTGCTGCCGCGGACACGTTCAATGTCTCGCTCGAACAATGGCAGGCGCCAGATTGGCTCCCCGGATTCATACGAAGCCTCCAGCACTTGTTCAAAAAACTCTTCGTTGTTCGTCAATGCTCCGGAAGTGTGCAGACCTAACGCCGTAATGACACCGCCTGTCAGGGTTGCGATATCAACTAGATAGTTCGCACCATGATGCTTCGCGTATGTCATAGCGTCAGCAAGCACGAGGCGTCCCTCTGCATCTGTGTTCAATACTTCAATCGTTTTGCCGCTCATTGATGTGATGACATCATCCGGTTTGAAGGCTGTGCCCGAGATCATGTTGTCTGTTGACGGGATAACCGCTACGACGTTTTGCTCCGGCTTCAGTTCGCCGATGATTTCCATTGCACCAAGCACCGCTGCCGCACCGCCCATATCGGACTTCATGCCAACGATGCCAGCCTTTGTTTTAATCGAGTAACCGCCTGTATCAAATGTGATACCCTTGCCGACAAGACCGATTACATCCTTCCACTCTTCCTTGCCTTGATACTTCAGCACAATCATTTTAGGCGGCTGTGCAGATCCCTGATTGACCGCAAGCAGAGCGCCCATGCCGAGCTTTTCCATCTCATCTTTTTCCAAAATTTCTGCTTCAAACTCATATTTTTCCGCTAACTTCATCGCATATTCAGCCATGTCTGTTGCAGTTAAAAGATTGCCCGGCGTATTCACGAGTGTACGAGCCGAATTCGTTCCCTTGCCGAAAACATAGCCAACCTCAAGTGCTGCTTCCACTTCGCCCTCTTCGTCTGCACTATACACTGTCAGGCTTTCGATTCGCTTTTCAGGCTCGTTTGATTTTTGCTTGTAGCCCTCAAACTCATATGTAGCCATCGGTAACGCTTCACCTAACGCATGCGCCGCATCATTAAGCTCAACCTTATCGCTTGTGAAAGTATCTAAAAGCACGGCTGCTTCTGTCCACTTCTCTTTCTTTGCACTCTTGAACAAGCGGCCGAATGCGTCCCTTACAGTTTCAAAATTGTATTCTTTTTCATGCCCAAGGCCGACAAAATATACTTTTCTCGCACCAATTTTACCGAATGTATGTATCTTGGAAATCGCTTTTTTCTTAGTTGAAATATCCCCGCTTTTAACGAGTTCTGTCAGTTGGCCGTCAAAAAGCTGGTCAGCTTCACCAACGGAACCTTCAAGGCCAGACGGTTTGTTGAACAAGCCAATTACCAGACACTCATGGCTGTTTGAAAAATCAAATTGATCATTAACTTTGAACAAATTATTCACCCCTACATATTTATAACTTCATTATATCGAAACCGTTCAAATATTTCGACTTCCTAATCTTGCAGTTACTTCCTTTCTTCGCTCGCATGTGAAATAATCGCACCTGTCAATCTTCAAGGTACAAATATAATACTGGCAGCTCGGGCAGCATCACAACTTCCTCATATGGAACCCGGTCCAGTTCAGCTGGGAATATACTCAGGCACTCTTCAATAAAGGGATAGATCTTTTCCAAATCAAGTCCCCAATGGACTGGGCGGTAGGATTGCAAATAGTCATGCGCCGCCTGCATCATCAGCCGTGCTCCCTTTACATTCCCATAGCTGTAATGGTAAATGGCAACACTCATTTGCAGAAGGCCTTTTAAAAATAGATTGCCTTTATCGGTCATCCACATATCTTCAAGCAAGTCGTGGCAGGTATAATAGTCCCCTTCGTTGAATTTAATAAAGAACTCGTAATACTCATCAGGGTAGTCCATCAACTCCCTCACCTCAATCCTCCATGTATTAGAACTATTTTATCAAACGTACAAAATAAGCTGTAATGTTATAATTAAACTTGGGTATTACTTAAAGAGGTACTTTTTTATAAATAGGGGGAACAGCCATGGAATTATTGATGAATTTCCCATTATGGGCTTCGCTTGCTGCGATTTTTTTCGCGCAGTTCGTAAAGGTCCCTATTCAATACATTGCGACGAGGAAAATCGATTGGTCGCTTTTAACAAGCACAGGTGGAATGCCAAGTTCCCACTCTGCTGCGGTTACAGCATTGGCTACAGGTGTGGCGCTCGAAACTGGTTTAGATTCAGCCGTTTTCGCGGTCGCCGCTGTTTTTGCAATTATTACTATGTTTGATGCATCAGGTGTCCGCAGGCAGGCAGGAGAGCAAGCCATCGTTTTGAACCAGCTTGTAGCTGATTTCGGCCGGTTCGCCCAGGAGGCAAAGGGCTGGCAGCATAAACCTGAACAGGAAAAGCAGAAAGAACTGAAAGAATTGCTCGGCCACAAACCAATTGAAGTGTTTTTCGGAGGATTGACAGGTGTAGCCTTGACCTTGCTGCTTCACTATTTACTTTAAAAGCAGGTGAAACTCATGAGAGTAATATCTTTATGTCCCAGCAATACTGAAATCATGGAATTCCTTGGACTAACTGATCTCCTTGTGGGAGTTGATGATTTTTCAGACTGGCCAGACTCGGTTAAATCATTGCCCCAGCTCGGTCCCGACCTATCGATTGACATGGACCTTGTCGAGGAATTGAAGCCAGACCTCGTCCTTGCGTCTTTAAGCGTTCCAGGGATGGAGAAGAATATTAAAGGTTTAGCAGCACGCAATATTCCGCATATCGTTTTGAATCCGCAATCTTTGCCGGATATTGAAAATGACTTGATGATAACAGCCAATGCTTTGAACATGCCGGAACGCGGCCAGGAAGCAGCTGCCCAATTCAGGCGCAGACTGGAGAACATCAAGCAAAAAGGCGCCAATGCCGATTGGAGTCCAAAGCTTTACTGGGAATGGTGGCCAAAGCCTGTTTTTACTCCTGGCAGCATTAACTGGCTGACAGAGGTGTCCGAGGCTGCTGGTGGTGAGAATGCTTTTAAAGACGTTGAGCTCGCAAGCGTGCAGACGGACTGGGATGATGTGAAATCACGAAATCCGGATTATATATGCGTCGCCTGGGTCGGTGTCAGGCAGCAAAAGGTGAAGAAGGAATTGATCACAAACAGGCCTGGCTGGGAGGAACTTGATGCTGTCAAAAACGACCGGATCCTGATCCTCGAAGAAGAACTATACTGCCGTCCGTCACCACGACTTTTGGATGGCCTGGAAAAACTGCACCGTCTCCTCCATGACTGAACTAAAAAGGCACTTTCCAATTCAAGGAAAGCGCCTATACTTTTATGATTTTTTGCCGCCTGTATATTGCTGGCGGAAAACTTGCATCGATTCATTCTCATTAAGGGCTTTTAAATCTTCTTCTGTCAGCTTGCCATTGCCCATTTCGATTAAATATACATCCAATGTCTTTTTACCCCATTGTTCGTATACATCCTTGACAGTATCATAATAAAGATCGACTTTATTCCCTTTGATTGCGCCACCTTTATCGGCAACAACACCGAATCCGTATCCCGGGATGAAAAGGATTGTCCCAATTGGGAATACGTTTAAATCAGCCGCGACAGTTGAATATAAGTCACGTTTAACTTTTACACCAGAATAAGTGATTCCATACCCCGGATGCCCAGGGTTTTTGCCCGTCGATTCAATACCGGCTGTATACCCTGTCGCTATGATTTTCTTTGTCGGGTATTGTGACCAGTTCAGTGATTCCTCAAGAGTCGGCTGCTTCCCGGCCACCTTTTCACTTGAAGAAATTTTAGTCGTGAAGTCAGATACTTTTTTCAAAAATTTAAAGGCAAGTCCTATAGATTTCTTTGTATGATTTATACTTGAGTTTTCCTCTTGTTGAGTTCCTGCGCTATCAAATACGTATGTAGATACAGTAGAAGCTTCAACCCCAGAAATAGAATGGAACGTAGAAGTTATAGCGGCAAAAAATAAAACTGCCATCACTGAGCGTCTGGCCCACATTTTTAAAATATTCATATAATTTTTCACTCCTCCCAAAACTATTAATTTCCCAACGAAACAAGAAATATTCCAAAAGGAGCAAAAAAGTGCCAAAAGACCTATTTACACTTCCATTAAAAAGTAAAATATTACTTATAGTATCCAACAATCATCCGATTTTATGCATAAAAAAAACCTTCAAATATTGAAGGTTTCTTGTATTAGAACATTTGATATCCTTTTTTTCGCAAAAGCCTGATGACTATACCGGCTAAGATTGCCCCCGCCAGACCGCTGCTTAAAATCAGTATGTCTGCCATGGCCAACTGTGAAAGCCTCTGTCCAAGATCACTGAAGGCTTCACCGCTATTCCTGAAATAGTCAATAAACGGATACTTATCAATAATGAAAACCGCAATTAATGGATAAACAACCGCCATGATCCAAGACATCCTCAGCAGCATATTCAATAAAAAGCCAATCCCGAAGAACAGGACAAAAAACAATAACATCGAAATGATCAGTGTGACAACCGTCATCATGTCTATATCCCCCCATTAAACATCATTTCTAGTTTACTGTTTGTCCGTTTTCGAGTCAATGAAATGGTGTGACTTTCACCCTGGATCATGTTAAGGCAAAAAGAAAAACCCCGCATTCTGCGAAGGTCAAAGATGCTTTGCCTATTATTTTGATTTACCGGATCCGCTGCAGCATGTGCACGTTTCTGAACCGCCAAGCAACAGTTGGAAATAGCCTTTACCAGAACAGTATGGACATTCCTTTGAATCATGTGTATGCATTTTCATTTGTGAACCTCTCCTTTATTATTGAATTTTCTGATAATATATCAGACATTCTATATTTTTGAAAAGGTTCAAATTTGACCAAAAAACTACATTGAAAACGGATACATCATATATTTTCTTTAATTATCTGTCACTTCCTTAAAGTTTCAGAAAATTATAAAAATAATTTGTATGCACTATAATGAAACTGCTTTCCTGGATCCAATCCCTCTGCTCCGGACACAACTTGACCAATTGGTTTACTTAAAAGGTAGTGCAGCAACAGTGAGGTATCAGTATCTGATTTTAGTTCATCAGATGTCATGAATTTTGCATCGTATAGCTCACTTTCCTCGACCGTCACCTTCTGACCTGGAAGTGGAGCCAATAGAAATACGAGCATATTATCGCTGATGGAATCCCGGATCACACCAGTTCGCAAACCAAGAAGCCCTGTAATCGCACATTCTACACCTGTTTCTTCTTTCACTTCCCGAAGGACAGCGTAATCGGCAGTTTCCCCTTCATCTACGAAGCCTGCTGGCAGCGACCAGCTTCCTTTCAAGCCTCCATAGCGCTTTTTGACGACCAGCCAGCGCCCATCATCCGAAATAACAACACCGGCGACACCAAGCCAGACATTTTCACGTTTCCCCATTCTTTTCCCCATCCAATAGCTAATTTGTACTAATATTGTACCCTATTGGATTCTGATTCGTCTTTGCATCTGTTCGCCTGGTTGTCCTCAACTAGAAATAAAAAACAGACCCCCTTAGGAGCCTGTTTCAGTATATCTATTACAGAACGTTGAATTTACCTTTTTTAAGAACCAATGAAGGACCGCCGATCATATACAGCGCACGGTTGTCGATCATTTTTTTCATGAAGGAAGCTTTCGTGCCGACCATTTTCTTGCCGAATGCAACGCCGATTGCGTCATCTTCACCAAGTGAACATACTGTACCCTTTATATCTGGTGTGAATGTCTCCATCTCGGATTTACCACGGACCAGAGCCGCGATGTTCCTCGCACATACTTCACCCTGCTGCATGGCGATTTGTGCAGTCGGAGGATATGGACGGTTGATTTCCTCGTTGATGATCAATGAGCAGTCACCGACAATGAATACATCCTCTGAACCCGGCAGGCGAAGGTCTGGCTGCACTTTAACGCGGCCGCGCATTGCTTCGATTCCAGATTTTTCGATAACAGAGTTACCGCGGACACCAGCTGCCCAAACAACTGTACCAGCTTTGATTTCTTCGACTTCTTCTTCACCTTTTGCAACGATGATGCCTTCTGGTGTCGCTTCCTTGATTGCCGTACCGATGCGGAATTCCACACCTTTTTTCTCAAGCGTAGCGACCGCATAGTTAACAAGCTCTGGATCGAACCCTGGAAGAACCATTGGTGCAGCTTCGACACAAACGATTTTTACTTTATGGTAGTCCACATCATATTCACGGCAAAGTTCAGGAACGCGATTTGTCAGTTCACCAAGGAACTCGATTCCTGTGAAGCCCGCACCGCCAACAACGATTGTCAGGCGCTCATCTTTCTTTTCCGCTTCAGTATTGTAAGTTGCGAATTGATACTCGATATGTTCGCGGATTTGTCTTGCTGAATTGACGTTGACGATAGAGAAAGCATACTCTTTCAAACCTTTAATACCAAAAGTTTCAGGTTCAGCACCAAGGGCAATGACAAGATAATCATAGACAATGTCACCGTTCTCGAGGATTACACGCTTCTCATCCAGCTTGATTTCTTCTACAGCTCCCTGGACGAATTCAACCTTATGGCGATCAATTACATCACGTACATCATAACGGACTTTGTCATGGTGCAAAGTTCCTGCTGATGCTTCATGCAGCCATGTTGTTTCATAGTGGTAATCATTTTTGTTAATAAGGACAATGTCAGCCTCGTTTACTCCAACAGCTTTTTGTAAACGGGTAGCTGTCATTAATCCCCCGTATCCTGCTCCTAAGATTACGATCTTTGGCTTTCTCAAAGTGATCACTTCCACCTTTTTAAAATATTTTTGGTTGAATGGCTCATCTCTATCTGCCGCCATCTTTTTCCGGATAAGTTTGTGATATTATTCACTAGAATGTTCAAAAAAATGTCCTGAAAATGTCACAAAATCTTAACATTATTGCCTACCATCCATCTTATTCTTTTTGCGACGCATTTTCAAGCGATTAAGTTAACTTGGAAATATTCAGAAAATAGGCTGATTTCACTATTTTTCAGTATGATAAAGGGATTTTTCTATGAAATATATTGTTCCACAAGTAATGTTCTATTATGATTAGGAGTTTATTTTTACGATTTATGGTATTATAAAAATTGGAGCAATTTTACTACATAGTGAGGGGGATATGGAGTGAAAGAAGATCAAAAAGTTTATGACATCACGATTATCGGCGGGGGGCCTGCTGGTCTGTTCACAGCTTTCTACGGCGGAATGAGACAAGCATCTGTTAAGATTATTGAAAGTTTGCCACAGTTAGGCGGGCAATTATCAGCACTTTATCCTGAAAAGTACATATACGATGTTGCCGGCTTTCCAAAAGTCCGTGCCCAGGAGCTGATCAACAACCTGAAAAAGCAAATGGCGAAATTCGAGCCTGCTACTGCTCTTGAGCAATCTGTTGAAAAGCTTGAAAAACTGGAAGATGGATCAATTAAGCTGACTACTGATAAAGAAGTTCATTATACAAAAACAGTTATCATCACAGCAGGAAACGGTGCGTTCCAGCCGCGCAGGCTTGAACTTGAAAGCGCTGCCCAATACGAAGGCAAGAACCTGCACTATTTCATAGATGACCTGAATCAGTTCGCGGGCCAAAAGGTCGCGGTATTAGGCGGAGGCGATTCAGCTGTAGACTGGGCATTGATGCTTGAGCCAATCGCTGAACAAGTAACAATCGTCCACCGACGCGATAAGTTCCGCGCCCATGAGCATAGTGTTGAAAACCTGCAAAACTCAAAGGTTGATATCAAGACTCCTTATGTGCCGACTGAACTTGTTGGTGATGGAGAAAATATCAGCCAGATCGTTCTTAAGGACGCTAATGGCGAAGATACTGTAGCCGTTGACGTTGACGCGGTCATCTGCAACTTCGGTTTCGTTTCATCTCTTGGACCAATCAAGGAATGGGGCCTTGAAATCGAAAAGAACTCCATCGTCGTCAACTCGAAAATGGAAACGAATATCCCGGGCGTTTATGCTGCAGGCGATATCTGCACATACGAAGGCAAGGTCAAGCTGATTGCGACAGGATTCGGTGAAGCTCCTACAGCTGTCAACAACGCAAAATCCTATATGGATCCAAAAGCGAAGACACAGCCGCTTCACAGTTCATCGATGTTCAAGTAAAAACGAACAGCGCAAGCGCTTCTCTTAATGCAAAAAAAGCAAGGTCCGCGGACCTTGCTTTTTTGTTTAGTTTAACATTCTTCAGGTGTTCCTTCTCGTGTCGCTGTCTTGAAACTAGAACCGCAACCGCATGATGCGATCGCGTTCGGGTTGTCAATTGTGAAGCCGCCTCCCATTAAAGACTGCTTATAGCTGACTGTTGTGCCATTCAGCACTGGAGCGCTGTCCTTATCAACAAGGATTTTTATGCCGTGCTGCTCCAATTGGGTGTCGCCTTCTTCCACTTCGTGGGCAAAACCCATGCCGTAAGAGAGGCCGCTGCAGCCGCCGCCTTTTACAGAAACGCGAAGGTAAGCGTCTTCCGTCTCGTTTTGTTTCATCATATCTTTAACCTGCAATGCAGCTTCTTCAGTTAGAATCACAATATTATCCACAATAAAACCTCCTTGATCCCTTTCTTATTAGTATACTCACACTTTTTCCAATCCTCAACCAATCAAGCCGAAAAAGAATTATATTCATATTTTCCCACCGAACAGCGAATTAACTTGGTATAATATACCTATAATCTAATTAGGAAACAGGCAGGTGACGAAAATGACTCAAATAGAACCGCTCTATGATAAAAAATATCACTGTGAAATGTGTGAACAACCTTTTACTACCAAAAAAGTTCGTTCCCGCTTTGTGAAAGTCCTCCGTTTTGATACTGATTTCGCCCCTATTTATGCCGAAGGCTTTGAAAACCCTAATTTTTATTATGTTAATGTCTGTCCGAATTGCGGCTACTCTTTTACCGATGATTTCAGCACCTATTTTCCGCCGGGCGGTAAACAGCTCATCCAGGATAAAATATGCAATCAATGGGCTCAACATAACTATGGAGATAAACGAACAATCCAGGAAGCTATGAACACTTTCAAACTCGCAGCTTATAGTTCGACTCTAAAAAAAGAGAAACATATCGTTTCAGCCGGCTTGTACATAAGACTTGCCTGGCTGTATCGCTCAACAGATAATCCCGAACAGGAAATGCGTTTTTTAAAACTCGCCCTGAAGGAATATACTGAGTCGTACAGCACGGGAGATTATAAAGGAACTCAAGTCTCAGAGCTGCGGCTGATGTATCTGATTGGCGACCTCTCAAGAAGGATCGGCCAAACGCAGGACGCGGTCCGTTTTTTCTCAAAAGTAATCGAAAAGCAGAGGCAGTCTGTCGAACCGCAAATCATCCAGCTGGCAAAAGACCGCTGGCAGGAAATGCGTGAAGATAAAGTCGTTTCGGGCAGCTAACCTCTATCCTACTCACATGAAAAAAGGCTGGCAATGGTTCATACCACACCAGCCTTTTTCTATATTAAAACATCGGGTTCTCGTCCAAATATTTATAAATATTTTCTACTAGTTCTTCGGGAGTTTCTCCCACTACCGGATCCCCGTTTACGAGCGCGAACATGGATTGTGCACATTTGCCGCAGTAACCAAGGCAGCCGTATTCGATGACATCCAGATCGTAGTCCTTCTCCAGCTCAGCCCTGGCTTTTTGAGAACCGCTTGCTAGATTGCTGATGCAAAATTCAATGATTGGCTTAATCATTTGTTTCACCTCTCTACTAATTTTTAATCGTAACCTTTTTCCAGGAAATCGTCAATTTCCCTGGCTCAGGACTTCTATAAAATTGTTGTTATTTTGTCACAATTTCGTTATACTTTTCATGGTGATTTATTGAGCATAAAAATATTGCAAAATAATTTCAGAAAATGTATCCGTTTACGAGTTTAAAGAGCGAGCTGGAGAAACATCATTAACTGTCTCTGAAGAGTTAAAAAGGGGAAATTCACATGAAGAATCTCGTTATCCTTGGCGGCGGCTATGGCGGCATGCGCATCCTTAATAAATTGCTGCCGAATGACCTGCCGGAAGATGTATCAATTACGTTGATTGACCGTGTTCCATACCACTGTTTAAAAACAGAATACTATGCCCTGGCTGCAGGTACGATTTCTGACCAGCATATCCGGGTGGCATTTCCTGAGCATCCCCGCCTTCAGGTAAAATATGCGGAAGTAACAGCCATCAATCTTGAGGATCAGAAGGTTGAGCTCCAGGGTGATGAGTTTGTTCAATATGATGACCTTATTATCGGACTCGGCTGTGAAGATAAATATCACAATGTCCCAGGAGCTGACAAGTTCACATACAGCATCCAATCAATTGAAAAGTCCCGCGCGACCTACCAGGCCCTTAACAATTTGCCAGCAGGCTCAACCGTTGCAATCGTCGGTGCAGGGTTAAGTGGTGTTGAGCTTGCGAGTGAATTGGCTGAAAGCCGCAAAGATTTGAAAATAAAGCTTTTTGACCGTGGCAACCATATCCTTTCTGCCTTCTCTGAACGCCTGAGTACGTATGTTGAGAATTGGTTTGATAATCACAATGTTGAAATCATCAACAACGCGAATATCACGGAAGTCCAGAAAAATGTTCTCTATAACCACGATGAGCCGATTGTTTGTGACGCGATCGTTTGGACAGCCGGCATCCAGGCGAATCGACTTGTCCGCGATATGGACGTTGAGAAAGACAGCATGGGCCGGGCAACAGTAACACCGCAACACAATCTGCCGGGCTATGAAAATGTTTATATAGTCGGGGACTGCGCAAGCCTTCCACACGCACCAAGTGCACAGCTTGCAGAAGGCCAGGCAGAACAGATCGTCCAGGTTCTGCAAAAGCGCTGGAAAGGCGAAGAACCGCCTGAATCATTCCCACCGATCAAGCTGAAAGGCATCATTGGCTCACTCGGCAAAAAGCACGGCTTCGGACTAGTCGCCGAACGCCCGATTACCGGCCGCGTCGCCCGCCTGCTGAAATCAGGGATTTTGTGGATGTATAAGTATCATAATGGATGATGTGTTGAAAGCCGGGCGAAGGGACGCCCGGTTTTTTATTTACATGCAGACACAAAATTGGAAAAAGTCGTCCGAATTTCCAATTCGCTATAATATCTCTAAAGTCGCTATATAAATGAAATTCTCGCTATATAAATGAATTTTTCGCTATATAATCTTCAAAGTCGCTATATAAATAAAATTTCCGCTATAAAAGTTTTTCGCACTTAAGCAAGTCGTGATTTTCATCATAAATCTTCTCAAAAAGAGAGAAAAGCACCCCAATTCGGAATGCTTTTAACAGATTTACGCTGGAACGTATCCATATTTCTCTAATTCTGCGTAAATTGTTTTCAATTTCGGGTTTCCTTCGCCGACGATCTTGCCTTCGAGCAGGACGACAGGGTAGAACATGTCTTCTTCGATTACTTTTTCGGCGAATTCCTTTTTATCTTCGTCTGCTGGAGGGTTGTGGATATCTACATAGACAATTTTGAATGGCTGGTCTGCGTATTTGCGACCGATCGCGGCTTCAAGCCATTCATATGTTTCTTTTGAGGATGGCAGATTCACACAGCTTGGGCATAATACTTCTGCACCGTAAACGACGATTTCTACCTCTTTACGTTCCATTATCAATTACCCCCTGTTATTTTCTTTTATTTTACTATACGATGAAAAGGATGCATAAGGAAAAAACTGTGTTCACTGGTTTTTCAGTTAATTGGATAGATTTTTCCGGCCGATAAGATTATAATAAGTATTATGAAAGGAGTCGATTTGCATGACTGAACAGCAAATGTTTGAACAAGTACAGGAAGTATTAGATAAATTGCGCCCATTCCTTCTTCGCGATGGTGGAGACTGCGAACTTGTTGATATTGAGGATGGCATTGTTAAACTTCGCCTGCTTGGTGCATGCGGTAGCTGCCCGAGCTCCACAATCACGCTTAAGGCTGGAATTGAACGCGCACTTTTAGAAGAAGTACCTGGTGTTGTTGAGGTTGAACAGGTATTCTAATTAACCAATAATAAAGCGGTTTTGCCAATTTAGGCAAAACCGCTTTTTTTAAGGTTCTTTTTAAAAAAATATTCGAGGACCGATTTTCAAAAAATCATCATCTAAATGAAGACCTGCATCCTGCCTTATCAATCTGCAAACTGAAAACCTCCAACCCCACTAGATGCTGCCTCAGCTTTTCCGCTACTGCTTCCCCTTTACCGGGTTCAGCCAGGCACATAATTGATGGTCCTGCCCCGCTCAGTGCTACACCGAATGCGCCTGATTGGATTGCCTTCACATGGACGTCTTCAAAAAATGGCACAAGTGCTTTCCTATACGGCTGATGGAACAAATCAGCGCTCATCATCTTGCCTGCAAGGTTCCAATTCTGTGTCATCAGGGCGGCAAGCAGTTGATTAGCTACTGCACTTGCCTGGACACTTCGCTGAAAATCGACCGCTCTCGGGAGGACATCACGGGACGTTTCTGTCAGCAACTCCTGGTTAGGTATTACGAGAATCGGGTCAAACTGAATTTGGTCAAGGACGGTTAAATCGACCTCATCTCCTATTTGACT
>NZ_JBIQOE010000182.1:0-15469 GCF_047739415.1 Mesobacillus sp. | reverse complement strand
GCTGCCGGGCTGCCAATCAGTGCGGTTACAGGAAAGGCTGAAATTATGGATTCTGCAGGTATAGGGGAAATTGGCGGAACCTTTGGCGGAAGTCCTCTTGGTTGTGTAGCGGCAATAGAAGTCGTTAAAATGATAGAAGAGGAAAACCTTCTTGATAGAGCGAACATGTTCGGAGAGAAGTTCCTGGAAAGGTTCGGCAGGCTGACAGAAAGTTTCCGGGAAGTAGGAGATATCCGTTCCTTAGGAGCTATGTGTGCAATTGAATTTTTCGATGAGAATGAACAGCCAAACGGGCAAATCGTTAGGGAAATACTGGCAAAAGCACACCAGCGAGGATTAATTTTAATGAGCGCTGGTCTTTATGGAAATGTAATCAGGCTTTTAGCACCTCTGGTTATAACAGATGATCAAATTGAGGAAGGATTCGATGTGCTTGAATCAGCAATCACTGAATGCTGCCAGCGGTAGGAGGGGAAGACAAATGAAACAGAATTTATGGATTAATGGTGAAAGTCTGGAATGTGATAGATACCGTCCGCTTTTTAATCCTTTTGATGGAGAAAAAATTGCCGATGTAGCAGAGGCAAGCAAGGAAGATGTGATAAAAGCGATTGATTCAGCTGCCGGGACAGCAGGGACGATGGCAGAGATGGATGCCCATAAGCGTTCCGACATCCTGCGTAGAGTGGCTGAATTAATCAAGGAGGACAGGGAAGAGTGCGCCAGGCTGATTGCGGAGGAATCCTCTAAACCATTGAAGGCTGCTTTCGGTGAAGTCGACCGTACCATTATGACCTATACATTCGCATCAGAAGAAGCAAGGCGACTTCATGGCGAGACAATTCCGATGGACGCAGCTCCTGGAGGCGAGGGAAGAGTCGCCTATACGGTGAGGGAGCCGCTGGGAGTAATTGCTGCGATCACTCCGTTCAACTTCCCGATGAACCTTGTTGCCCATAAAGTCGGACCGGCAATTGCTGCCGGAAATACGGTAGTTCTTAAGCCGGCCAGCCAGACGCCATTATCAGCCTATAAAATTGCTTCTTATTTTCATGAAGCGGGTCTCCCTGCTGGAGCTCTCAATGTTGTGACTGGCAGCGGAAAAAGTGTTGGTGATGTGCTGATTGCCGATGAACGGGTGAAAATGGTCACTTTTACGGGAAGTCCTGAAGTTGGGAAGCATATCCGCGAAAATGCCGGATTGAAACGAGTAACTCTGGAACTGGGTTCTAATTCGGCATTGATTGTCGACGAAGGAACTGATCTTAAAAAGGTAATGCCAAGAATCGTTACCGGAGCCTTTTCTAATCAGGGGCAGGTTTGCATTTCTATCCAGAGGATTTTCGTACACGAAGCGATCGCTACTGAATTTGTCTCTTCGTTTATTGAAGAAGCTGGTAAACTGAAGGTGGGAGATCCACTGGATGAGCAAACGGATTTAGCTGCAATGATCAGCGGAAATGATGTGACCAGGGCAAAAGCCTGGATCCAGGATGCAGTGGAAAGTGGAGCGGAGCTTGTATATGGCGGAGATAGTGAAAGACAAATTTTAAAGCCGACTGTGCTGCTCAATGCGCAGCTCACTGATAAAATTTCCTGTGAGGAAGTGTTCGCACCGGTTGTCCATATCAATACTTTCGATGATTTCGCTGATGCGATTGCTAAGGTCAATGATTCAAAGTACGGGTTGCAGGCAGGAGTCTATACGAATGATCTTCAAAAAGCGATGCTAGCGGCAAAAAACCTCCATGTCGGCGGTGTGATGATCAATGAAATACCGACATTCCGGGTAGACCATATGCCATATGGCGGTGTCAAAATGAGTGGAACCGGCAGGGAAGGGATTAAATACGCTTTAGAAGAGATGACCGAACTAAAGCTAGTATCAATCAAACTAGATTGAACCGTCAGCCTGGCTCTAAGCCGGGCTTTTCATACGATTTAATTCTTATAGCAGGATTTGGGGGAATGAACATGCATTTAGGTAAAACAATGACCTTATCAGAAAAAAACTATAATCTTACTGTCTATCTTGATCCACAGAATAAGCGGGTCAGGGTCGAAGATTATTTGGGCAGCTTAGCACATATTTTGAATCAAGCTGAAAAGCTTGTGGAGAGCGAAAAAGCAGATAAATTAATCATCAAGGCAAGGAAGGAACATTTTACACAGCTGATTGAACGAGGCTTCAGTTTTGAGGCAAGTATTGACGGGTTCTTCCTGGGATCTGACTGTGTGTTCTTTTCTAAGTTTTTCAGCGACGAAAGACGGACTTCGCCGCATTGGCTTCAAGAGGATGGAATCATCAAAAGTGTTTACCATCTGGCAGAACCAGCACAGAATATTACTCCTCCAAAGGATTATGTTATGAAAAAGATGGACGAAGCGGATGCAGAAGGCTTGTCTGAATTATACAAAGCAGTTTTCCAAATTTATCCCACACCGTTAAATAATCCAGAGTATATCGTCAAAACAATGAAAGAAGGAACCATTTATTACGGATTTGTCCATGATGGTCAGATCGTCAGCGCGGCATCAGCAGAAGTGGACTCTTTTTATAAAAATGCAGAGATGACTGATTGCGCGACATTAAAAGAGCACAGGAAGCACGGATTGATGAAGGTGCTGCTGGCCCGCCTGGAGGAGGAACTGATCGAAAATGGCATATATTGCTCTTACTCCATCGCCAGAGCTTTGTCATTCGGGATGAACGCAGCCCTGCATCAACTGGGTTATGCATATCGGGGCAGACTGGTGAACAATGTGTTTATCTATGATAAAATTGAAAACATGAATGTTTGGGTAAAAGATTTGGCAAAATCGCCAAATTTTGGGCAGTGATAAGACAGTTTTTCGGCACTCTGTCATATACTCAATATGGGAGTGTGATGAGATGAATTCAGTATCCAATGTGACGGAAGAAATCTTGAGCGCAATATTGAGGTGCATCGACGAAGCAATCCATGTCGTGAATACAGACGGGATGACCATTTTCTATAATGAAGTAGCTGCCAGGCACGATGGACTGGAAATAAATGAAGTGATTGGAAAGCCACTTCTAAGTGTATTCCCCTCACTGAGCAATCAGTCCAGCACTCTATTGAAAGTAATTGAAACGAAGAAACCAATCTATAATGAAACCCAGTCCTTCGTCAATTTGCATGGGAGGAAAATCGACACTGTCAACACGACCCTGCCAATCTTTGTGCAGGGGGAATTGATTGGCGCAGTTGAAATTGCAAAGGATTATTCCCAAATCAAGCAGCTGTCTGAACGTTTGGTCGAAGTTCAGAAGAGTCATAAAAATCGTGGCGGGAAAGCCGTTAAACAGCAAGCCGGCTATACGTTCAGCGACCTGATTACAAACAATAAGCATTTTAGGACGATTAAAAAGAAGGCAGAGAAACTGGCAAAATCTGATTCACCGATTCTTGTATATGGGGAAAGCGGGACAGGAAAGGAGCTTTTCGTCCAATCCATCCATAATGCCTCCAGTCGGGCAGCTGGACCTTTCATTGCGCAAAACTGTGCCGCTATTCCGGAAAACCTGCTTGAAAGCATCCTGTTTGGCACATCAAAAGGAAGCTATACTGGAGCAGTGGACAGGCCTGGATTGTTCGAGCTGGCTAATGGTGGAACACTTTTTCTTGATGAGCTTAATTCGATGCCCTTCGACCTGCAGGCCAAGCTTCTTCGTGTCCTTGAGGATGGAGCTGTCAGAAGAATCGGAAGTACGCATGTCATCTCTGTCAACGTCAGGGTGATTTCTGCGATGAACGTTTACCCTGCCCTGGCAATGGAAGCAAACCAGCTGCGTACGGATTTGTTTTACCGTCTGAATGTATTGACTTTCGAACTGATGCCACTAAGGCAAAGGAAAGAAGATATCCTTTACTTGTCCGATATCTTTATCAGTCAATATAACAAGCAGCTGAGGAAGCATATCTCCGGGCTTGATGAACATGTTAAAGCCATTTTCTATAAACATTCATGGCCTGGCAATGTCAGGGAACTGAAACATACTATTGAATACATGATGAATGTATGTGAAGGCAGGATGCTGACCGGACAGGACCTGCCAATGATGATGAAAAAAATCCAGCCAGATCAGACCGAAGAAACACGTACTTCATTTGTTTTGAGAGACCATCTTAAAGAACTTGAAATCCAATTAATCAATGATGCGCTGGGTGCTTCTGGCGGCAATGTCCAGAAAGCAGCCGTCCTCCTCGACATTCCAAGACAAACACTACAATATAAAATGAAAAAATTAAATCTATGACATTCTAATCTGCCGAATATTCAGCAGGTTATTTTCTTTTTTAAAAGTTTATAATTCGCTGATCTTTCTCAAACCCCTGCAGGAAGCTGGATTTAATGAATTCAGAATAATCCGTCACTTTTGGCACAGAACTTGCATTATAAATAGCTATAAAAATAGCTGGGGGGAATTGGGATGAAACAGACTTTATATAAGCCTTCAAGACACTGGAAAGATATAGAGCTTTGGAATGATGTTACGGAGGAACAATGGAATGACTGGCTATGGCAGCTTACAAATACAATCAGGACACTGGATGATTTAAAGAAGGTTATTAATCTTACACCCGAAGAGGAAGAGGGTGTAAGGATCTCGACGAAAACAATCCCGCTGAATATAACACCTTACTACGCTTCATTAATGAATCCAGATGACCCTCGCTGTCCGATCAGGATGCAGTCAGTGCCAATCTCCAAGGAAATTCACAAAACAAAATATGATCTTGAAGATCCACTTCATGAAGATGAAGATTCACCTGTACCTGGTTTGACGCACAGATACCCTGACAGGGTGCTTTTCCTTGTGACCAATCAATGCTCGATGTATTGCCGCTATTGCACAAGGAGAAGATTTTCGGGACAAATCGGAATGGGGGTTGCGAAGAAACAGCTTGATGCCGCAATCAACTACATCAGGAGTACTCCTGAAGTTCGTGATGTATTGATATCTGGCGGAGATGGTCTTCTGATCAATGATAATATTCTCGAATATATTTTAAAAAACCTGAGAGAAATCGACCATGTGGAAATCATTAGGATTGGAACCCGGGCACCAGTTGTTTTCCCGCAGCGGATTACAGAGAATCTTTGTTCAATCCTCAAAAAATACCATCCAATCTGGCTGAATACACATTTCAATACATCAATTGAAATTACTGAAGACTCAAAGCGAGCCTGTGAAATGCTTGCCAACGCAGGGGTTCCTGTAGGAAACCAATCCGTCATACTTGCAGGGATTAATGACAGTGTGCCGATCATGAAGAAGCTCATGCATGACCTCGTGAAAATCCGTGTACGTCCATATTATATTTACCAATGTGACTTGTCTGAAGGCATCGGCCATTTCCGTGCTCCGGTCACAAAAGGCCTTGAGATCATTGAAGGCTTGAGAGGTCATACCTCCGGCTACGCAGTTCCTACATTCGTGGTTGATGCGCCTGGCGGAGGCGGGAAAATCTCCTTGCAGCCAAACTACCTGATCTCCCAAAGTCCTGAAAAAGTAGTCCTTCGCAACTTTGAAGGAGTGATCACCTCTTACCCTGAACCTGAAAATTATGTTGCCGGCAGAGCAGAAGGCTACTTCAAACAAGTGTATCCTGACTATGAAAAGAAAAAATCGAACACTGGAATTGCAGCAATTATGAATGACAGTGAATTCAACCTGATTCCTGAAGGACTTGGTCGAATCGACCGCAGGGAAAAATATGAGGAAGATCCTTCACATGCATCCCTGAAGGATAAGCGTGACAAACGTGATGAGCTGAAAGAAAAGAAGTTCATGGCACAGCAGAAAAAAACGACTACAGAAGCAGCTGATGGGCAAGACGCAGTCCCATCAACAAAGGAATAGGGGGTTGACCGATGGGAAAATGCGAGTGGTGCAGCAGTGAAAAAACCAAAGCTGTAACAGACAAAGTCTATTGGGAACTTCCGGACGGAACAAAAGCGATCCAGATTGATGAAACACCGGCCGTCCATTGCCTGGACTGCCGAATGACTTATCAGACCGAATTGATCACTAAGGAAATCGAAGACCAATTATTTTTAATCGATACGAAAAAACTCGGCAAGGTAGTAACGTTTGAAGAATTGATGGCCCAGCAAAGGTTGTTGAAGCGGAATTACTTTGATTTTTCATCATAGGTACAAGGAGATGGCACCCTAATCGAGTGCCGCTCAGTTTGTAGACAAAAGGGGTTCTGGAATGGTCTCATTCCGAACCCTTTTTGGATTTCATCGTTTTTCCCAAAGAAATTAGACTCTCTTCACTATACTTTTAGGCCATTACTGGACTTCTCCATGTCTAGTTGGCCATCTTCTTCAGGTTCAAGGCAGCGAGAGTAAGCATCGCCTGCATCGACAATTTTTTAAGTCCCCTCAGGGTTGTCCAACGCATGCCATGCTTTTCTTTTGCATCTTCGAATACGCGCTCAATGGTTTCCTTGTGCTTCGCATAGATTTCTTTTACTTCCTGTTTGTGTCTTAAGTGGTCTGCCTCTTCCACATACTCTTGCCAGATATGGCGTGTTACCACCTTTTGTTGGTGCTTGCTTTCTGTACATTGCGCTAAAAACGGGCAGTTAGCACAGACATGCTTGGGATTGGGAGATTTATATTCACGGTACCCCTCTTTCGTGGTGGTAGAATACTTTTGGACCTCACCGGCAGGACACAAGTAACAGTCATAGAATTCGTCATACACATAGTCATATTTATGGAAAAACCCATCCTTTGTCCGTGGTCGGGTATAAGGTAAAGCCGGAGTCATTTCGCTTTCCATCAGAAACTTTGTAATGGCTGGAGTTTTATAGGCAGCGTCAGCCGCAACGGCTTTAGGCTTTCCGACTTTCTCTATCACTTGTTTTACCATTGGCTCAAGGATCAGGCTGTCATGTGTGTTGCCAGGTGTCACAATCGTACCGAGGACAAATCCGTTACGGCCTGGTTGGTGCCGCATGGAAGGAGTAGGCAACCTGTTTGGTCCGCTCATATTTCACGTAGATCCACTCTCCGGGTCGGTCGCGCTTTCCTTGATTTCCTTCGATTCTTCCATATCGAACTTATCAGGAGGAAAAGGCTTCTTCACATGATCTTCCCGATCCTAGTTGATTTCTTCCTGGAGTTTCTCCTGGTAAGCTCTTGTTTCCTTACGCACCACTTTCTTCTCGAATTTATGCTTATTCGCACTTGCTTTTACATGTGTTGAATCGATAAAGACGTGTTCTCTGAGGAACCAGTTGGTCTAAAGTAACCATTTCTAATTGATCTCGTTGGATTGGATTATTTTTCGAAAGCATCTTTATCACCTCAAGCGTTATATGTATCTATTTTAAAATAGACTTATGGTTAGTTCCACGTTAAGTTGAGAAGCCCTGTTGATTGGAGTGGAAGGCGCGAAGACTCCTACGGGATCAGTTGGACAGGTGAGACCCCGCAGACGTCAGCGGCGGCGAGGAGCTTCACCGCCGGCACCGCGGAAAGCGAAGCGCCTTGAAAGGAAGTCAACAGCCCGATTCAAGCACCAATCAAAAAAAGACTGTAAACAAACACGATTTTCATCGAGTTTGTCTACAGTCTGACTGCACCTTCATGCTGAAGGTGCAGTTTTGTTTAGTCTATTTTCTATTCAGCCAGTTTCACGAGCATATGTGCCAGCGCATGCTGCTCTTCCTTTGTGCCGACCTTCCAAAGCTCCTGCAGCAGCTGCTCCTCTTTATTTCGAGGTGTTACTTTTTCAGCAAGATAATCTGCTACCTTTTCAGCTGTTTTGGCAAGCTGCTCTTCATCAAGTCCAGCTGTTTTGCCAAGCTTGACACGTTTGCTCAGATAAGTTCTGAATTCATTAAAGTCCCCAAGGATCTCATCCGCCTGCTGCGTATCCATCCGATCAAGAGTCTCATCCACCTTGCTAGTATCGACTTCGCCATCTTTATGGATCATATGGTCTTTTTCCATGTTAAAAACCTCCTTGTAAAAGATATATATTAAATACCCCGGTGCCGGAAACTAGTAAACCTTGAGGAGCACATTCAGTAGGTCGATTGAAAAAGGAAAAAATACTAAAGCCGAATTTTTCTGCGCCAATATTTTGTGAGGTGTAATGCTTAGAGGCTCTTTTCGTGTGGGGTGAAGTTATTTTTATTAATCTTAATAGACGTTTACAAGGAAAAATTCCAGAAACCGAATTTTTCCTTAGCTTGCAATTTAATAATTAGGTTAAAAGAGCTTTGAAAAGAGCTTTATCAAAAAAGGTGCGGGCCGCTTGGCCTGCACCTTTTTTGAGTCCGACATACGGACAATGGGAGGAGTATTCAGCTGATGCTATTCAAATTGCGCTCCTGGGGTAGATCGATTTTAAATGTATCGATTTAAGACCAGCGTGCCTTGAGACAGCAGCGCGAATCTTCCTCCGCTTGCGTAGCCAATGACGTATTCCGAAGTTGTCGTAAAGTCTTTCAACTTAACCAGCCCCTTCATTACTAGTATTGGCCTTGCTCTTATCCTGCGGACAAACTTAGAGGAGTGCTCTGCTCGAGCTATTCAAAAACATTATGGTCAATCGATATTAAGTCCATCGATTTAAGACCAGCGTGCCTTGAGATAGCAACGCAAATCTTCCTCCATTTGCTAAGCCAATGACATATTCCGAAGTCGCCGTAAAGTTTTGCACTTTAACCAGTCCCTTCTAGTTTTTGTATTGGCCTTGCACTATATATATACCCGGGTGAAATCACAGAAAACTCTTTAAACTCAATAATAAACTGGTAATACAGCTAAATATTGGTACAAGCGAAAAGGCAGCCGCTGTGGACTGCCTTTTGAGTCATATTTAGTCATTACTTGATAGGATCCCAAAGAAACGGAGGATATATAGGAAAAGATTGATGAAATCCAAATACAGGTTAAGAGCCATCAGCGGCACTTCTTCTGGACTCACGCCATAATGCTTCATCCTATTAAAATCAAACAACACATATCCGCTGAAAACGAGTATTCCAATGAACGAATATGCCATCATTCCGGTCGAACTGAGCGGCCAGAAAATATTGAAAATGCTAACAGCAATCAGCGCCAGCAAGGCTGCCATCAGCATGCCGCCAAGGAAGCTAAGGTCACGCTTCGTTTTAGTCGCATAAATCGCGAGACCAGCGAAAACAACAGTAGTGGCTCCTAGAGCGTTGATCACGACATTGGCACCAGATACCGCGATGTAATGGGCAATGACCGGGTACATTGTCATTCCAGAGATGAACGTAAACGCATAAAGAAATGCATAAGAGATCGCTTTCTTTTTTCGTAAAAAGAACACCCCGATCAGCATCGCAAGCTCAATGATGACGAGCGGAAGGAAAAGCGCTGGCGGGACGAACACTCCGGCCATTGTGCCAATGAAGGCGATTGCCAGGGAAAACGCGAAGGTTCTCATTACCGATGGCATCATCGAGTTATCTGAGTAAGCGTACATTTAATATGTCACCTCATAAATTTATTTGTTTATATATACGGGTGACAGGCACCACCGGTTTCATCCAGCACTGAAAAATTTTTTAAATATGTTTTTTTTCCTGTAAAAGATCGCGGATCTCTTTTAAAAGCTCTTCTTTGACATCAGGTGTAGGAGCTGCAGGCTTGGCCTCTTCCTTTTTCCTGTAGCGGTTAATAATTCTCACAAAGATAAAAATGGCGAAAGCCGTGATGAAAAAGTTGACTACAGCCTGAAGAAATGAACCATACGCAACCTCTTTATATTTAAGATCCGAAAGGTCAGCACCAAATGTAGCAAGTCCTACGATTGGCATAATAATGTCAGCCACTAGTGATGATACGATTTTCCCGAACGCGGCGCCGATGATTACTCCGACAGCCAGATCCAGAACATTCCCCTTAAAGGCGAATTTTTTGAACTCATTCCACATTTAAGATACCCCCAAAATATAATATCTCTTATATTCTGCGAGATTGGGAGGCAAAAAGCAATAGGGCCTGCGCCTTGAGTGGAGGCAGGCCTAAAGTATTTTTATTGTATCAACCTCATTTTCAGCGCTTTGACGGCGGCATCTGTCCTATTTTTTGCATCGAGTTTCTGGATGATCGCTGAAATGTAGTCACGAACGGTGTAGGAGCTGAGGTGGAGTGCGTCGGCTGCTTCATTTATGGATGCACCTTCGGCAATCAGCTTTAGCACCTCGCGCTCACGGATGGTCAGGACGGCACGCTGAACACCGAAAAGCTGGACGGCATCCTCATAGTACTGATTCAATAATTCACCACCATATTGCCCGAACTTGATCAGAGCGGTGAGAGTTTGATTGTTGACGGTAAATGATGTGTTTTCTCCGCGGTCAAGCAATGCCAGCCCAATCAGTTTATTTTCAGCGGGCACGTAAATTGGCAGGACGACCAATGATTTCAGGCTATAATCGTGGACGTATTTTCCAGGTAAAATTTCAGCTGCATCTTCAATAAAAATCGGTTTTGAATGGCTGAAATGCTTTAAGTATTTTGTCAGCAGCGGAAACTCAGCGATGCTTTCCTTTATATGCTGAACAGACCCTGTATTGACGTTATGCGCATGGACACCGACGCCGCTGTGCTCACTAGGGGAATAAATGAAAAGGGCGCAGCGTGAAAAGGGAAGGTAATCGACCAAACCCTGGGGAATCATTTTAACGGCTTCCGAGGCACTTTGAGAATGGATCAGCCGCTGCTGGAACAAAAGGGTAGCATCCTTCCACTCAAGCTCACTTTCCAGGTGATTCAGCTTCATTTGTTTAAGATACATTTTTCGAAGCGTTTCTTTTTGCTCCTCAGTCACAGTGCCCGCGTTTTCCTTCATACAAATCAACAATGTTTCAGTCAAGCAGGGAATCGTGATGATTTGAGGGTGATCCTCCCCTGGTGACAACAATCTGGAAAGCGCGATGGCCAGGTCTGATGCATGCTCGGCTTGAAGTCCCTCACACATGGTGACAAGCTGATCATTTACTACAAGGTCATCGGCACAGACGACTTTACCCACTTTGCATTGGGCTTTTTCATTGCGGATGACCGCAAGCCAGTTACTAGGCACAGCACGCAGACTCAACATCATCTTCAGCCATTTGTCATCCTGGTATTCCAGCTGCTGCGTGTGCAGGACCTTGTCGAGAATCTTTGTAAAAAAAACCTGTACCGCTTGGTGCTCAAGGAATCCAGCATTCTCTCTTTTTAAAACTTTATGAAATAAGTTTTCAACTGCACTGATCAGAAAGATGGCTTCAAAATCATCGACAAAATCGGGATGGCGCTTTTGCCACCTAAGGACTAATAAATGGATGAAATCATTTGAAGACTCAAAAGTGGTTCGTGAAAGGTTATTGAAGCCATAAACAATCATGCTTTCAAACTCAGATATAAGCTCGTTTTGCCAGGCTTTCATGTCCTTCTTTAGATGGGACCATTCTTTAAGAAACGGTTTCTCGCACTCTTTTAAAAGAACCAAACCTCTAATGGCCAAATCCTCAATCTTATGTTCCATCAGGTAACCTCGCTCTCAGATTCTGGTAAAATACCATTCGTTTAAAAATTCAGACTTTTGTCCGTCGTTCCTTAATACCCCGACATTTAACGGAATTAACACGATGTTAACGATTTTTTTCGGAGTTGTTGGCTTGATTTATCGGGGGTATGTTATAGGAGAGATTTAATTTTGAATTTTAAAAATATTTAATTGGGGGTGGCTTCCTTGAACGGAGCTGTCGTAATGGAAAGCAAGACAAATAAAAAGGTTTTTTGGGGTGCCCTGTCAGCAGGTCTTCTTGCGCTTGGAATCTTGCTGGTGTCGTTCGGATTGTCAGGCGTGGCTTACGCTGTACCGATTGCCGGGGTTGGCGATTTTTATGTTGAGTTCGATAAGCTTGAAGGAGAAGGCTACAAGTTCTATCCGAAACTTGGTGAAACGAGCAGTTCAGACGCAGCGCCACAAGGAACAAATATCATTGAAAAACTGACAATCGATAACCTGCAATTATACAAGGATTTTCAGGTAGGCGGGGATTGGATCCGCGTAAAAATCCAGGCATCAAAACCTGTACAGATTTCCGGACTTCAGCATGATGCCGGATTAATCGAAGCGAATGCCAAGTTCCAAAACCTTGCCCTTGAAGAAAACAACAGCACCGACTGGACAAAGCAGTTCCAGCAGACATCAAGCACCATCATCCTTGAGGATGCCAAGTTGAAGACACATTACTTATTCCAGGAAACGATTAATATGGCCGGTATGAAACTGACAGTGGAAAAAATCGATAAGAAATAATCGAGGTGATCAGCAATGGTTTTTAAAAAATGGAGGCATACAAGGCCTTTTTTTGGAGCGATTTTAACAGTCTTAAGCGGCCTGATGATTTTATGGGTACCGTTGAATCTGTATCTGAGCACCTTTCTCCCGGGATCAGTCGCCGTGATCGGATTGCTGTTTGGCGGGCTGATCACATTGATGGGACTGATGTCCTTCTTTTTGCCAAGTGCCTCTAAAGCATTGGGCATCATCGTGATTTTTCTGTCGATTCTATCCGTCATCGGCGCTCTGGGCGGTTTCCTGTTCGGAACGGTATTTGGAATCATCGGCGGGGCATTGCTGACAGCCTGGCGGATGGTGCCTGCTAAAGAATCCGCGGGAACACCAAGTTCCGACGTGCCGGCGCAACCTGCCAAAACAGGGTAAAGGGGAGAGGAAATGAAGATTGTAAAACACCGATTATTTTTAGTAGTGATGTGCATTCAGCTTGCTGCATTGTCCTTATTCCCTTTTATCGAAAAAGTGGATGCAGCCGTCAATGACGCAGAGGGTTTCATCATCCAGGCTGACAGGGTCGTTGGTGAAAATATGAAAGCAATGGTTGTGGCCGGAGAGACATCGGGCTCAAATGCCAAGCCGATGCTGCGGATCACCTACGATTCAGCTCAGATTTATGGCATGAGACTTACTAAACAGTTCGCGACTCCGGGAGGGACTGTGAGCATCACGATGAAAGCAAGCGGACCGGTTTCTATAAAAGGAATGCAGGTCGATGCCAGTGCCATTTCATTTAAGGGAGCATGCGTCTATGCTGGAAAAGTAATCCCGAATGCTGCACTTGAAGGAGTGACGATGGTTGCCCATTCGATGAACGCAGCCAACAGCAGCCTCGACAAGCTAAAGCTGCAGACTGTAAATGGAAACGGAGGAGTCCAGAAGCCAGGCACATTGAAAATTTTACAGGATCTCGGATCGATGCCATTTGAACAAATGAATAAGGAAATCGAGAAAATCACCTCCGGCCAACTTCCGCTTACGTGCAAGAGCCCTTCTGAAGAAGGTGAAAATTCAGAGGTAGTGGAGGACACAGTTGGAGCAGTGACCGATCCTGTTGATGACCTGCTTGATGAAGTAACGGATCCGCTTGAGAAGGTCACCAATCCGCTCGAAGAAACAGTGGGGAATGTGACAGACTCACTTAAAGACACAATTGGAAATGTGACGGATCCACTAGAAGATACTGTGGGAATAGTGACCGATCCACTTAAAGATACGATCGGCAAGGTAACAGATCCTCTAAAGGATACAGTCGATAAGGTGACGACCCCTGTGGAAGAGACAGTCGGCACAGTTACTGAGCCTGTAAAGGATGTCGTCAAGGAAACGACGGACATGACGAAAAAAGTGACAGAGCCTGTGGTCGAGCCGGTGAAGAAGACAGTTGATGAAACAGCTAAGACAGCATGCGAAAAGCTGGAAGCTGTAAATGGTAAGATCACCAAGGAGCTGGCGCTGGAATTGATCGACAAGGCGCTAGCAGAAAAAAAGATGCTTGATGAACTATGCCCGACAGACGCAACATTGACTGCACAGCTTGAAAAATGGACAGAAGGACTGCTTGATTCCCTCGGTCTTCTGTCACTTCTCGGGTTGAAGCCAAGCGAGGAAGAACAGTTGAAGAAGATGAGGGAGGCCATTTTAAAAGAGCCAGATGGATCGATCATTGAGTTTTAATTTTTTACACAACAAAGGCAGAGGATGGTTCCTCTGCCTGTTTAATATTTGATTGCAAATGACTTATAGGTTTCGGTTTTCTCTGTTTCGTTCACTTCAATATGATCAACAGTGGAGAAAGGATTGCCCCTGCGGACCTCATCAATGAACTTTTCAAGGTCAGCTCTGGAACCCGAAGCAAGAATTTCCACGCCGCCTTCCTGAAGGTTCTTCACCCAGCCAGTAACCCCAAACTGGATTGCCTTCATTTGAGTATAATACCGATACCCCACACCCTGAACCTCTCCCGTCACAATAATTTGTAATTGGATCAAGACGTCGCCCCCAGATAAACGAATAGGTTAACAATATATCTAATGTTTTATGTAATAATTTCTTGGTAACTTCATTATACCACAGTGTTCTGGGGTACATAAGGTGAAAAACTGGGAATGCGCCCTTTTAATAAAGACATTCTTCGTGGACGGTGCAGAAAATCCTAATTAAAAAATATGGAGCGAATCCATTGCCCCAAGTGACAGGAGCAAACGGAAAAGGGAAAAAGGAAAGCCGTTGCATTGCCCCGAATAGCAGAAGGAAAGGAAAAAGGGTAAAAGAAGACAACTGTATTGCCTCAAACGGCAGAAGGTATAGCGAACTGGTGGGAAGTTAAAAAAACAGCCGAACAAAATGTCCGGCTGTTCTTGAGCATATATCCAATCTTACAACGCCCAGTCTCCATTGCGGAACACTGGCTCGGCATTTCCATCAGCAGTGATGCCGTCGATGTCCATTTTATCGGAGCCGATCATGAAGTCGACGTGTGTAATGCTTTCGTTCAGGCCGTTTTCAGCCAATTCTTCAGAAGACATTGTCTTGCCGCCTTCTACGCAGAATGCATAAGCACTTCCAATTGCGAAGTGGTTAGACGCGTTTTCATCAAACAATGTGTTGAAGAACAGCACGTTTGATTGTGAAATTGGCGAGTTAAATGGTACAAGGGCAACTTCACCAAGATAGTGTGAGCCTTCGTCTGTCGCCACAAGCTGCTTGAGAATTTCTTCGCCTTCTTCAGCTTCGACGCCGACGATTTTACCATTTTCAAAAGTAAGCTTGAAGTTGTCGATGATGTTTCCGCCGTAGCTAAGCGGCTTCGTGCTTGATACATAGCCGTTCACGCCAGTTTTCAACGGTACAGAGAAGACTTCTTCAGTCGGCATGTTTGCCATGAACTCGTTGCCTTGCTCGTTCACGCTGCCAGCGCCAACCCAGATGTGCTTTTCAGGAAGCTTGACAGTCAGGTCTGTGCCTGGTGCTTTATAGTGAAGCTTCTTGTATCGCTTGCTGTTCAGGTAATCAACTTTTTCATGAAGGGAAGCGTCATGATTTTTCCATGCTGCGACCGGATCTTCAGTATCCACGCGGACTGCCTTGAAG
>NZ_JBIQOE010000181.1:0-25046 GCF_047739415.1 Mesobacillus sp. | reverse complement strand
CAGCTGTTCAAGCTGCCACCAGGCAGTACCGCACGGCAAAGGCTTTAAAACAGAAGACTATTTTAAACCGCCGAAACCAGGCGAGCTTTTAGAAAATAAAGGAGGTACGATGAACAATGGCTAGAAATTTCCGCTGGGCATATCTGCTCCTTGCGGCTGTCATGCTCATCATTACTGGATGCTCCGGCTCAGAGGAAGAAGCAACCTCGGCAAGCCAGCTGAGAACGGGGCTGAGCAAAGATGAAATCAGCAATGAGGCCTTCAAGGACCTTTTCCCTCTGCAATATGACAGTTACAAGCAAAATGAAAAAATGGAGGATACGAAGTACAGCGGTTCCGTCAAACGAAGCAAGTTCGACCATGATAAGGAACCGTATCTGCCAGTCCTTTTTAACGGCTATGGCTTTGCGACTGAGTACAATGAGGACCGCGGCCATATCTATGCAAATGAGGATGTCCGGGCGATCGCGCGTATCACTGACAAATCAATCGGATCATGCTTAACCTGTAAGTCGACTGCTGTTCCTCACATGATTGAGGAAATGGGTGACGATTACTGGGGCGGCAATTTTAACGAAGATATCTGGCCAAAAGCAGAAGCGATGGGTCATTCACCAATCGGCTGTTCAGACTGCCACGATCCACAGACAATGGACTTGAGGGTTACCCGTCCAAGCTTTATCAAGGGAATGGAATCACAGGGAATCGACATGTCCAACCCAACGAAAAATGATATGAGGAACTATGTTTGCGGCCAGTGCCACGTAGAGTACTATTTTGCTGCAGATAACGGGGAAGTAACTTACCCTTGGGCAAACGGCTTTGAGCCAGAAGATATGTACGAATACTACGAAACTACTGCTAAGGAACAAGGTTTTGAGAAGGACTGGATCCACAACGTTTCAGGAACGCCAATGCTAAAATCGCAGCACCCTGATTTTGAGACTCATATAGAAGGTCCGCATGGTGAAGCAGGAGTTACATGTTCAGACTGTCACATGCCATATGACCGCGTGGATGGCAAAAAGAAAATCAGCTCACACTGGTGGACGTCACCGCTTAAGACAATGGATCAATCATGCGCAACATGCCATACCAACAGGGATATGGAAGAGCTAGAAGAACGTGTAATTGGTATACAGGATAAACATATGGAAGCACTTCATAAAGCTGAGGATATTTCCATCACCTCACACTATTACGTGAATAAGATGATTACTTCTGGTGTAAGCGAAGAGAAAATCAAGCAGGCTCAGGAGCATATAAGAAAAGGACAATGGTTCTGGGATATCGTAGCTGCCGAAAGCTCTGCAGGCTTCCACAATCCGCAGGGATCCATGGATTCATTGATGGTTTCAATTGAAGAGTCAAATGAGGCAATCAACCTTGCTATTGAGGAATTGACCAAGAAGGGCGTAAACTTGGAAGAAGTCAAAACAGAGATAGAAAAAGTGAAGAAGGCTGTTTACGACGAAAAAGATAACTTCAAGAAGAAAGACAAAGCAGTGAACAGTTACTTTCCGGCACAACAGCCAGCTCCAAAAAAATAGAGAATAGTAAATTTAGAGAAAAGATAAATACGAAAACACTGTGCAAATGGTAGTTTGTACGGTGTTTTCTTTAGTTTTGCAGAAAAGTGGGAGAGTGTCAATATTCCCGGATTCATTTTTAAAAAATCCTGCGAACTTTTGATGGTTTAGAGTGCGTAATTCAGCGAAAAATCCCCGGCATTCCATGATCTAAAAATTCTGCGTGCTTTTTCTAATTCAACTTCAAAAAAATAGAAAATTTCAACTTCAAATTCTACATAAATTCCTATTGCAACCAATTGTGAAAAGCTCTAGAATTACTTTGGTATTCTATAGGGAATTAAAAGTAAATACTGTTTTGGTAACTACTTATGTTTTTCTTAATCCAGCTCCTCACTTGTCTTGTGTCGCCTCCTAGAAACACAGAAACTTCAACTCCGCCGTCAGAAGCAAAAAGCGCTTCTTTGTCGGAGTCTCCAGTTTCTGTGTTTCTGGGCAGTCGGCTATACATTTCGATTTCGGTCCGCCCAATGAAGTCAAAGAACGACTTCACCGGTCGGCCCTCCAGTGCTTGCACTTTTTGTTTTTTCGAAACTTATTGAATGAAAGAAGGCGTTTTTTATGCCTAGAGCCTTGTGGCTTTTAATTATCGGGATGGCAGTCAATGTTACTGGTTCCTCTTTTTTATGGCCTTTGAACACAATCTATATACATGAGCATCTTGGCAAATCATTGTCTGTTGCCGGGATCGTATTGATGCTTAATTCTGCAGCCAGTGTTATTGGCAATCTTTTTGGCGGCAGTCTTTTTGATAAAATTGGCGGATATAAGTCTATTATTCTAGGAATCAGCATTACCATTATGGCGCTGCTTGGCCTGACACTATGGCCAGGATGGCCTCAGTATATTTTCTTTTTGACATTGGTTGGTTTTGGCTCAGGCATCGTCTTTCCGGCGATGTATGCAATGGCGGGTTCAGTCTGGAAAGAAGGCGGCCGTAAAGCGTTCAATGCCATTTATGTGGCACAGAACCTCGGAGTGGCGGTTGGAGCTGCGCTTGGCGGGCTAGTTGCTTCTTATTCATTCCAGCTGATTTTCATGGCGAACGCCGCCATGTACCTGATTTTTATGATGATTGCTATTTTTGGCTATCGCAGCATCGACACCCGGGCTGCGAAGCAAACGAACGTCCTTCAGGAAAACGGCGCGGTCAAAAGCCATACCAAGCTGTATGCGCTTCTTATCCTGGCTGTTGGCTACTTGCTTTGCTGGGTCGGATACGTACAATGGCAAACAACGATCGCAGCTTATACTCAGGAATTGAACATTTCACTGAACCAATACAGCATCCTCTGGACAATCAACGGCGCACTGATCGTTCTTGGCCAGCCAGTTGTTAACAGGCTGATCAAGCCGTTCCAGAATAAACTGAAATTGCAAATCATCATCGGCATGGTTATCTTCATGGTTTCCTATGCAGTTGCTGCAGGAGCTCAAGCATTCTCAGGCTTCGTGGCTGGTATGGTAATCCTGACGATTGGGGAAATGCTGATCTGGCCGGCCGTTCCCACGATCGCAAATGACCTTGCGCCAAAAGGCCGGGAAGGCTTTTACCAGGGAATCGTCAACAGCACCGCAACTGGCGGAAGGATGATTGGCCCGCTGATGGGTGGAATCCTGGTCGATCTATACGGTATGCCAATGCTATTCGCGATTTTGATTGCGCTCATGTTTGTCGGGATCTTTACTACCGTAATTTACGATCGGAAGCTAAAGGAATCCCACAATGTGGCTGCACAAGCATAAAGAATCAGTAAAGAGTTGGGCCCAGATGCCCGGCTCTTTTTTAAAAATTCGGGGATTGTCCGGCACCAGAGTTCGTCTGGACTTAACAAGACGGCTGGCCTTTCTAGTCGGTCACAATTTATGCATTTTTTCTCGATAAAAAATGCATATTTTACATTTAATATAGGACTGTGAGTTTATGATATAACCATACTTTGAAAGACAAGGGGGTGAATGGGTTGAAATTTAAAATCCTCGGAATTGCGTTTTTGGCTGCCGGTTTATTAACTGGCTGTAGTGGCGGAGAAGAAAAATCTGCTCAACCTGAAAAACAACAAGAGAACATCAAGGAATTGGTGAGTGATTACAGCACGGGCAAAATTAAGGGCCATAAAGCTTCCATCACCTCACAAGAACTGACAATTGATGACAGTGAAGGGGACAAGCAAGTCTATGACATTTCAGACGAAGACTTCTTCGTCTCAATCGCGCCTTATGAAAATCAAACCCATCCTTGAACGAATCATAGCTTGACAGGTTGTCAAGGTGAATTGGTTGAAAAAGAGTTTGATGTATATATTGAGGATGAGGATGGAAACGTGGTAGTGGATGAGAAAATGACATCCCATCAGAATGGTTTCATCGATTTGTGGCTTCCACGTGATAAAAAGTTCAAAACAAAGATTGGATATAACGGTAAGACTGTTGAATCAAAAATATCCACTTTTGAGAATGACGCCACTTGCATTACAACAATGCAGCTAATGTAGACTAAAGCACCTATTTTCAGGTGCTTTTTTTATGCTTGTATATTGTTTTCAGAAAAGTGTGATAAAATCGAAATAAAAACCAGGTGACGGATTATGAATGCAAAGCTTTTACATATCCCAGCAGATATTATTGAAACCATTGTTGAGAATGCCTTCGAATGGCTTGTTGTTGTGGATCGAGAAGGACGGATCATCTACATCAATCATAATTATTGTGAATTCCTTGAAGTCAATCGTGAAGATACGATTGGCAGGCATGTGTCGGAAGTGATTGAGAATACGAGGATGCATATTGTAGCCCAGACTGGAAAAGAGGAACTGGCTGACTTGCAATTTATCAAGGGCAACTACATGATTGCCAACCGGGTGCCCATTATCAAAAATGGCGAAGTAATTGCCGCATTTGGAACGGTATTTTTCCGGGATACTCAGGAATGGATGAAAATGGACAGCCATGTAAAAAGCCTTCTCACCAGGATGCAACCATACATCCAGAAAATTGATTCAGGCGTTAAATATACACTTGATGACATTCTTGGCGAGTCGCAGCAGATTATCAGTTTAAAAGAAAAAGTGAAAATGGTATCCAATAGCGATATTTCGATTCTGATCAGGGGAGAAAGCGGAACAGGGAAGGAATTGTTTGCCCACAGCATCCACCAGTTAAGCAGCCGGAGCCAGGAGCCGTTCATCAAGGTGAACTGCGGTGCAATCCCTGAAAACCTGCTTGAATCCGAGTTGTTTGGCTATGAAGAAGGAGCTTTTACAGGGGCGAAAAAAGGAGGCAAAAAGGGGAAATTCCAGCTGGCAAATGGCGGTACCCTTTTTCTGGATGAAATCGGGGACATGCCGCTAAGCATGCAGGTAAAACTTTTGCGTGCCCTGCAGGATGGGGAAATTGAACCGATTGGGTCGACGAAATCGATTTCGGTTGATGTCCGGATCATCGCTGCCACTAATAGGCCTCTTGAGAACATGATTGAAGAGAAGCGATTCAGGGAGGATCTTTTTTACCGGATCAATGTGGTTCCTTTCAGCGTTCCCCCATTAAGGGAACGAGCTGAGGACTTAACACTGCTCATCACTCATTTTATCAACAAGGTCACAAATCGGTTAGGCAAGCGGATTGCAGGAATTGAAAGGAACGTCATGGAAATATTGAAATCCTACAGCTGGCCGGGTAATATCCGTGAATTGGAAAATGTCATCGAGGCCGCGGTCCATTTGACAAAAGGAGAACAGATTACGCTGGATTCCTTGCCGGATTATCTGCAAACAAAGACTGCCATGTATCGATTCAATAACAAGAAGCTTAAGGATATCGTTGAAGAAACAGAAAAGTGGGTACTGATGCAAAGTCTTGAGAGAAATAAAGACGACAAAGTCCTGGTGGGCAGAGAGCTGGGAATCAGCAGGTCAACACTTTATGAAAAACTTAATAAATATGGTCTCTTATAGTCCGGAAATTCGGAATGCTGTCCGAGTTTTCGGACTTTCTTGGTTTCTAGCATATTTAAATAAGTTTTCACTGTATGAATGTTAATTAATCAAGGGGAACAGGACAGGTTAAATCTATTAAGCAATGGGAATGGAAAATTGATAGAGTCCGGAATTCCGGAATTTAATAACTGAAAATTAAGAATAAACACTGATTCTCATACTCCAAAAAGTTGGCACGATAGTTGCAATAAGATAATACAGCAATTTTATTCAATTTTTTGTAAGCGTTATCATCTTCTAGAAAAAGGAGGAAAGTGTTCGTTAGTCTTTATTTTAAAAAACAAGGGGGAAAAAGAATGCTGAGTATGTTTGGATTGATTGGCGGTCTGGCTTTATTGATTTATCTGACGATGAGAGGCATGAACTTGCTGATTGTTGGACCGATTTCTGCGTTGTTTGTTGCTGTATTCAGTGGGATGCCACTGTTTCCGCAGCTCGTTGAAGAAGGAGCTGCCAACTTTGTCGGCAATTATATGTCTGGCTTTTCTGGATTCGTTACTGCTTGGTACATGATGTTCTTGCTGGGAGCGATTTTTGGAAAGGTAATGGAGGATAGCGGCGCGGCTGACAGTGTGTCTGAATTCATCGTTGACAAATTGGGGATGAAGTTTGCCGTGCTTGCGATTGTCGCAGCCTGTGCCGTGCTGACTTATGGCGGCGTAAGCTTGTTTGTCGTTGCATTTTCTGTCTATCCAATGGCATTGAGCTTGTTCAGGCAGGCGAATTTGCCAAGACGTTTCATTCCGGCTGCATTGGCTTTCGGCTCGGTTACTTTTACGATGACTTCTGCCGGTTCTCCGGAAATCCAGAACTGGATTCCTATTCAATTCCTGGATACTTCACCGGTTGCAGGCTGGGAGGTCAGTGCCATCGTTGCCGTCTTTATGATGATTTTTGGATACTGGTGGCTGAAACGAATGATCACAAAGGCTATCGCAAGAGGAGAGAAATTCGAAGCCAGGAAGACCGATCCAATGATGGAAAAGCGAGAACTGCCTCATCCTCTTATGGGCCTGATTCCTTTGATAGTGGTATTGGTGATCTCATTCGTTTTCCATGATTCATTAAAACAGTCAGCATTGATCATCGCTCTCCTTGGAGGAGTTGTATCTGCCTATCTATTAAATCGTAAGTACTTCAAAAATTTCTGGGAAGCACTTTCTGAAGGAACGATGGGCGCCTTGATTGCAATTGGTAACACAGCTGCGGTCGTAGGATTCGGCGGAGTCGCAAAAGCAGTGCCGGCTTTCCAGACTGCTGTTGATGCGATGACGAATATTCCAGGAAGCCCGTTGATCGGTGCGGCAATTGCGGTCAGTGTCATTGCCGGTATGACTGGATCGGCTTCAGGTGGTCAGGCAATTGCGCTTCCATTGCTCGCACCTCACTACATGGATATGGGCGTCAATCCGGAAGCACTGCACAGGGTAGCCGCCATTTCCTCTGGAGCGCTTGATTCCCTGCCGCATAATGGTTACGTGGTCACGACTGTCCGGGCAATCTGTGGCGAATCCCATCAGGATGCCTACAATCCAGTCGCAGCTGTGACTGTCATTGTACCGTTGATTGGTGTGGCAATTGCGATTGTTCTATTCTCACTTGGATTAGGTATTTAAGGAAGGAGTTTCACAATGGTAAAAGATAAAGTTGTCTTGATTACCGGTGCGGCCCAGGGAATCGGGTATGATATTGGCAAAAGTTCTGCTGAGCGGGGCGCGAAGGTGTTTTTGACAGATTTAAAGGAAGAAACTGTGGAGAAGGCGGCTGCCAGTTTGCGTGAGCAAGGTTATGAAGCTGCAGGTTTTAAATGTGACGTCACTAGCGAAAAAGACATTGAGGAGGCAGTTGCAAAATGTATTGAGCACTTTGGTACTGTCGATGTTCTCATTAACAACGCTGGCTTGCAATATGTATCCATGATCGAAGACTTTCCGACAGAAAAATTCGAACTGTTGATAAAAGTGATGCTTACTTCTCCATTCATAGCCTTGAAGCATGTACTGCCAGTCATGAAAAAGCAGGGTTCTGGGCGGGTGATCAACATGGCGTCCATCAATGGGCTAGTCGGTTTTGCCGGTAAAGCAGCATACAACAGTGCCAAGCATGGAGTTATTGGGCTGACAAAGGTTGCTGCACTCGAAACCGCGGAGCACGGAATCACCGTAAACGCAGTCTGCCCTGGGTATGTCGACACACCGCTTGTGCGCAACCAGCTTTCCAGTCTTGCGGAGACAAGAAATGTTCCACTTGAAAAAGTCCTTGAAGAAGTCATTTTTCCGCTCGTGCCGCAAAAGCGGCTGCTGGCTGTCGAGGAAATCGCCAATTATGTAATGTTCCTCGCCAGTGATGCTGCGAAAGGAATCACTGGCCAGGCAGCAGTGATTGATGGAGGATATACGATTCAATAATCAAAATAAGCTGGCTCCCTTTTGGGCAGCCAGCTTATTTTGGATTTGAACTCCTAAATTTTAGCCTGGTCAATATATTTATGGAGAATATTTTCTACGTTCTCGATATGGCTGAGCATCATATTTCTTGCTTCTTCAGCTTTCTGTTCTTTTATTGCTTCGTAAATAGCATAATGCTCGTCATGGAGCCGATCTGTTGTCGTTTGTTTCGAGTAAAGCCAGAGCCGGCGGGTGTCCTTCATCGTTTCTCCCATCAGGCCTGAAACATGGTTCATCAAGCTGATCAATAATGGATTATGCGAGCTTTCAGCAATGGCCATATGAAATTGCAAATCGGCTTTTTCACCAAGTTCTTTATTCCCACTGGCATGTTTCATGTCCTCAAGCGCCTCTTTCATTGTCTGCAGTTGGCCTTCAGTCCGTTTCTTTGCAGCGGAAAAGACAGTGCCAGCCTCAAGAATTTTCCTCACTTCCAGCAGATGTGCTGTATCATGAGCATTCATCAGGATGGCCGTCGATAATGGAAAGCTAATCTGCTCTGACTCGAACTCCCTCACATATGTTCCTTCGCCCTGCCTGATTTCAATTAGGCCCATTGCTCTCAATGCAGTCAATGCTTCCCTGATAGCGGAGCGCCCCACCTGGAAATTCTCCGCCAGCTGCTGGACCGAATCCAGTTTATCGCCTGGTTTCAATTGTCGCGACCTGATCATACCGTGGATTGCTTCGGCTACTTCTTCATAAATTTTTTTAGGTTTTATTTTTTTATATTGCAAATTAAAGCCCCCAATATTCCGATCTCTTGACTCCCATTATACAATTTCACTTTGGCTATGTAATATTCTTTATCATTATTATGGCTGGAAGCAGGAACTCCCAATAAAAAATCACACTTCACAAAGTTATATTTCACTAACTTTAAAAATTATATTGATATTTACGCAAGGCCCATCCTATAATTTAGATAAGTCATATTAATGACCTGGTCATCAGATGACCATACCATTACTTGTAAGCGTTTGCGATTTCTGCGAATTCGAGGAATAATTTTTAGTTTTAAAAATAACACATACCTGCAAAATAGCGTCCTGACTTGGATTCTTAAGTCTCGAGCTTTAAACGTACGTTCAGGCTTCTTTTTATCTGACAAGGAACATCGTTTTATTTAACTGACAAAGGGGGAACTATCATGGTTACAAACACAGTCAAAGAAAAGATTATTTCAATCGTAAGTCCTGTTAATTTTGATGATTCCAAAACGGGAAGACTCGTTTATTCATATGATGCAACACCTAATTTTCAATCAATGCCGGATGCAGTTGTAAGTCCGCGAAACAAACAGGAAATCTCACAGATCGTGAAAATTTGCAATGAATATCGAATTCCGATTGTCCCGCGCGGATCAGGAACGAATCTTTGCGCAGGCACTTGCCCGACAGAAAGCGGAATCGTGCTTCTTTTTAAACATATGAACAAAATCCTTGAAGTGGATGAAGAAAATTTAACCGTTACTGTTCAGCCCGGTGTGGTAACTCTTGATTTAATTCAAGCAGTCGAGCCGAAGGGCCTGTTTTATCCACCGGACCCAAGCTCTATGAAAATATCAACCATCGGCGGCAATATCAATGAAAACTCTGGCGGTCTCCGCGGCTTAAAGTATGGAGTGACAAGGGATTACGTTATTGGACTTGAGGCTGTGCTGCCAAACGGGGAAATCATCACCACAGGAGGAAAATTGGCTAAAGATGTTGCCGGATATGATTTTACCAGGCTGCTTGTTGGCTCGGAGGGGACATTGGCCATTATTACCGAAGCAACCTTAAAGCTGATCCCTATGCCAGAGACAAAACAAACAATGCTGGCTTTATATCAAGACATAGAAGCAGCAGCTAAATCAGTTTCCAAGATTATCTCTAGCAAAATCATTCCGGCTACGCTGGAATTCCTGGATCAGCCGACATTGAAGGTAGTGGAGGATTTTGCGAAGATTGGGCTGCCAACAGATGTTAAAGCCGTGCTATTGATTGAACAGGACGGTCCTGTTGAAGTGGTCGAGCGTGACATGGCGAGGATTGCCGAGGTTTGTAAAGAGGAAAAAGCTGTGTCTGTGCAGCTGGCCCAAACAGAAGCTGAAGCTGAAGCACTGAGGACTGCGCGCAGAAGTGCATTGTCCGCACTGGCGCGGTTAGCACCGACGACCATTTTGGAGGATGCGACTGTTCCAAGGTCAGAGATTGCGAGAATGGTCAATGCAATCAATGAAATTGCAGCTAAGTATAACTTGAATATTTGTACTTTTGGCCATGCAGGAGATGGAAACCTTCATCCTACATGTCCGACGGATTCTCGGAATCATGATGAAATGGAAAGAGTCGAGAAGGCATTTGCCGAAATTTTTGAAAAGGCCATTGAATTCGGCGGAACGATTACGGGTGAGCACGGCGTCGGCGTCATGAAAGCACCGTACCTCGAGTTGAAATTAGGAGAAGCAGGAATTGCGGCTATGAAAGCTGTAAAACTGGCCCTTGATCCTAACAATATCATGAATCCTGGAAAGGTTTTCGCGAAGGACAGCAGGAAACGGGTGGTGGTTTCAAAATGACAACGGTTCAAGAACAGCAAAGAATCCAGACAGAATTCCAGGAAAAGATGGACCAGGACGAACTATTGAACTGCATGCGCTGCGGGTTCTGCCTTCCGACATGTCCTACCTATATCGAATCGGGCTATCAGGAATCACATTCACCACGCGGCCGGATCGCGCTTATGAAGGCGGTTGTCGATGGGATTATTGAACCGGATGAGGATTTTGAGCGTTCACTAGACCTGTGCCTTGGCTGCCGTGCTTGTGAACCGGTTTGTCCATCGGGAGTGAACTATGGACACCTTCTCGAAGATGCCCGTGATATTGTCAATCAAAACAAGAAGTTTTCAATGCCCGTAAAAGTGGTCAGAAATGCCGTCTTCAAAGGGCTTTTCCCCCATCAGGAGAGGATGAGGGGACTGACTGGCCTGATTGGCTTCTATCAACGTTCTGGCCTGCAAAAAGTGGCGCGCGGAACAGGTGTGATGAAGCTGTTTCCTGAGTCGCTCGCCACGATGGAAAAGGTTCTTCCCCGGGTGCCGACAATGAAGGAGATGAAAAATCGCCCCGAGCATCTTGAACCAATCGGGACAAAGACTCATAAGGTCGCATTCTTTAGCGGCTGCCTGATGGATACAATGTTCCTAGATACAAATAATGCAACGATGAAGCTTTTGCAGCTTGCAGGCTGTGAAATTGTCATACCGAAGGAGCAGGCCTGCTGCGGAGCACTTCATGGGCATAGTGGTGAAAAGGAAGATGCGAAAGCACTTGCTCGCCGCAACATTAAAGCCTTCGAGGATACCGGGGTAGATTACATCATCACCAATGCAGGAGGATGCGGTGCCTTTCTGGTTGACTATGACCACTTGCTTAAGGACGATCCGGATTGGAAGGAAAGGGCCCAGGAATTTGTCGATAAAATCAAGGATATCTCACAAATTTTGGTCGAGGTAGGCTTTCATGAAAAAGTGAATCTGGACCTGCCGCATCAAATCGTTACGTATCAGGATTCATGCCATCTTCGCAATGTCATGAAAACAGCTTCAGCACCGAGGACATTGCTGCAGTCCATCAAAGGAATTCAATACCAAGAGATGCAGAATGCTGACCGGTGCTGCGGTTCAGCAGGTATTTACAATATAGTCGAGAGTGAAATGTCCATGCAGCTTCTTGACTCCAAAATGGTTGAGGCAAAGGCCACCCATGCAACGACGATTGTTACCGCTAATCCAGGCTGTCTTCTTCAAATGAAGCTCGGGATTGAGCGTGAAAGACTCTCTGGGAAAATGAGAGGCGTGCATATTGTTGATCTGCTTTTGGAAGCGGTGCAATCTGATAAGTAAACACGGGAAACCCATCTGTATTTACGGGTGGGTTCCTTTCATGATTGATTGTTCCATGCTGTACAGGTAAAAGCCTACACCAGCAGCTCAAACAATCATATAATATTCTCTGTCACCATTTATTCTATCCCCGCTTGCATATGGGAGGGAATTTTATTACAATATCTCTATATTCATAACGAAAGACTTCGACAAGGAGTAGTAGTGGTGCAAAACCTGATGTAGAGAGCTGGCGGTTGGTGCAAGCCAGACGGGTCCATCATGAACTCGCCTTTGAGTCGCAGACGTGAAACACAAGTAGCGTTTGCCGTTTTCCGCGTTAAGGATGAATGAAGCGAGTGTTACACACTAATTTGGGTGGTACCGCGGGAGAACATACATAACCTCTCGTCCCTTTTACAGGGGCGGGAGTTTTTTTTTTTCTGGAGTCATTGACTGGGCAGCAAGTCCAATAAGGTTGCTGGAACAAGCTCCACACCGCTAAAAATAAATCGAAACCAAACAGGAGGACAAAACGATGAGTTTTAACCATCAGGAAATCGAGAAAAAATGGCAATCGCATTGGGAACAGAACAAAACGTTCAAAACGACTGAAGATAAAGGGAAAGAGAAGTTCTACGCGCTTGATATGTTCCCGTACCCATCTGGAGCGGGCCTTCACGTTGGCCACCCGGAAGGTTACACAGCGACTGATATCCTTTCACGGATGAAAAGGATGCAGGGCTTCAACGTTCTTCATCCAATGGGCTGGGATGCTTTCGGACTTCCTGCTGAGCAGTATGCATTGGATACAGGAAATGACCCGGCAGAATTCACAGAGCAGAACATCAACACGTTCCGCCGCCAGATCAAGGCATTAGGTTTTTCATACGATTGGGACCGTGAAGTGAACACCACTGACCCTGAATACTATAAGTGGACTCAATGGATTTTCCTAAAGCTATACGAAAAAGGGCTTGCGTACATTGATGAAGTCGCGGTTAACTGGTGCCCGGCTCTTGGAACCGTTTTAGCGAATGAAGAAGTAATTGACGGTAAAAGTGAGCGCGGCGGACATCCGGTTGAACGCCGTCCGATGAGACAGTGGATGCTTAAAATCACTGCCTACGCAGATCGTCTTCTTGAGGATCTTGATTTGCTTGATTGGCCGGAAAGCCTGAAGGATATGCAACGCAACTGGATCGGCCGCTCAGAAGGTGCCGAAATCACCTTCAACATTGACGGACATGAAGGAACATTCACTGTGTTCACGACTCGTCCGGATACTTTGTTCGGCGCAACTTATGCAGTGCTTGCACCTGAGCATCAATTGGTTGATAAAATCACTACACCTGAACAGCGCGCAGCAATCGAAAAATATATCGATGAAATCAAGAGCAAGAGTGATCTTGAGCGTACGGATCTTGCCAAGGACAAAACAGGCGTCTTTACTGGCGCTTATGCGATCAATCCAGCGAACGGTGAAAAAATGCCAATCTGGATTGCGGACTATGTACTTGCTTCATATGGAACTGGTGCAATCATGGCGGTACCTGGCCATGACGAGCGCGACTATGAATTCGCTAAAAAATTCGATCTGGAAATCAGAGAAGTCGTTGCAGGCGGAGACATTGAAAAAGAAGCTTACACAGGCGACGGTGAGCATATCAATTCTGAATTCCTTAACGGTATGGGCAAGGAAGAGGCAATCAATAAGATGATTGCATGGCTTGAGGAAAAGGGGATCGGAACGAAGAAGGTTACTTACCGCCTTCGTGACTGGCTGTTCAGCCGCCAGCGCTACTGGGGCGAGCCGATTCCAATCATCCACTGGGAAGATGGAACGATGTCTGCTGTACCTGAAGACCAGTTGCCTTTAGTTCTTCCTAAAACGACGGATATCAAGCCTTCTGGCACAGGCGAGTCTCCACTTGCCAATATCGATGACTGGGTGAATGTCATGGATCCGGAAACAGGTAAAAAAGGCCGCAGGGAAACAAACACAATGCCACAATGGGGTGGCAGCTGCTGGTACTATTTGCGCTATATTGATCCGAAGAACGATCAGGCACTTGCCGATGAGGAAAAATTAAAGCAGTGGCTTCCGGTTGATATCTATATCGGTGGAGCAGAGCACGCGGTATTGCACTTGCTTTACGCTCGTTTCTGGCACAAGGTCCTCTACGATGTGGGAGTAGTCCACACGAAAGAGCCATTCCAGAAGCTTTTCAACCAGGGCATGATCCTTGGTGAAAATAACGAAAAGATGAGCAAATCAAAAGGCAATGTCGTCAACCCGGATGAGATCGTCGAAAGCCATGGTGCAGATACACTTCGCCTTTATGAAATGTTCATGGGACCACTTGAAGCATCTATCGCATGGTCAACAAATGGTTTGGACGGATCCCGCCGCTTCCTTGACCGCATCTGGCGCCTGTTCGTCGACGAAAACGGCAGCTTGAGCGATAAAATCAAGGATGTTGAAAGCACAAACCTTGAGAAAGTGTACCACCAGACGGTTAAAAAGGTAACAGAAGATTATGAGGGGCTTCGTTTCAACACAGCTATTTCGCAAATGATGGTCTTCATCAATGAAGCATATAAAGCGGAAGAACTTCCAAAAGCATACGTTGAAGGCTTTGTAAAAATGCTGGCGCCGATTACGCCCCATATCGCCGAAGAGCTTTGGGCAAAGCTTGGCCACAGTGAGTCAATCACATATGCAGCTTGGCCAGCATATGATGAAGCCAAGCTAGTCGACGACGAAGTCGAAATCGTTGTCCAGGTAAACGGTAAAATCAAAGCAAAAATGATGGTACCTGCTGACGCAAACAGGGAAACACTTGAACAAATCGCAATGGACGATGTTGCTGTCAAAGAGCAAATCGACGGAAAGACAGTCCGCAAAGTCATTGCAGTACCAGGAAAGCTAGTTAACATAGTGGCAAACTAAGATTTTTTCTCGAAAGGGTCGTTTAAAGACGACTCTTTCTTTAAAAGTTTAAAATACCCCATAAGGTTTATTCTTTGTAATTTAAAATTGGTTTTTATATAATTAATAGGGGAAAATACATTAAGGTATTGTATCCTTTGGATAGGATTAATTTCACTAAATATTGGAGGAAATGACTAATGAATAAAGTTGAAACAATCACACCTGAAGAACTTCAAAAAAAGCTGGAAGCTGGCGAAAAGCCAGAAATGGTTGACGTTCGTGAACATGACGAAGTTGAATCAGGAATGATTCCTGGAGCTAAGCACGTGCCAATGGGAGAAATTCCTGAAAGAATGAACGAATTCGACAAAGACAAAGAATACATCTTCATCTGCCGTTCAAGCGCTCGAAGCGGCAACGTCTGCCACTACATGAACGAGCAAGGCTTCAAAGTCCGCAACATGGTTGGCGGCATGATGAGCTGGGGCGGAGAAACGAAGCGTCCATAATTATAAAATTCTGAAAATATGGCAAGACTGGATGTAAAAAAGGAAGGATGACTTCCCTTGATCCAGGTCAGAGTATTTGATCATGAACATGAAAAAGACCTTGAGCAGGACATGAACCGATTTCTTGAAAAGCTCGATGAAAAAAAGCTTTTGGACATTAAATACAATGTCGCGGTCATTCCTGAAGAACTGGACGAAGAGCAGATATACTGTTTTTCAGCCATGGTAGTGTACAGAGCCTGAGTGAATTTACTCAGGCTCTGTTTCTATTTGGTATGACAGACAGAAATAGGCGGGAAGACGATAAAAGTGTCCGTCATCAAGGCTATGACGGATAGAAATAAGCCGGAAACGAGCAAAAGTGTCCGTCATCAAGGCTATGACGGATAAAAATAAGCAGGAAACCAATAAAAAATGTCCGTCATTAGGGTCATGACGGACAGAAATAGACGGGAAAACAATAAAAGTGTCCGTCATCAATGCTATGACGGACAGAAATAAGCCGGAAACGAGCAAAAGTGTCCGTCATCATACTCATGACGGACAGAAATAGACGGGAACCCGACGAATGTGTCCGTCATCGAAACCAATGGGATAGTAACTATTTCTGCAGCGCATATTCCCCAGCATTAGTTCCCGCAAGCCGGCCGGTGACAAGAGCGGAGGTAATATTGTATCCTCCTGTATAGCCGTGGATGTCGAGGATTTCTCCGCAGAAATAAAGGCCAGCTGCTTTTTTGGAAGCCATTGTTTGCGGCTCGACTTCTTTGACGGACACACCGCCTCCGGTGACAAATGCTTTATCAAGCGGCAGGGTGCCGTTCACTTTGAACTCGAATTGTTTTACTGATTTGGCGAAGCTTCTTATTTTCTCATGGCCTAGCTGTCCGCCCTGCATCGCCGGGTCAATCTCATTCAGCTCAAGCAGGAACAGTAGATACCGTTCTGGCAGAAGGCCCTTCAATAAATTCTTCACCGCTTTTTTTGGCTCGGCTTTAATCAGTTTATTAATTTCCTGGAACAATTCTTCTTCTTTCATGTCAGGAAGGGCATCAAGGGACATGAGAACTTCTTTCAGGTTCCACTTTTGCATCGCTTTGACGACGAACTGGCTGCAGCGCAGTACAGCTGGGCCGCTGATGCCAAAGTGTGTGAAAATCATATCCATTTTATGAGTGATCAGCGCTTTTCCTTTTGGGTTAAGTACGCTGAGCCCAATTCCCCTTAAAGAAAGTCCCTGCAGAACCTTTTCTTTTATAAAAGATTCAGAGGACGTCAATGGAACTTCAGTCGGGAACAAAGTTGTGATCCTGTGGCCTGCTTTTTCTGCCCAGGCATACCCATCTCCTGTGGATCCGGTATGTGGCACTGATTTTCCGCCGACAGCAATGATGATACTGTCCGCATAGAACACTTCACCATTTTTCAATTCAACAGATTCAGCCTTGCCATCTTTGAAGTGAACATCGGCCACAGGGGTGTTCGTCTTTATTTCCACTTTCAAATCCTTCAGCTTTGATAAAAGGGCGTCAACAACGGATTGAGCTTTGTCACTTACCGGGAACATCCGGCCATGATCCTCTTCTTTAAGCTTGATTCCGAGTCCTTCGAAAAATGAAATGATATCTTCATTGCTGAAAATCGACAGTGCGCTGTATAAGAACCGTCCATTTCCGGGTATATGTTTAATGATTTCATCCACTGGCAGGCGATTGGTCACATTGCAGCGGCCGCCGCCGGAGATCGCCAGTTTTCGGCCAAGCTTGTCTCCTTTGTCAATCAGCAGCACCTTTGCTCCCTGCTCACCAGCAGCAATTCCAGCCATCAAGCCAGACGGCCCGCCGCCAAGGACGATAACATCGTATTTCATTGCTTCACCAACTTTTCGTTTCACTTTTTTAGATGCATTGAGCACTTTTATTATTATAATCCAACTCTTCATTAAAAACATTGCCTTGAATGATGTTCTTCAAACGGCAGTTAATGAATTCCAGCCCGGAAAACTGGCAGTCAGACTGGAGAAAGAGTAAACTAGGGGATGCAGGAAATTTCTGCAGCGGGGGTTTCAGGGAAATTCTGCAGCAAGGATGCAGGGAAATTCTGCATCCCATTGATAAATATCATAGTGTCTGATTCTGTTTATGGTAAAATACAAGTTTGTAATCTGTTTTTATTTTATAGATTGAAAAGTAGGGATTCATATGTCATCTAAGCTTTTGAGAGGGACGTTCATATTGACGCTTGGCACGATATTATCTAAGGTGCTTGGGCTGTTTTATGTTATTCCCTTTTTTGCGATAGTGGGAGAGTATGGGACAGCATTATACTCTTTCTCTTACATTCCATATACAATTTTCATAAGTATTGCTACAGCTGGTGTACCGCTTGCTGTTTCTAAATTCATAGCGAAATATAATGCTCTTGAAGAATATGCAGTCGGCAGAAAGTTGTTTAAATCTGGTGTGGCCGTTATGCTGGCAACCGGAATTCTCTCTTTCTTGATTATGTATGTTACTGCTCCCGGGCTTGCTGAGCTTGTCATGGATACTAGTAATGATGAAAATGTGAAAATAACTGCTGAAGATGTGACGACTGTTATTCGTGCGGTCAGCTTTGCCTTGATTGTCGTCCCATTCATGAGCCTGATTCGCGGTTTCTTCCAGGGGCATCAGTCGATGGGGCCTTCAGCAGTATCCCAGGTTGTTGAGCAAATAGTCAGGATTGTATTCGTACTGGCCGGCGCTTTTTTTGTCCTGAACGTACTTGAAGGAGACATGGTTACAGCTGTTAGTGTAGCTACGTTCGCGGCCTTCATCGGTGCGCTTGGCAGTCTTGGTGTCCTTGGCTGGTACTGGATGAAAAGGAAACCGCATTTAGATAAACTGCTTGAAGAAGACAAGAAGACGATGAATATTTCCTTAAAGGATATTTACAAGGAAATCCTGCTGTATGCTGCACCTTTTGTCTTTGTTGGCATAGCAAACCCTTTGTTCCAGTTTGTTGATATGATGACTTTTACAAAAGCGATGACGTCAATTGGCAATAACCAGAATGAAGCGGCTGCTGCATTTTCAGTCTTGAACTTCCAATCACATAAGCTTGTCATCATTCCAGTTTCTCTGGCAACGGCGTTTTCATTGACTCTGGTACCGAGCATCACAAAGGCATTTACAGAAAACGACCGTAAGGGTATGAGAAAGCAGCTTGACCAGACATTCCAGGTGTTGATGTACCTAACCGTACCTGCTGCCATGGGGATCGCGATACTTGCTGAACCGATGTATACCGTTTTCTATGCACATAATGACCTGGGCACGGATGTACTGACTACCTACGCACCAGTAGCCATCCTATTCGCGCTCTTCTCGGTCACCGCTGCGATCCTCCAGGGGATCAATGAGCAGCGTTTTACGATTTTGAGTTTGCTGACGGGATTATTGGTGAAGCTAACCTTTAACATCCCATTGATCAAGCTGCTCGAGACACAAGGAGCTGTCCTTTCGACAGCGCTAGGTTATACAGCGGCAATTATAATAAACATGATTGTGATTAAAAAATATGCCAAATACCCAATGGGCTTTGTGACGAGAAGAATTATTCTGATTTTGATTTTCTCGGGTTTGATGGCAGGCGTAACGATGGCATTCTATGAGATGCTTGTCCAATTCCTTTCACCGGCTGCAAAGTTCCAGTCGATTGTCATTATTGGAATCTCTGCCCTTGTAGGAGCTGGGGTTTATTTCTACCTTGGATTCCGAACGAAATTGGTGGACAGGCTTTTCGGGGACCGTGTGACCAAGATCAAGCGTAAATTGAGGCTGCCCGTTTAATAAGAAAATGGCCTTCTGTCATGAAGGCCATTTTTTATAAAATCCTAATAGTAAAACGACTGGTCGTTATCACGGATATTCAAACGGCGCTCAATTCTGTCGACCCTGCGGTCCAGACGGTCGATTTGATTGCTCAGTCTTTGAACTTGCCGTTCCAGGCGGTCGAGTCTCTGGTCAAATTGGCCTCCGCCACCAGGATAGCCGCCGCCAGGGTATCCTCCACCGGGGAATCCGCCGCCTCCGCCTGGCAGACCGGGAATCGGGATGTACAAGCCTTGTCCTTGCTGTCGATGGTTCATTTCAGGTCATCTCCTCATTAATCTGATGTAAAGTATGATATTAGTCTATGTAAGGCGGCAAGAAATGGAATGGGCACCTGCCCATATGAATAAAAGGAGGTACACAATGAGAATCGATAAAGTGCTTTCCAAACTTGGATATGGAAGCAGGAAAGACGTGAAGAAACTTTTAAAAGATTGCGCTGTCAAAGTTAATAATGAAATTGTCAAGGATGCAAAGCACCATGTGGATCCTGAAAATGATTCAATAACTTTAAACGGTGAAGAAATCCATTATAGAGAATTTATTTATTTAATGATGAACAAGCCGCCTGGTGTCATATCAGCGACGGAGGACAACCGTGATGAGACCGTAATTGACCTGCTGGAGATTGAAGACCAGGTATTTGAGCCATTCCCGGTAGGCAGGCTTGATAAGGATACGGAGGGCCTGCTGCTGATCACGAATGATGGCCAGCTTTCCCACAAACTTTTATCGCCAAAAAAACATGTGCCAAAAACGTATTTCGCGGTTATTGAGGGAGAAGTGACGGAAAAGGATATCGAAGCATTCAAAAAAGGCGTCACCTTGGATGATGGTTATGAAACAAAGCCAGGGGAACTCGTTATTTTAAAATCGGGTTTGACGTCTGATATAGAACTGACAATCACAGAAGGGAAATTCCATCAGGTGAAGCGGATGTTCGAGGCTGTAGGGAAAAGAGTCATTTACCTGAAACGATTGTCTATGGGACCGCTGAAGCTCGATGAAACGCTGGAACTTGGGGAATACAGGGAGCTGACTGACGAAGAAGTGGAAACGCTGCAAACTTATGAGGTATAAAAAAGAAATCGCCGAGACCAGCTCAGGCGATTTCTTTTTTTATTGGCTCTGTTAAACTTTAATGTTGAAAAAATGATATAAAATTCGGGAAACCCTTAACAAAGGTTTCCCGATACGGGTATTTTTGCATATCCCCCCGAAAAGGTTTATTAAGAAAAAAGCAACTCTTATTTTTAATAAAAGTTGCTTCAAGTATTTATGCAGGATAACTGTTAAAGATTCGATTCGTATTCTTTTACTCTTCGATAAAATGTATTCCGTTTCATTCCCACACGCTTCATAGCTTCTACAGCAGTTATCTTCTGTTGTTTCCATTCTTGATAGACAGATGGAAATGTGTCAGTCATCTCGATTTTCCTTCTTCCAAACTTTATTCCATTGCGAATCGCCACTTCCATTCCCTCTTTTTGCCGTGTCCTTATTCTGTTTCGTTCATCTTCTGCCATGTAACTTAATAATTGCAGGATTAAATCCGAAATTAATGTTTCAATGCCGTTTAAATTTTTATATCTCATAGTATTAAGAAGAGGCATATCTAACACTACAATTTCAATTTTCTTTACTTGTATTAGTTCTTGCCATTCTTCTAGGATCATTTGTTTATTTCGTCCCAACCTATCCAATGACTGAATATACAAAACATCTTCATTTCTAAGCATACGTTTCATTAGTTGATATTCTGGGCGTTTGAAGTCTTTTCCACTTGCCTTTTCTATGAAGACATACTCTTCGGGAATTCCCATTTCTTTCGCAACTGCAATCTGTCTTTCCACAGATTGATCTTTGCTGCTAACCCTTACATAAAAAAATTTCCTCATGTATTCTATCCCCAATTCATTTTCGAACTTAATACAGATTCCTTTATTTTACAAATCCAACACTAATAGAATAGATTTATTATATTTTAATTTCAAAATATCTACAATACAAGTGGGATGTTTCAAAATTAATTATGTTATAATTATGAAATGTAAAAATAGTAGGAAACCCCCTATTTCAAAAAGTACACTTTTTGAAATAGGTTAATAGAAGTCGAAAATATATTCTTTGTTACAGGAAAGGGTAAATATGGATATTCTCGAAAGCAAATCGGGACAAAAACGGTTGAAAATCCTTGGGGAAGATGAATTAACAAGCATTTATGGAAAACCGCATTTTACATATGAGGATCGTTGTCATTATTTTTCGCTCTCTCAACCAGAGAAAGAGTTGTTGGAAACATTTCGTTCTGTCAAAGCCAAGGCCTACTTTATCTTGCAGCTTGGCTATTTTAAAGCGAAGCACCTATTTTTCACGTTAGATCTCCATGAGGTAGAGGAGGATCTTCAGTATATTCTAAACGAGCATTTTAACTATGGTGAAATGGTTGACCTAAGTCTAGTTGGTAAGAACACTAGGCTAAAACAGCAGCACTTGATTCGTGAACTATTCAACTATCGTAGTTGTGATGCTGAGGAAAAACGACAATTGGAGAAAAGGGCTTATAAGGCAGCCACTTTTAGTGGTAAGCCAATCTTTATCTTCCGTGAAATCATGAATTATTTATCTGAGCAGCGTATCGTTATTCCTGGTTATAGCTTTATGCAAGAAACGATTGGGAAAGCGATAAACCACGAACAACACCGGTTAATTGATATGATGAAAAATCATCTAAAACAGCCTGATATCGAATTCTTGAAGCGATTACTTGAAGATTCTCAAGGTCTGTATGAAATTACACAGCTTAAACGTGAACCAAAGGACTTTAGTGCTAGCGAAATAAAACGTGAAATGGAACGTGGGGAGCAAATACAGTCTTTATATCGGCTTGCTCAAGATTTGTTACCAAGACTAGGTGTTTCAAATGAGAGCATCAAATACTATGCTTCATTGGTGGGATATTATTCTGTCTACAGGCTCACGCAACTGAACGAATGGATCGGTTACGTGTATTTATTATGTTTTATCTACTATCGCTTTCAACGAATGCATGACAATCTCATTAATACTTTTATCTACAACGTAAGACGTTTTAAAGATGAAGCTAAATTGGCAGCTAAAGAACAAGTATATGATTGTTATACAGAAAGTAATCAAAATATGAAAAAAGCTGGCCAAGTTCTTAAACTATTCACAGATGACAGCATTCCTCCCCACACACCTTTTCAGGATATTCAAGATAAGGTGTTTGCAATTTTGGACCGTAATAACCTAGAGATTCTTGCAGATCAGATTGTAACCAATATAAAATTTGATGAAACTGCCTTTCAATGGGAACACATTGATCGGTTAGCTCATCGGTTTAAACGGCATTTGCGGCCTATATTTCTTATGGTTGATTTCATAGCTCCCTCCATTCAGGAACCATTGATGGAGGCTATCCACTTTATGAAACGAGCCTTTATGAAGAATAAATCGCTTGGACAATACGCTTCTGACGCTTTACCAAATCAATTCATACCAGAAGGCATCAAGCGTTACATGTACAAGCAAGGATTGTCCAAACAAAAAACGTTGTTGGTGGATCGTTATGAATTTTTAATCTACCAAGTCTTACGAAATCGTTTGGAAGCAGGTGATATTTTTTGCCGTGATAGTGTCCGATTTCGCAGTTTCGAGGATGATCTGATTGATGACCTCCAATGGAAACAGAAAGAAAAACTGATAGTAGATGCCGGTCTTTCTATTCTTAATCAGCCAATTCAACAACATTTGGCAGAACTTGAGCAAAAACTGGAAACGAGGATTAAAGAGATTAATGAACGTATTGCATCAGGAGAGAATCAGTATATTCAAGTCAAAAAAAGAGGTTCACATAGCCGGTGGGCAATCCCGTATTCTCGTGACAATGAGTCTACCAATCATCCCTTTTTCGATTCATTAAGGCCGATGGAGATCGGAGATATTTTACATTATGTAAATCAGCATTGCCAGTTCCTTGAAGCGTTTGAGCACGTCTTAGACCGATATGCGAAACAGACCAGAGACAATCAAGTTTTGACTGCTTGCCTGATTGCATGGGGAACTAACATGGGACTAGGCAGGATGGGGGAAATTTCCGACATCAGTTATTCCACTCTGACTGCCACGTCAGATAATTTTATTCGTTTAGAAACTCTAAAAGAGGCAAATGATCGTGTTAGTAATGCTGTAGCCAAGTTACCAATATTCCGGTATTACGACATTGATGAGGTTATTCATTCCAGTAGTGACGGACAAAAATATGAAACGGGGATCCATACGATTAATTCCCGGCATTCCTCCAAATATTTTGGACTGAAAAAAGGGATTACTTCTTATACATTAGTGGCTAACCATATTCCGGTTAACGCTCGAATCATTGGAGCTAATGAGCATGAAAGTCACTATGTGTTCGATATTCTGTTTAATAACTCAACTGATATTCAGCCTGATGTGCATTCTACGGACACCCATGGAACAAACGAAGTGAATTTTGCTATTCTCCACTTTTTCGGCTATCAGTTTGCACCACGTTACCGAGATATCTACGATACAGTTCGTACATCGTTGTATGGGTTTAAACATCCAAGCCAATATGGGGATGTATTAATCAAGCCCGTCCGGAAGATCAACATCAACCTAATTATGGAAGAGTGGGAAAACATTCAGCGAATCATATTGTCACTAGGACTGAAAACAACAACACAAAGCATTATAGTTGGAAAGCTCAGTGCTTATGCACGTAAAAATAAAACCAAACGTGCTTTGTGGGAGTACGACAATATCATCAAAAGTCTATATTTTCTTGAATATATCGATTCCGTATCAGTTCGTCGAAATGTACAACGCGCATTAAATCGAGGGGAAAGCTATCATAAATTGCGTAGGGCAGTATCCTATGCTAACTTTGGTAAATTGCGCTTCAAAACTGAACAAGACCAGCAACTATGGGGAGAATGTAGCCGGTTGCTTACGAATTGTATTATTTACTATAATGCCAGCATTTTGTCTAATACGCTGAATTATGGAGAAAGAATGGAACTAGATTCAGATATGTTGAAACGGGTTTCCCCAGTTGCTTGGCAACATATCAATCTTTATGGTCGCTACGAGTTTAATAAAAAACAAGAATCGATTGATATGAGCGAAATTATTCAGGAATTGATCCAATCAAGGTTATTCCAGGTGCGGATTTGAAATAAAGTTGCATTGTTTTGAAAAGGGGAAACTGATTTTAATGAATTAGGAACCATTAAGTGATTATAGAATTGTTTCGAAAGGGCCATTTAATTGAGCAAGAAATATTGAATAATACGGGCATAAAAGAAGGGGAAATTCAAATTTTTATTGAATATTGATAAGGGGCAATTTTTTAAAGTTTTTTTGGCTCATAAAGCCCCATATTATGGGGTTTTATAACCTATTTCTATATAAACTTTTTGCAATACATAAAAGGAGGATGGCGGCGGTGCTGTTGGAAATGCAGGTTTCATAGATTTAGGGACTGTTATTTTTAATACTTTTAATACTCAATAAGCTACTAATGATCTAAAAAAGTGTACAGAAGGGTTAACTGGCCGTGATGTAAGCAGGGTAATAAACAGTCACTATCACAGTGACCATATTAGGGATAATCAAGTTTTCACCTCGTTTAATATCCTTTCAGGTGAAACTACTTATTCTAAAATAAAAGAAATTCAACCTATACGGTTTGAAAATCAGAAACAAGACCTGCAAGGATTAAAAAAATAAATGAGGTTACAACTTTACAACTTATTATCTCTTTTTCCGGTTTTAGGTGTATAATAC
>NZ_JBIQOE010000180.1:0-26273 GCF_047739415.1 Mesobacillus sp. | reverse complement strand
GTTCGATTCCGTCCTGAGCCACCTTATTTAATTTAAATTAATATTCATATATAGATATGGCGATTGTGGCGAAGTGGTTAACGCACCTGATTGTGGTTCAGGCATTCGTGGGTTCGATTCCCATCAGTCGCCCCATTTTTTTGCGGGTGTAGTTTAGTGGTAAAACCTCAGCCTTCCAAGCTGATGATGAGAGTTCGATTCTCTTCACCCGCTCCATAAGGGCCTATAGCTCAGCTGGTTAGAGCGCACGCCTGATAAGCGTGAGGTCGGTGGTTCGAGTCCACTTAGGCCCATTTTTTATATTATTCCGCAGTAGCTCAGTGGTAGAGCACTCGGCTGTTAACCGAGCGGTCGTAGGTTCGAATCCTACCTGCGGAGCCATTTTTATGGGGAAGTACTCAAGAGGCTGAAGAGGCGCCCCTGCTAAGGGTGTAGGTCGGGTAACCGGCGCGAGGGTTCAAATCCCTCCTTCTCCGCCATAAGGCCCCTTGGTCAAGCGGTTAAGACACCGCCCTTTCACGGCGGTAACACGGGTTCGAATCCCGTAGGGGTCATAAGGAAAGCTGTTAGCAATTATGCTAACGGCTTTTTTTTATGTCCATGGAACCCAGGTATTTAATTCAAATGTACTTTTGAATTACTATATTATCAATACATCAAGCAGCATGCACTAAGAAGGAAGTAAGAGGTTCAAAAAGTAACTAAGATATGATTTCCCGGTCAGTGGTATAAGCAAAAAATCATTCAAAAAAATATGTGCCCGGTTATGAGGGGCAAAGGTAAAACCGGTAACATAAAGAAGAGATATGTGCCCCGTTATGAGAGTCTAGTTCAAAACCGGTAACAAAAAGAAGAAATATGTGCCCCGTTATGAGAGTCTAGTTCAAAACCGGTAACATAAAGAAGAGATATATACCGGTGATGAGGGCCAAGGTCAAAACGGGTGACCTAAAAAAGAGGTAGGTAACCGGTCTCAGTGGGTAGAAAGAGAAATCCCGTCACATAAAGCAGTGATGGGGGTTCATTATAATGTCCGAAGAAGAGAGAGTGAAGCCACATAATACGTGTTACTTAACAGATCAATCAAATTGCCCTTACCTAGCTATCCACACACAATACTGTGCTAGCTCCACATCATAACAAATCCAACCTAGTATCCTCACCTAAACTTAGAATCACGATCCAATCACTTCCCCGTTAAGATGAAAACGTTATCAACCAAAAACATTTTTTCTGCTATTTTCTCTATCAAACCTAGGAAATTCAATAAAACCTTCTAATGAATCATTATTCAATTTCATTTTTCGTTCTCCATATTTCGCGTAATTGGAAGATTTAGTACATTAAAGCGCTACCATTTAGTTGAATTTGTCGAATTTGCTAAATTTATAACTATTATTGTCGAAATATTAAAAAAATGTTTACAAGGAATTTCGGATGGTAACTAGAATACTACTGAAAAGGGGCGTTTTCATAAGTTTTGCAGAAGGCAGGTGGAAGGATCTTGGTGATAAATCCTACAGAGTTTGAATTGCATTTGTTCCATGAAGGGAATCTGTTCCAAAGCTACAATTTATTTGGAGCACATGTCATTAAAAGTGGAACTGAAACATATACTCGATTTTGTGTGTGGGCTCCAAATGCGGCTCAGGTAAGGCTTACAGGTAATTTTAATAATTGGGATGGGAATGGCTATGAGTTTCATAAAGTCAATCAGGAGGGGGTCTGGCAGCTCGCTCATGAGGGTGATTTGACCGGCGCCATTTATAAATATGAGATTGTGACAGCATCAGGTGAGCGATTACTCAAATCTGATCCTTATGCATTTTTCTCAGAAGTAAGGCCAAATACGGCTTCGATTGTCTACCCAATGGACGGCTATAAATGGAATGACCAGAAATGGCTGCAAAAGCGTGAAAAGAGGAGCACACTTGGCGAGCCGATGTTCATCTATGAACTGCATCTGGGTTCCTGGAAGAAGCATGATAATGGTACGTTTCATACATACCGTGAGTTTGTTGATGAGTTGATTCCATATATTATTTCGCACGGATACACACATATTGAATTATTGCCTCTAACTGAGCATCCGCTCGATATCTCCTGGGGCTATCAATCCACAGGTTATTTTTCGGTTACGAGCCGCTATGGAACGCCTCATGAATTCATGTATTTCGTTGATATGTGCCACCAAAACGGCATCGGGGTCATCCTTGATTGGATTCCGGGGCATTTTTGCAAAGATGCGCACGGGCTGTACAAATTTGATGGCAGCTATGTATTTGAATATCAGCGTGAGAATGATCGTGAGAACCAGGTTTGGGGAACAGCCAATTTCGATCTGGGAAAAACAGAGGTACAGAGCTTCCTGATTTCGAGTGCGCTTTTCTGGATGGAAAAATACCATATCGACGGCTTCAGGGTGGATGCCGTGGCGAATATCATCTACTGGCCGAATTCAATCCAGGCTGCGAACCAGTATGGAGTGGAATTTTTAAAGAAGCTGAACAAAGCGGTCAAAGATTATGAGCCGGGAGCGCTGATGATTGCGGAGGATTCGACTGACTGGCCGCAGGTGACGGCTCCTGTGGAGTATGGCGGTCTTGGTTTTACATACAAGTGGAATATGGGATGGATGAATGACACTTTGAAGTATATGGAGGAAGAATCCCATAACAGGAAGCATATACATGATAAGGTTACCTTTTCGCTGCTTTATGCATTTTCAGAGAATTTTGTCCTGCCTTTTTCACATGATGAGGTTGTTCACGGGAAGAAATCGCTTCTTGATAAGATGCCGGGCGATTACTGGCAAAAGTTCGCACAGCTTAGACTATTGCTAGGTTTCATGACAGCTCATCCAGGCAAGAAGCTGACATTCATGGGGACAGAATTTGGGCAGTTTTCGGAATGGAAGGACAAGGAGCAGCTTGACTGGAATCTGCTCGATTATGAAATGCATGAAAAGATGAACCATTACAATAAGGAACTTATCAAATTGTATAAGCGGTCAAAGCCGTTGTATGAGGTCGACCAAAGTTATGAAGGCTTTGAGTGGGTCGATGCTGATAACCGGGACCAGTCGATTTTTTCTTTTATCAGGAAAGGAAAGAATGCTGAAGAACTTCTGGTCATCGTTTGCAATTTTACAGAGAAAGTATATAGCGATTATCGAATCGGGGTACCGAAGCCTGGCGAATATCGGGAAGTTTTGAACAGCGATGCTACAGACTTTGGCGGTTCAGGCGTTATTAATAAAAAAGTTTTGAAAGCTGAAGAAATAGGCTTCCATGGAAGGCCATATTCTATAGAGATGAGCATTTCTCCATTCGGAATCTCAGTTTTACGTCCTGTTATAAAAAGAAAGGGGAGAAACAATCATGCAAAAGAAGAAATGCGTAGCAATGCTGTTGGCAGGAGGAAAAGGAAGCCGACTGCACTCACTGACGAAGAATCTCGCTAAACCAGCTGTCCCTTTTGGAGGCAAATACCGGATCATCGATTTTCCATTAAGCAACTGTACGAACTCAGGCATCCATACGGTAGGTGTTTTAACGCAATACCAGCCACTTTTGCTCAATTCCTATATTGGTATCGGCAGCGCCTGGGACCTCGATAGGAAGGATGGTGGTGTCACTGTGCTGCCGCCTTATGCCGAGAGCTCAGAAGTGAAATGGTATTCAGGTACGGCAAGCGCCATTTTCCAGAACCTGAACTATCTCGATCAGTATAATCCTGAGTACGTCCTGATTCTCTCCGGGGACCATATTTATAAAATGAATTATGAATTGATGCTCAATTACCATACCGAAAAAGGAGCCGATGTAACAATCTCGGTCATTGAGGTTCCATGGGAAGAGACGAATCGCTTTGGCATCATGAATACAGATTCTGATCTGAGGATTACTGAATTTGAGGAAAAACCGGATGTGGCGAAAAATAATCTCGCTTCAATGGGGATTTATATTTTTAAATGGAGCGTTTTAAGGGAATATCTGATAAGGGATGACCAGAATCCAGAATCCAGCCATGATTTCGGCAAGGATATCATTCCTCTGTTAATCGAAGAAAATATGAACTTATTTGCCTATCCTTTTAAAGGTTACTGGAAAGATGTTGGGACTGTTCAAAGTCTTTGGGAAGCAAATATGGATTTATTGGATAAAAATTGTGAGCTGAACTTGTTTGATCATTCGTGGCGAATCTACTCTGTCAATCCGAATCAGCCGCCGCAATATATTTGCCCAGAAGGAGAAGTATCAGAGTCGCTGGTCAATGAGGGCTGCAAGATTGAAGGGGAGGTTTCCAGAACAGTCGTTTTCCAGGGAGTGACCGTGAAAAAGGGGGCTGTTGTAAAGGAAACTGTTATCATGCCGGATGCTGTAATCGGACACAACTGTGTGATCGAAAAGGCGATTGTATCCCCAGGAGTCTATGTGCCGGATGGAACAATCATCAAGCCTGGCGAGAGGGCGAATGACATAACATTAGTATCTGAAGAAACAATCGGAGAATTGCAATCCAATTGAACCGATTCGGGAGGAAAAAGAAATGAACAAACAATTATTGGGAGTAATAGATGCGACAACGGTTCACGAAGATTTGCATGAACTGTCCATTCACCGTTCGGTGGCAGCGATCCCTTTTGGAGGAAGATACAGGCTGATTGACTTTATCCTTTCAAATATGGTCAACTCTGGTATCCAGAGCGTGGCTATTTTTCCTAAATTCCAATACAGGTCGCTGATGGACCATTTAGGGTCAGGGAGGAACTGGGATCTAAACCGAAAAAGGGATGGACTATTTTTCTTCCCTGCCCCTAACCTCGATAAACATTATACGGGAATCGGCACGCTCGACCACTTTGCTGACAACATTGATTTTTTTGAACGGGCTACACAGGAGTATGCATTGATTTCGAATTCTTATACTGTGTTTAATATGGATTTCCAACCGCTGCTTGATTGGCATGTCAAGTCAGGCTGTGATATCACGGAGGTCCAGAAGGAAGGAAAATCATTAGGCATATACCTTGTTAAAAAGACATTATTGATGGATTTGATCATGACGCGCAATGAAACTGGCTACTCGAATATGAGGGATGTCGCCACCGACCTGGATAGCCAGTTCCATCTCTGCTATTACAATTTTGAAGGGTACGCCTCTATGGTTGATAGTATTGAAAACTATTTCAGGACCAGCATGGACCTGATGAAGCCAGAGGTCTGGAAGGAGCTGTTCCCGAAGGATAGGCCGATCTTAACAAAGGTGAAGGATGAGCCGCCCACCCGTTACGATGTTGATGCATCAGTGAGAAATTCTATGGTTGCCAATGGCGGAATGATTGAAGGCACGGTGGAAAACAGCATCATTGCCCGCGGAGTAAAAATCGGCAAAGGGACCGTCATCCGCAACTGTATCATCATGCAAAAGACACAAATTAAGGAGAATTGTCTATTGGATTCAGTGATTGTCGATAAGGATGCAAGAATTGAAGCAGGAACAGTGATTACAGCGCCAACTGATTCACCGGCTGTTATCCGCAAAGGTTCGATCCAGGGAGTGGGGAGCAGGTCGTGAAGGTGTTATTTGCCGTATCGGAATGCGTTCCTTTCATCAAGTCAGGTGGACTGGCGGATGTAGCGGGCTCGCTTCCGAAGGAATTGAAAAAGCTAGGAGCGGATGTCAGGGTTATTTTACCGAAGTATGGATTGATTAATGATAAATTCCGTTCTGAAATGAAGAAAGTGAAAGAGTATAGTGTGCAATTAGGCTGGCGCTCGCAATATTGTGGCATTGAAACTCTTGAGCATGAAGGCGTTACTTTCTATTTCGTAGACAATGAGTATTATTTTAAACGTGATAGCCTTTACGGACATTATGATGATGGGGAACGGTTCGCGTTTTTTAACAGAGCCGTCCTTGAATTTATCGCAGAAACTGAATTCTACCCTGATGTCATTCATTGCCATGACTGGCATACAGGCATGATTCCCTTTTTACTAAGGACGGAGTACTATAAGCGGCCTGGCTACGGATTGATCAGATCCGTGTTTACCATTCATAACCTGCAGTTCCAGGGCATCTTCCCACCAGAGGTGCTTGGCGACCTGCTGCAGATTGACAGTCGTTATTTCAATGAGGAGCAGCTGGAGTTCTTCGGGAACGCCAACTTCATGAAGGGTGCATTGATTGCTGCTGACCATATTACAACCGTCAGCCCTACTTACAAAGAGGAAATCCAGACAGACTTTTATGGTGAAAAGCTGGATGGCATTCTGCGTAAAAGAAGCGAGGATCTATCGGGAATCCTGAATGGGATTGATCACGATTTATATGATCCTGAAAAGTATCCTGGATTGTTTGCAAATTTCGGAGTGGACTCACTTGAAAGAAGAGTAGAAAACAAGCTTCAAGTACAGCGTGATTTCGGTTTGCCAGAAAACGAGAATATCCCTATTGCAGCCATGATTACGAGGCTGACGAAGCAGAAGGGTCTCGATTTGGTCAGTGGAGTTTTCCATGAGATCATGGCGACCGGAATGCAGCTTGTAGTGCTGGGAACTGGCGACCCTGAGTTTGAACAATTTTTCAGGGAAATGCCAGAGCGTTACCCTGAACAGTGTGGCGTCTACATTGGTTTTGATGAGAATTTGGCGCATCAAGTCTATGCTGGCTCCGATTTGTTCCTTATGCCATCAAAGTTCGAACCATGCGGGCTAAGCCAGATGATCGCGATGCGCTATGGGTCAATTCCTGTTGTAAGAGAAACAGGCGGACTGAACGATACTGTACAGCCTTACAATGAATTTAATGGTGAAGGCAATGGATTTTCCTTTGCAAACTTTAACGCCCATGACATGTTATTTACGCTTGAACGGGCGCTGTCTTTTTACCATGAGCGCGAAAAATGGCTTAAGCTGGCGAAAAATGCTATGGAGACAGACTATAGCTGGGCACAGTCTGCCAAACAATACAAAGAATTGTATTCCGATCTCATCTCAAGGAGTGAATCGCATGTTTTCTAGTGTTCCCCAATTCAAAAATACTTTCTTGAAAAAACTCGAGATGATGTTTGGAACCAGCTTTGAAGAAAGCACGAGCCGGGAGCAGTTCCAGACTCTCGGGCATATGATCAGGGAGCATGTGAGTTCCGATTGGATCAAAACAAACGAATTATATCGTGCTGGCGCGAAAAAGCAGGTTTATTACTTGTCGATCGAATTCCTGCTGGGCCGGCTGCTGAGGCATAACCTTATCAATTTAGGCGTCGAAAAAGTGGTTTGTGAAGGGCTCAGGGACCTGGGCATCGAACTTGACCAGCTGGAAGAAATCGAGGCGGATGCCGGACTTGGCAATGGCGGTCTCGGCCGCCTTGCTGCCTGCTTCCTGGATTCCCTCGCTTCCCTTGACCTGCCTGGACATGGCTGCGGAATCCGCTATAAGCACGGTCTTTTCGAGCAAAAAATAGTCGATGGTTATCAGGTGGAGCTTCCAGAGCAATGGTTGAGGCACGGCCATGTTTGGGAAGTACGGAAGACCGATGATGCGGTCGAAGTCCCGTTCTGGGGTGAAATCGATAGCAGGATGGAAAATGGCCGGCTTGTTTTCAGGCATTTGAATGCCGAGACAATCATGGCTGTGCCTTACGATTTGCCTGTCATCGGCTACGAGACACAGACAGTCAATACGTTGAGGCTATGGAATGCCGAGCCATCAAGGTTCCCGGCAAATGCAGATATTTTTAAATACAAGAAGGATACCGAATCGGTTTCTGAATTTCTATATCCGGATGACACGCATGATGAAGGAAAAATCCTTCGTCTTAAACAGCAATATTTCCTTGTTGCCGCCAGCTTGAAGGCGATTGTGAATTCTTTTAAAAAGAAGAATAAGAGTTTGCTAGAGTTCCATGATTATGTGAGCATCCATATCAATGACACGCACCCTGCAATCGCAGTTCCAGAACTGATGAGGATGTTGATGGATGAAGAAGGCCTGGGCTGGGAAGATGCCTGGCATATCACGGTTCAGACGCTTTCCTATACGAACCATACGACACTGGCTGAGGCCTTGGAAAGGTGGCCAATCAGAATCTTTAAGCCGCTGCTGCCACGCATTTTCATGATTATCGAGGAAATCAATGAGCGCTTCTGCAAGCAGGTTTGGGAGCAGTATCCTGGCGACTGGGGCAGGGTTGAAAGCATGGCGATCATCGCACATGACGAGGTGCGTATGGCGCCGCTTGCCATAGTCGGCAGCCATAGTGTCAATGGAGTTGCACAGCTTCACACGGAGATCTTGAAAAATCGTGAGATGAACTTATTTTTTCAGTTTTATCCTGAACGATTTAACAACAAGACAAATGGGATCACCCACCGCCGCTGGCTGCTGAAAGCGAATCCGGGGTTGTCCGGATTGATTACAGATGCCATTGGGAGTGACTGGGTTTCTTCTCCACAAAAACTGGAGGAGTTAATGCGGTTTAAGGACGACTCCGCTTTCCTTGAAAAATTGCATGGAATTAAGCAGGGAAACAAAGAGCGTCTGGCAAAGCGGATTTTGGATAAAACGGGGATTCAGGTTGATACGGAATCGATTTTTGACGTACAGGTAAAAAGGCTTCACGCTTATAAGCGGCAGCTGCTGAATGTGCTGCACATCATGCATCTGTATAATGCTTTGAAAAAGGATCCTGAAGCATTGCTATATCCGCGTACATTTATTTTTGGGGCAAAGGCATCTCCAGGTTATTACTTTGCCAAGAAGGTCATTAAGTTGATTAACTGTGTGGCTGATAAGGTGAATAATGATCCGGCAACGAATGGTAAGCTGAAGGTTGTTTTCCTTGAAAACTACCGCGTCTCCCTTGCCGAGGATATTTTTCCGGCTGCGGATATCAGTGAACAAATCTCAACCGCAAGCAAAGAAGCATCCGGCACTGGGAATATGAAATTCATGATGAACGGGGCTTTGACACTTGGCACGCTTGATGGCGCCAATGTCGAAATCACCGATTTGGTCGGCAGGGAAAATATCTTCCTGTTCGGGTTGACTGCAGAGGAAGTGTTGGATTACCAGAATAATGGAGGTTACCATTCGCTCGAATATTATCACCATGATGAGCGGATTCGGGAAGTGGTCGACCAGCTCGTCAATGGATTCTTCCCAGATACCGAAAACCATTTTAATGAAATCTATGATACCTTGCTTGGCCATAACGACCAGTACTTCGTATTGAGGGATTTTGCTTCATATGCAGAGGCACACCAGGATGTCAGCCGGAGTTATTTAGATCGAAACGCATGGCTGCAAAAGAGCCTGGTTAATATCGCGAAGTCAGGTTATTTCTCCAGTGACAGGACCATTAGGGAATATGCTGACCAAATCTGGAAGGTACAATCAGCTTTAAAAGTTTAAAAAGCTTCAGGCCAAATCTGAGACGATTTGGCCTTTTTGCTATGTCGGTGGATGAAAAGCTGAACGGGAGATGAGCATGAAGGCGGATCTAGTTGGCCGAGTGAGGAATTGCGATCCCAAAAAGGACCCTGGAGAGGTTTATTTGCTTAAAGAGGACGCGGAATATAAACCGTCAGTTAGCAAGATTCTATCAGCCCAAAAACCGGCTGAAGATGTGAAAAGGTCCTATAGAAAAATTCTATAAGCCTCAAAAGTGGCTAAAGGAGCGAAAAGGTCCTATAGAAAAACTCTATAAGCCCAAAAAGTAGCTAAAGATGTGAAAAGGTCCTATAGGAAAATTCTATAAGCCCAAAAAGCGGCAGAAGGAGCGAAAAGGTCCTATAGCAAGATTCTATAAGCCCAAAAAGCGGCAGAAGGAGCGAAAAGGTCCTATAGAAAAATTCTAAAAGCCCAAAAAGCGGCTGAAGGAGCAAAAAGGTCCTATAGAAAAATTCTATAAGCCCAAAAAGCGGCAGAAGGAGCGAAAAGGTCCTATAGAAAAATTCTATAAGCCCAAAAAGCGGCCCTGGAATCAAAAAAGGTTAACAGAAAGCTTTTTAATGCCCGGAATAGATGTGGATGCTTGCGCGGGCACTCTTCTCTATAAGATCAACCAAGCTGTTCCAATCGTGATCAATACAGCACCTGCAACGGTTGATTTTGTTGGTTTTTCTTTTAAAATGATGAAGCTTAAGATCATCGTTAATACTACGCTGAATTTATCAATCGGATTGACGATGCTCACTTTGCCGATTGCCAGTGCTGCAAAATAACATAACCAAGAGAAGCCTGTTGCGGCACCTGATAGGATTAGGAATATGTAAGATTTCCTTGAGATTTTCTTAAGCTCCTTCACAGTTCCCTGGAAAAACACAATTCCCCACGCAAAAATAATGATCACGACTGTTCTGATAAATGTGGCTACATTTGAATCAACATCTTCAATCCCGATTTTTGCGAGAATATTGGTCAGGGCTGCAAATATTGCTGACATGATAGCGAGAAAAATATATGATTTGGTGTTGAAAACCTTTTTCCTCTGCTTTTTCTTCCTTTTGTCTTTTCCAATCAGCACAAAAGTTCCAATAGATATAATGACACCACCAGCGACAACAGGCATGGTTGCGGGTTCCCTTAATACTATGAAAGATAACAGAATCGTCAATACGACACTGGCCTTATCAATAGGGACTACTTTTGAAACATCCCCAATTTGAATCGCTTTAAAAAAGGCAAGCCAGGAAAGACCAGTCGTCAATCCGGAAAGGACTAGAAAGATAAATGACTTCGCAGACACTTCCATTATGTGCCCCGTTTGCCCGGTGATCACAACCATCAGGTAGGCCATGATCACAACAACGATCGTCCTGACGGCAGTTGCCAGGTTTGAATCGACATCCTTAATTCCAATTTTCGCAAGAATGGCGGTAAAGGAAGCAAATAGCGCGGCCAGTAAAGCTAAAATGATACTCATCGTTTATCACCATTTCTATTAAGGTACTCTTAGTTTGGGAATCTGCTGCAGGAATATTCTTGTCCAAAAATCGAACAATGTACGTTACCTGGGTACTGGGCATAGGATAGGTTGATAAAACCTGTGAAGGGAATGAGCTAATTGTATAACGTTCCATCCTATTCCTATCCATATTATATTGATTCTTCAGCATATAGCCCAAGATCCAGCCAAAATAGCCATCAGCAAGTACTTGAAGCGCTGCTTGCTGGAATAAAAGGGGAAGCTTCAGCAGTTGATTTTTACAGCCGCCTGGCGGAATCTGCGCCAAATCAGAGACATAAGAAAGCGATAATGAAGGCGTTAGAGGATAAACATATCCACTTAAGGCAATTTACAGATCTGTATGTCACTCTTACTGGCCAAAGGCCGCAGTATCATTTTGACCAGGTGAACTTCCAATCTTATCGAGAAGGTTTACAAAAGGCTTATGAAATAGAAGTTGAGGATTACCAGGCATATCGAAACAGCTATTTGCTGACCCAAAATCTGCCCGTGGGCAATGTATTTTTCCGAGCATTCGCTGATGAATTAGAGCATGCAACAAGATTAGAATGTCTGCGGCAAGAGACAGGTACCCGATTACAGGATTATGGAAAAGAACCGTTTACCATTAATATAGAAGAGGCAACTACGCAAAACGAGACATTCCGTACTGCCTTATGGACGGGCAGCAACCTTCAGGTGACTGTCATGAGCATTGATGTTGGTGATGACATTGGCCTGGAAGTCCACGAGACCGGTGATCAATTTATCCGTGTAGAAGAAGGTGAAGCGCTCGTACAGATGGGAGACACGAAAGATAACCTGGATTTTGAGTCTAGAGTATCTGACGATTATGCCATCATGATTCCAGAGGGCAAATGGCATAATGTTACCAATATAGGTGATACAAAGCTTAAGGTTTATGTTATTTATGCACCACCTGAGCATCCGTTCGGAACAGTCCACGAAACGAAAGCAGATGCTGAAGCTGCCGAGTAAATATTGCAGGGATTGGGGGTGTATTTCTTCAATGGGATTGGAGGTGAATATCTCCAATCTTTTTTTGCGTTTGCAGTATAATATGAAAAACTTTTGGGCACTAATCGTGATAGTATGTATTCTTCTAAGAGGGTGTTTTAGTTGAAAAAAGAAAACAAAAATTTGTTCATCGCCGGCATCATTCTCGGTTTGGGTTTATTGGGTGCAATTGACGGGATTATTTTCCACCAACTATTGCAGTGGCACCACATGATTCTCAGCTCTAATATCCAACTGGAGATTTTCACTGATGGTTTATTCACAGCCTTATTTTCTGCAAAATTAATTTGGGGTGGCGTGAAAATTTTTCAGGATGCGCGAAAGAACCAGCTCGGGTCTAGTTGGAGAATCTTCCTTGGAGGGATATTTGTTGGCGGCGGAGCATTTAATCTCGTTGAAGGAATTGTAGATCATCATATCCTGCAAGTGCATCGGGTCAAACCATTGGCAGAAAACCCTTTGATGTACGACCTGGCATTTTTGGCGATTGGTGCTTTGTTAGTGGTCATTGGGTTTATGATCAAGCGGCTGGAACCAAATGCGTAAGGGTGAGGTGTAGAAATTGAAAAGGTTGAGGAGCTTTTTAGTCTTTTTCATACCGTTCATTGTTTTCTTTTTTTATTTTACGAGTAATAATGAACACAATCCTTCTTTGGCCAATCATATGCAGCATGAAAACGTGGAAATTCCAGAGGGAAACAAAATTCCTTCTGTGAATTTAAGTGTCACTCAGGACATGTCAGGTACATGGCTTTTAAAAGTAGATACCATTGATTTCACCTTTGCTCCATATAAAGTAGGGAGTGATGTTCCTAGTTACAATGAGGGGCACGCGCATATCTATGTTAACGGCAAAAAAATCAATCGGCTGTACGGACAATTTTACAACCTCGGCAACTTAGAGAAGGGGAAAAACGAAATAATGGTTACACTCAATTCCAATAATCACGGGACATTGGCTTATAGAGGTAAACCTATCAGTAGTAGTGTCGTAGTGGAAAACGGAAAGTGAATGGAAAGGCACACCTAGCAGAGAGATTCAATAGTTTCGCTAGCCGGGTTTATTGGTGCCCAGATTTTCGGGAAAATAAAAATTCAGGTAACCAATCGGGGTTATTGGTGACCAGATTTTCGGAAAAATAGAAATTTAGGTAACCAATTGGGGTTATTGGTGCCCTGATTTTCGGGAAAATAGGAATTTAGATCACCAATCAGGGTTATTGGTGCCCTGATTTTCGGGAAAATAGGAATTTAGGTAACCAATCGGGGTTATTGGTGCCCTGATTTTCGGGAAAATAAAAATTTAGGTAACCAATCAGGGTTATTGGTGCTCTGATTTTCGGGAAAATAAAAATTTAGGTAACCAATCGGGGTTATTGGTGCCCTGTTTTCCTGAAAAATTGAATTCAGGTCACCAATGGTCCTTAATGTTGCACTTATTTTTCAACTGAGTTTGCTTAATAAATCCCATGCAAGAAAAACAGCCTCAGTCGATAATTACTCAACTGAGGCTGTTTTTTATTCTGTATCCTTCTTTTTATTTTCGTCAATATAACTGTCTCCCTCTTTATAAGGGATATCCCCGAGCTCGGACTCGATGCCGGCTTCGTCGAGCATTTCCTCGTATTCCTCTTCGCTATCACTTTGGAACACTTGGCGGTCATCACCTTCGATATCAGTTGCACTGAAGGATTCATAGTCTTCGGTGAAGCCTCGTTCTTTTTCATTATCAATATAGAGCTTATTATAATCTTCATGATCACCTGTAAGATCAGATGGTGTTTCAGATGTTCCGAATTCAGCTACATCATTAAAGCTGTTCCTGTTGTCCGCCATTTCTTCATTTTGCCTACGGTCGAAATCTGCTTCGTGAGTATATTCAAGAACTTCTTCTTCAGCTGGGCGGTCATTTGAAAGAGTTTGTTCAGCGGAATGCTCGACACAGTATAAAGTATATGGTACTGCTTCAAGCCGTTCAAAAGGTATTTCTTTCCCGCACTCAGCACATTTTCCGTATGTGCCATCCTCGATTGCCTTGAGGGCGCTGTCGACTTTTTCAATCTGGTCATCATGATGCTCGTCCATCGCTAGATTTTTGCTGCGCTCAAACAGTTCTGTCCCGCTGTCTGCCGGATGATTATCGTATGAAGAAAGCTCTCCGGTTGCATCCCTTTGGCTGCCATCAAGATAGCCATCCTCTTCATTGTTTTCTATTTGTGAAATCAGCGTTTCTTTTTCATCTATAAGCGTTTGCTTCAATTTGCTAAGCTGGTCATTTGTCAGCATCATTACACATCCTTAGTTTTGATTCGTATCATACGTACTAAATACCCGCTTGTGATTTTGAGAAACATAGAAAAAGCTTCCGCCAAAGGCAGAAGCTTCTCAAGTGCAATTATATTAAACTGATGAAAATCCCTACTGATAAAAGTAAGCCGAAAATGGTATTGGTCTTGGCTGTTGCTGCCATAGCCGGCATCATTTGTAATGGATTTGATTTTCCGATGAATCCCTTTGTTGCTTTTACAGCCTTCGGAATGCTGAGAGCAACAATCGCCAGCCAAGGTGAAACGACACCAGAAATGATTAAGCCGATTACCCAAGCATAAGAGACAATGAACATACCTGCAAGAAGCCTGATGGCGCCTTTTCGTCCGAGCAGGATCGCCAGAGTCTTCCTGCCAAATTCCTTGTCGCCATCCAGGTCGCGAATATTATTCGCAAGCAGGATCGCACCGACAAGCAAAAAGCTAGGAAAAGAAACAAGTACACTAGTAGGAGTTACCGTGCCAGTCTGAATGTAGAAGGAAATCAGGATGATCAAGACACCCATGAAAAATCCAGCGACAAGCTCCCCGAAAGGAGTGTAGGCAATCGGCAATGGACCGCCTGTATAAAGATAACCAGCAGCCAGGGAAACGACACCTACAGCAGCGACCCACCAGCTGGTGCTCATGCAAATATAAACGCCAAGAAGGACTGAAATCCCATAAAGGCCAAACGCCAGGTTCAACACTGTTTTAGGCTTAATGCCATGGCGGACGATCGCTCCGCCGATCCCAACGGAATTTTCATTATCAAGACCGCGTTTAAAATCATAATACTCATTGAACATATTCGTTGCTGCCTGGATTAGCAGGCTTGCTATTAACATCGCGAGGAACATTCCCCAATGAATTCCACCGCTGTATTCAATCGCTAAAGCAGTTCCAAGAAGGACAGGGGCAAATGCAGCAGTTAAAGTGTGCGGCCTTGTAAGCTGCCACCAGACTCTCCAGTCTGCTCCATTGACTGCTGGTGAAGAACTAGGCTGTAGCTGTGGTTGCATAACTAATTCTCTCCCTTATATATCAATCTATCAAACCTTAATATTTTATCTAAAAGAACCAAAATTGTCAAAAAGTGCTTTCATATCTAGGCTAAATTACCTTACAATTATTAGTGTAGATATTCACATACGTACTGTCAATTAGTATTTACACGTATAATGAGGATGGATTTTCCAGATTGTCTCAGCAGTTTGCGTGTAATATATAATAAGGATATTAAAGGTTAAGAAAGCCCGCCATTATTGACATCGTGGTGTATGAGGTGTATCTTAAAATAAGCTTTAAAACGTGTAATAACAGATGAGAGGCTGTTATTGGGGGGATATTTTTGGTTGCCATTCAGGAAACGGAACTTAGACAGGGAATTCTTGATGCGATTGAGCGGGCCAAAGGGCAATCTCAGTCGATTTTGGTCAGCGAGGTCCATAAAATAGATCGTATAGATCCTTTTTATTTTTTTGCTTCAGGCAGGGAAAAGTTTTTTGGAGAACGCTTTTTCTGGAAGGATCCTGAAGGGGAACACTTCCTAACTGGATTGGGTATATGCGGACAAATACAGTCGGATCAGGGAGCTGACCGCTTTTTTCATGTTGAAAAAGAGTGGAAGCGCTTCATGGACACAGCGCTGGTTTTTAATAAGCACAATGTAAATGGAACAGGGCCAACCATGTTTGGCGGATTTACCTTTGATCCATTGAAGAAAAAGACAGGATTATGGTCAAAATTTTCCGAAGCACTTTTCCACATTCCGAAATATATGCTGACAATCGTCAAGGGAGAGGCGTACTTTACAACCAATGTAGTCTGCACCCAGCATGACGATATGTCCTTATTCGATAAAGTCACCAGGGAGCGGGAAGAGGTCCTTTCAAAGGCTATACAGAAGCCAGCACTTGCTACGCTTGATCTTAAGGATATTATTGAAATTGATCCTGAGGCATGGAAGCAGACTGTAACTGATGTTGTAGACGGTTTTGAAAGTAGCGAACTGAAGAAAGTCGTGCTTGCTCGGGAGTTGCGTCTTCATTTTACAGAGGAAGTCCAGTCAGAAAGTGTTCTGGCAAATCTCTTGGAGAATCAGCAAGAAAGCTTTACATTTGCCTTTGAATCCAATGGTGACTGCTTTATCGGAGCTTCTCCTGAACGTTTGGTCAAAAAGGATGGAGCAAGTCTGTTTTCAGCCTGCCTGGCAGGTTCGATTGCCAGGGACAGTACTCCTGAAGAAGATGAAAAACTTGGTGAGGAACTTTTAACAGACCAGAAAAACTTGATAGAGCATCAGTATGTAGTGGATATGATCAGGGGAGCGATGGAAGAAACCTGTGATCAGGTGATTCTCCCTGAACGGCCTGTATTGATGAAAATGAAATATATTCAGCATTTGTATACACCTGTAATCGGCAAGAACCGGGAAGGCACATCACTTCTTCATTTAGTAAACAGACTTCACCCGACTCCTGCACTGGGCGGGTTGCCAAAGCAGGCAGCGATCGAGAAGATTAGGGAAATTGAGCTGCTGGACAGAGGCCTTTATGCAGCACCTGTTGGGTGGATGGATTATCAGGGAAATGGTGAATTTGCTGTAGCGATCCGCTCAGGACTGATTCAGGGAAATGAGGCTTCTCTATTTGCCGGCTGCGGCATCGTGGCAGATTCAAATGCCGAAAGCGAATATAAAGAGACTAGCATCAAGTTTAGGCCGATGCTTACAGCACTTGGAGGAAAGATCACATGAGCCACCAGGAAGGATTAACAGCTTATATCGCAGCATTTGTTGCGGAATTATCCAAAACGGGAGTAAGGGATGTAGTCATCAGTCCTGGTTCGAGGTCAACGCCAATGGCACTGGTAATGGCTGAGCACCCAGACCTGCGCATCCATATACAGGTCGATGAGCGATCTGCTTCATTCTTCGCCCTTGGAATTGCGAAGGCCACACGAAAGCCTGTCGCTTTGCTTTGTACCTCAGGAACAGCTGCTGCGAATTATTATCCAGCAGTGATTGAAGCCAGTATTTCAAGGATTCCACTGATTGTTCTGACGGCAGACCGTCCGCATGAATTGCGTGATGTCGGTGCACCGCAGGCGATTGACCAGATCCATCTATACGGCAAGAATGTAAAATGGTTTGTCGAAATGGCACCGCCGGAAAAAACGGAGGATATGATTCGCTATGCCCGGACAGTTTGTGGAAGGGCAGCCGCTACCGCATCAAGCTATCCACAGGGACCGGTCCATCTGAACTTTCCATTCAGAGAACCGCTAATCCCGGTGATGGATGAAAACTTGTTCGAACTGTCTGAGCGCGTTGGTGGTTATGTAGAAATCGTGACAGGTCACCTCAGTTTATCTGATCAAACGTTTGCAGCAATCAGTCAGGATATCGAATCATATACGAAGGGGATTATTGTCTGCGGACAACTCGACAACAGCGAATTTACAGATGAAGTCATAGCCCTTGCAGACAGATTGCAATTTCCAATCGTCGCTGATCCCCTGTCACAATTGCGCAGCGGAGAACATGATGGCCATCACATTATTGATGCATATGATGCGTTTTTAAGGAATGAAGATGCGAAGGAAGCATTAAAGCCTGATGTCATCATCCGGTTTGGAGCAATGCCAATCTCAAAAGCCCTGACTATTTTTATAAAAGAAAACCGGACCGCCCGACAATTTGTTGTCGATAGCGGCGATGGCTGGCGTGAACCAACGATGTCAGCTTCTGAAATGCTATATTGCGATGAAGCTTTGTTCTGTAAAAAGATTAGCGAGGTTGTTTCACCAACAGGCAAGTCTGACTATCTGCAAAAATGGCTCACTGTCAATGAATTAGCCAAAGAACAGTTGTCTGCTATTTCTCAAGTTGAGGAGTTAAGTGAAGGGAAGCTATTCCAACAGCTCACTGAAAAGCTTCCGGAAGGCTCGACATTGTTTGTCGGCAACAGCATGCCAATCCGGGATCTTGATTCGTTCTTCTTGTTAAATAAAAAGAATATCAAGGTCATGGCAAACAGAGGAGCGAACGGGATAGACGGTATCGTCTCTACCGCACTTGGTGTAGCCAGTGTATCGCAGCCATGCTACCTTGTATTGGGCGATCTGACATTCTATCATGATTTGAACGGTTTATTGGCTTCAAAATTATATAATATCGATATCAATATTTTGCTGATCAACAATAATGGCGGCGGAATCTTCTCGTTCCTCCCTCAGGCAAAAGAACCGAAGCATTTTGAAAAACTTTTCGGTACCCCTTTGGACCTGGATTTCCGCCATGTTGTCGAAATGTACAACGGGAAATATGATTTAATCAAAGATTGGGAGCAATTTTCAGAGACTTTTGCCAAAAACCAAGAGCTTGGCGGCTTAAAAGTGATGGAAATCAGGACAACAAGGGATTCCAACCTGAAGGAACATCGAGATTTGTGGAATTCTGTTTCCCGGGAAATAACTACTATGCTAAAAGGTGACACGAAATGAAAACCATGATTAACGGCGTACGATATCATGTCGAGCAGTGCGGCGATGGTTTTCCCCTTGTGTTGCTTCATGGCTTTACAGGCGCGGCTTCTACTTGGGAGCCGTTTTGTCCTATGTGGGGAAAACACTCAACGCTATTGATGATCGATTTGCCAGGGCATGGGGAGAGTGAATCGCCAGGCGATATGGGACGATATGATATAAAAAAAGTTGCCAATGATATAAAAATGCTTTTAGACAATCTGGGGATTGAGAAAGCCGATATGCTTGGGTATTCTATGGGTGGCCGAACAGCCATTACATTTGCAAGTATGTATCCCGAAAGAATCAGGAAGTTGGTCCTTGAGAGCACTACACCTGGCCTTGAAAATCCTGCAGATCGGCAAATACGTGTCGAGCAGGATCACAAGTTGGCTGTAAAAATTGAGACAGAAGGACTAGAAAGATTCATCGACTTTTGGGAATCAATCCCGCTTTTTCAATCACAGTTGAATCTTCCAAAAGAAATAAGGGAACAAATAAGGAGTCAAAGGCTTAGGAATAATCCAGTTGGACTGGCTAACAGTCTTAGGGGGATGGGGACAGGTGTCCAGCCACCATGGTGGGACAAGCTAGCGAACTTCGAATTCGAGACTCTTTTGATTACAGGAACCCTGGATGTGAAATTCTGCAAAATAGCGGCTGATATGGCTTCAAAGCTTCCAAATGCGACACATTTGTCGATAATTGATTGTGGCCATGCAATTCATGTGGAAGAACGTGAAAAATTTGGTACAATAGTAAGTGAGTTTTTGTCGAATACATAATAGGAGGTTGTCTTGATGACAGTTGAATGGGTTTCAGAACGCAAGTATGAAGATATTCTGTATGAAACATATAATGGCATCGCCAGAATCACCATTAACCGCCCGGAAGTGCGCAATGCATTCCGTCCTAAAACGGTTATGGAATTGATCGATGCATTTGCTTATGCACGTGATGATGCCAGTGTTGGAGTAATCGTCCTGACTGGTGCTGGAGATGATGCATTCTGCTCCGGTGGAGACCAGAAAGTGCGCGGACATGGTGGATACGTTGGTGAAGACCAAATTCCTCGCTTGAATGTCCTTGACCTTCAGCGTTTGATCCGTGTGATTCCTAAGCCGGTAATCGCTCAGGTTAAAGGTTACGCAATCGGTGGGGGACATGTTCTTCATGTTGTTTGTGACCTTACAATTGCAGCAGATAACGCTATCTTCGGCCAGACTGGACCAAAGGTCGGAAGCTTTGATGCTGGTTACGGTTCAGGCTACCTTGCTAGAATCGTCGGCCACAAAAAGGCTCGCGAAATCTGGTTCCTATGCCGCCAGTACAATGCCCAGGAAGCTTTGGACATGGGTCTTGTCAACACAGTTGTACCTCTTGATCAGGTTGAAGAGGAAACACTTAAGTGGTGTGAGGAAATCCTTGAGAAGAGCCCAACAGCACTTCGTTTCTTGAAAGCTGCCATGAATGCAGACACTGATGGACTTGCTGGACTTCAGCAAATGGCAGGAGATGCAACATTGCTTTACTACACAACAGAAGAAGCGAAAGAAGGCCGCGACGCGTTCAAAGAAAAGCGCAAGCCAGACTTCGGACAGTTCCCAAGATTCCCTTGATTTATAGTTTGCACACAGCTTGATGGACATCCATCAAGCTGTTTTAGTATGTAGAGAAGAGGTGACATCCATGACTGAAACCATGCCAAACTGGCTGAAAAAGCGGGCAGATCTGTCTCCGGACCGCGAAGCACTGATTTTCGAAGGGAATACATATACATTTAAACAAGTTTTTGAAAAGGCTAAGTCCTTTGCAGCAAAGCTGGGCGTACTCGGTTTGAATAAAGGTGAAACAGCGGCGGTTTTGTTTTCCAATCAGGCGGAATCTGTGTTTATACTATACGCCTTGCAAATGGCTGGAATCAGGGCAGGTATTTTGAACAATCGCCTTACGTCCGAGGAGCTGTCATGGCAGCTTGATGACAGTGAAGCCAAAGTACTTGTATATGAGACTCGCTTCGAAGACAAAGTGTCAGAGATTGCCTCTGACATAAGAAAAATCAGTACAGTTGAATGGAGCCAGTTGCCGGAAAAGACTGTCTCTATTCTCGAAGAGTACAATTTGGACGAAGTAACGACGATCATGTATACATCAGGCACGACCGGAAATCCGAAGGGTGTCATGCAAACTTATGGCAACCATTGGTGGAGTGCGAATGCATCTGCACTCAATCTCGGTTTGCATGAACACGATAAGTGGCTTTGTACTGTGCCTATCTTCCATATCAGCGGCTATTCTATTTTGATGAGGAGCCAGATATATGGAATGCCAGTTGTTTTGCATTCTTCTTTTGAAGAAAAAAAGGTAATTGAGGATATCCAGCGATACAAAATAACCATCATGTCCGTGGTCAGCACGATGTTGCGACGGCTCCTTGATGAACTAGGTACGGGAAGATTGCCGGATTCTTTCCGCTGCATGCTGCTGGGCGGAGGGCCTGCGCCGTTGCCTTTGCTGGAAGCCTGCATCGATAAAGAAATACCTGTGTTCCAGACATATGGAATGACAGAAACATCATCACAATTTGCGACCTTGTCACCGGAATACAGCATTGAACGACTCGGTTCAGCTGGAAAAGCATTATTCCCTAACCAAATCCGGATTGTTGATGGTGATGGACAGGATGTGCCTTCAGGTGCAGAGGGAGAGATTGTAGTCAAAGGGCCGAACGTGACGATCGGGTATTTGAACCGCCCTGGTGAAACTGCTGATAAAATTCGTGATAAATGGCTTCATACAGGTGATATTGGCTATATGGACCGTGATGGATTTCTTTTTGTCCTTGACCGCCGTTCTGATTTAATCATTTCAGGTGGGGAAAATATTTATCCTGCAGAAATAGAAGGTATCCTGCTTTCACATCCTGGTGTTGCAGATGCTGGCGTGATTGGAGCGCGAGATGAGCAATGGGGACAGGTGCCTGTGGCTTTTATTGTGAAAAGTGGACCGGGAGTCTCTGCAGAAGACTTGCAGGTCATGTGTGAACAGAAACTCGCAAAATACAAGCTTCCCAAAAAATTCTACTTTGTTGAAAGCCTGCCAAGGAATGCCGCGAAAAAATTATTAAGGCGCAAACTGCGCGAGTGGCTGGAAGCGGAGGGGGATGGCATTGGACATTAAAGGGGTTAAACTATCAATCGTCAAAATGCCATTGAAACTTCCATTCACTACCCATTTAGGCTCAGTGACAGAGAGAGAAGCAATTATCGTAGAGGTTGAGGATCGTAATGGTTTTACTGGCTATGGTGAAGGTGTGGCCTTTTCATCTCCCTGGTATACGGAGGAGACCGTCCAGACTTCATACCATGTGCTGAAAGAATTTCTGATTCCGCTTTTGAGTAAAAAGGGAATATGTCATCCTGATGAAGCCTTTCTTTTATTCAGTTCGGTTCGAAGGAACCATATGGCAAAGGCAGCGCTTGAAACGGCATTATGGGATGTGCAGGCTAAGCTAGAAGGTATCCCATTATCGACCCTGATTGGCGGAACCATGGAAGCAATCCCTGCAGGTGTGGTTGTAGGCAATCCGAATCTACCAGAAGCGCTGAAACAAATAGAAGGCTATCTGGAGCAAGGATTTCAGCGGGTGAAAGTAAAAATCAGTCCGGAAGATGATTTTCAATATATCTCAGAAATTCGAAAGCAGTTCCCTGGCCTTCCGTTAATGGCGGATGCCAACTCAGCATACTCTCTGGAGGATGTGGACCGTTTAAAAGCACTGGATGAATTCGGCCTGCTGATGGTCGAGCAGCCGCTGGGCTATGACGACATCATTGACCATGCCAAACTGCAGTCTCAAATAGAGACGCCTATATGCCTTGATGAAAGCATCGTCACTTTTGACGACGCAAGAAAAGCAATCGAGCTTGGCAGCTGCAAAGTAATCAATATTAAAATTGGACGAGTGGGCGGCATAGGCGAAGCAAAGCGAATACACGACTATTGTGTTTCTAAAGGAATCCCAGTCTGGGCTGGCGGGATGATTGAATTTGGGATCTCGAGAGCACACAATATCGCTCTCGCATCGCTCCCAGGCTTTACGCTCCCAGGTGATATCTCAGGCTCAGACCGCTATTGGGAAGCAGACATAATCCAGCCGGAAATCACGGTTCATAATGGCATGGTCAAAATACCAGAGCGCCCAGGCATTGGCTTTGAACTGAATAACAAGCGCATGAAGGAAGTTACTATTTTTGAGGAACGTTTTAAATTTTAGGTCGAGGAGCACTGCTTAGGCAGTGCTTTTGTTTGTTTTAAAACTGGAAAAAATCAGCGTGAATTTCCAATTCGCTATAAAAAGTTGATTTGCGCTATAAAAGTTAAAAAGTCGCTATAAAAATTTAAAAGTCGCTATAAAAATCAAAAAGTCGCTATAAAAACGAATTTTCCGCTATAAAAAGTGTTGCCGCTCTTTTTGGTGAAGGCTTTGATCGCTATATACTATCATTTTTCGGTTAAAAAGGTACTTTTGCCTCGTAAATGACTTAAATTGATGCTAATCCCTGTGAAAAACCCTAGCTGAAAAGCACTATTTTACGATAGTGTGATTTGAATCACTTAGTCTGCCGGTGTAATATATTATAATCACTATGGGAATGAGGTAAACAAACCTCAACGAGAAGATTAATTCATAGGGGAGTGTATATTATGCTAGATCAAAAAACTATTGAGATCATCAAATCTACAGTGCCGGTTCTTGAAGTTCACGGTGAACAGATCACGACAGTATTCTATAAAACTATGTTTGAAAATCATCCAGAGCTTTTGAATATTTTTAACCATGCGAACCAGAAGCAGGGCAGACAGCAGAGAGCTTTGGCTGGAACTGTATATGCCGCTGCAAAATATATCGACAATCTTGAGGCAATCCTGCCGGTTGTGAACCAGATCGCTCACAAGCACCGCAGTCTAGGCATCCTGCCTGAGCATTACCCAATCGTTGGCAAGCACTTGCTGATTGCAATCAAGGAAGTGCTTGGCGATGCGGCTACAGACGAAATCATCAATGCCTGGGCAGATGCATACGGTGTGATTGCGGACGCGTTCATCTCTGTGGAAGCGGAAATGTATGATGCAGCGGCAAACCAAAGAGGGGGCTGGAAGGACTTCCGTCCATTCATTGTTTCGAAAAAGGTTGAAGAAAGTGAAGTCATCACATCTTTTTACCTGAAGCCTGTGGACGGAAAGGAAATTGCTTCTTTCAAGCCAGGACAGTATATCAGCGTCAAGCTTGAGATTGAAGGGGAAGACTTCACGCATATCCGCCAGTACAGCTTATCGGATGCTCCAGGAAAAGACTATTATCGTATCAGCGTTAAAAAGGAAGCTGGCATGGAGACTCCTGATGGCAAGGTATCCAACTACCTGCACAGCGGTGTGGAAGAAGGGGAAGTCCTGCAAATTAGCGCTCCTGCAGGTGATTTCTTCTTAGATACAGAAAAGGACACACCGGTTGTATTGATTAGCGGTGGTGTCGGACTGACTCCGATGGTCAGCATGCTTAACACAGTTGCAGACCTGCAGCCGGAGAAAGAAGTTACCTTCATCCATGCTGCCCAGAACGGCAAAGTCCATGCCCTTAAAGATGAAGTCGCAGCAACAGCTGCAAAAGCAAAGGTGAATTCAGTGGTATTCTACGACCAGCCAACTGAAGAAGACCGCCAGAATAACAGCTATGATGTTGAAGGCTATGTAACGAAGGAATGGCTAAAAGAAAACGTGAATCTTGAACAATCAGACTTCTATTTCTGCGGCCCGGTACCATTCATGAAAGCAATCAACGCAGCGTTAAAAGACCTTGGCGTCACAGAAGACAGAATTCACTTCGAATTCTTCGGACCAATGGCAAGCCTTGAAGCTTAACTGGCTATATAAAATAGTATCCAAAATATAATGTGAACAACGCTTGGGGATGTGAAAAACCAAGCGTTGTTTTTATAAGCTTTATCTCTCAGCATCAAAGTTAAATAAATTGGCAAGTCGTATTAACTCCTCAGAATCACCCTGCTTTTTATCCATCAACCCATCATTAGTCATATAGTATACATAATTTTTGGTAACGATATATAACGCAGCTGAACCATTTTTTGTTGTAGGTTCATGTAGGAATGCTCGTTGACCTGAAACATTTATTTCAGAGACTTTTGTTCCGTAGAGGGGATGTTCGGGAAAGAAATTACTACTCATTTCTTCAACTGACCCCGTTTCATTCTTTGTATAATGTACTGAAATAAACCTTCCTTTTGAAGTCGGGTAAAAGGCCTGTGTAAATATTTGTTCTTTACTGCCTATGTTTTCAACAGATACTGCAAGATGTGGTTCTCCTGAGATTGTATTAATCTCCTTGTAGGCATCCATTGGATACACAACATATTCCATTCCTTGCTCGGTTAAAACCGGTGTCTCTTTCCCATTGATCACTTCCATTGTATACAGCTTTTCTTTATTTGATAGCATTCCAGTGACAAAAGAATCTTCATTCCCCAATTGAATAATGAGCAAAAAAAGAAGAGAAAAAGTGAAACTTATGGTTGATACGTAACCGAAAATTTTAAAAACTCGAGCATTAACCTTTTCTTTATAAATTTGCCTCTCTAGTTTTCTCCTGACTAAATTGGCTTGCTCCTGACTCCATTCCAAATCATATTCTACTTTCTGAAGAGCACGATTATAAGTGTTCAATTCACTTTGTATGTTCATTTAACCCCGACTCCTTAATTAATCTTTTTTCCAAAGCTAACATTCCACGATGCAATGTGGACTTAACTTTACTTTCCGAACAATCCAATATTTCTGCTGTTTCGGTAATTGAAAAACCCTTGATCTTTCTAAGGATGATAACTTCCCGGTGCGATTGTTTAAGTGCACTTAGTGCTTCATGAATTTCCTTTGAACTTTCTTTAAGCTGAACCACATTTTCTGGCAATAGTTTAATGTCAATTTGAGGTTGGAATAACTCTTTAAAAAAGCGAATTGGCTTTTGTTTTCTCATGTGGTCAACAGTCACATTATGAGCGATACTGAACAACCATGTTTTTTCGCTAGAATCTCCTTTGAAAGTATGATGATATTTATAGGCCTTAAAAAATGTTTCCTGAGTTAAATCCTCAGCTTGCTGATAATCTTTTGTAAGCATAAAAATAAATTTAAAGATTGTTTGATGATACAGATTGTACCACTCATGAACATCCTCTTCCCTGTAGTCAGCCATCTAATTTCTCTCCTTGTTAATTCACTTAAATCTTAGACGTGTGGGTTAGAAAAAGGTTTTGGTTTATTTTATTATTTTTTTTATATTTTTTTAATGGCCTCTATAGCAAAAAGAAGGAGCTGGCATAGCAACTCCTTCTTAAATATAATGATACCGAAAATATTCGACTCCTTAC
>NZ_JBIQOE010000179.1:0-6504 GCF_047739415.1 Mesobacillus sp. | reverse complement strand
TTCCATGCACTGCTCTGCAAACGTTGGACGCGAAGGTGATGTTGCGTTGTTCTTCGGTCTTTCCGGTACAGGAAAGACAACATTATCAGCTGATAACAATCGCCGCCTGATTGGTGATGATGAGCACGGCTGGTCAGCTAACGGAGTGTTCAACATCGAGGGCGGTTGTTATGCGAAGTGCATCAACTTATCTAAGGAAAAAGAACCGCAAATTTATGATGCGATCCGTTTCGGTTCTGTACTTGAAAATGTCGTTGTCGATGAAGAAACCCGCGTTGCGGACTATGATGACGGCAGCCTGACTGAAAACACTCGTGCAGCTTATCCAATCCAGGCAATCGATAACATCGTGGACCCAAGCATTGCCGGACATCCAAACGCCATCGTATTCCTTACGGCCGATGCTTTCGGAGTTCTGCCTCCAATCGCCAAGCTTACAAAGGAACAGGCAATGTACCATTTCTTGAGCGGATATACTTCAAAGCTAGCTGGCACGGAGCGCGGCATCACTTCACCGCAAGCAACGTTCTCAACTTGCTTCGGCTCGCCATTCCTTCCGCTTGCAGCAACAAGATACGCCGAAATGCTCGGTGAAAAAATCGACGAGCACAACGCAAAAGTATTCCTAGTGAACACAGGATGGACAGGCGGAGAGTATGGCACAGGCAGCCGTATGAAGCTGGCATACACACGCGCAATGGTCCAGGCAGCACTTGAAGGCGAATTGAACAATGTCGAAACCGTCAAAGACGAAATTTTCGGCCTTGATATCCCGGCACATGTACCAGGTGTACCTGACGATGTCCTCCAGCCAGTCAAGACATGGAGCGACAAAGAAGCATACTACGCAAAAGCAAACGAACTTGCAGGCAAGTTCCGCAAAAACTTCAAGAAGTTCTCAAACGTCCCGTCCGAGATCGAAGAAAAAGGCGGACCGACAGCGAAATAATTAGAAAAGCGCAAGCGCCTTGGTCAGACCCGACAAGCGCTGCCCGCCTTAAAACGCCACGTCCTGTGGCTGGCGGGTCTAGCACATCGTGTGCCTCGGAAGGCCGACGGGTGAAGTCGTTCTTTGACTTCATTGGGCGGACCGAAATCGAAATGTATAGCCGACTGTCCAGAAACGCAGAAACTGGAGACTCCGACAAAGAAGCGCTTTTTGCTTCTGCCGGCGGAGTTGAAGTTTCGGAGTTTCTAGGAGGCGACACTAGAAAAGCGACTCGAGCTGCTCAAAGCTAATGCTTCTCGCAAGATACTCGAGGAAGCACTCTCAGAGATGAAGACTGGCTAGGCGCTGGAGCTGGACAATTCTCGAAGTAAAATTTATCCTTTCTTATCGCATAAAAAGGCCATTTCCAATCGGAAATGGCTCTTTTCTTTTCTCCAGTCTATGGGTTGCCTTTTGATACCTATTTACTTCTGTTTCTTAATGCTTCCCTGTCAACATTTTGTGGAGGCTGTTCCATCCATCTGTTATCAATCATTATTTTAATCCCGTCATTTGCATATTGAAGGATTTCAGTAACAAGTCTCGTGTAATGTCCGCCTAAGTCTTTTCTTAGGCTCGCCCCAATTGCTGTTCCGTAGCCACCAACACTGATAGCACTTAAACTGTTGGTTTGAAACATCATCAGCTTATCTGAAAAAGGCGGATCAATTGATTGAGATATCGCTGAATCCCAGGTAGTTGGAAGCGGAACTCCATCCTGTATTAATATTTCTCTAAATACAGTCTCATGCTTAGCGGCTATTTCAGTACCTCTTTCCATAAACTTCCGTACCTCTTGTGACTGGGCTGTTTGCGAAAAACCAGCCAAAAATGTTCTGCCAAGGGAATTTGTCTCTGTATTTTTAGATATATGAGCCAGTTCCACAGCGGTTAGTGGCCGATGTCTTCCAATTAAACTAGACAAGAATGATTCATCCTGAAGGTACTCTGCTTTCTCCATTGGAGGTATCGTTGGCGAGCGTACGAATGTACCTTTTTTTAAAAGTAAGTCACAAGAATCATTATAAAGCTTCATAAATATCACTGAAGACTTCGAAAATAATTCTCTTACATCATTCCTTGCCAATACTTCCAGAAATGCTGCTGATGCAACAGTCCCTGCGGAAGCCATATATTTAATATATCGCAAGGCAAAAAGGTCTGAATACACTCGGCATGCCTTTGAATTTACGTCTTCCTGAGTAAAACCGATAGGCATTGCATGTTGATCTTTTCCGAAAATGGATTTGACTTGATCTACTACAAATTTGGTATTTGATAACGCGGCATTTATAATTTCCGTCATTGAGGTATCTTCATTAACCTTAGCAAAATGCTGAACGATACAGTGAGCCATTGAATTTTGCATATACGCTCCCCACATTGCAGCAACCTCTGATGAAGTCAATTGAGGGTTATGTTCCATTTCAATTCATAACTCCTTCTTTTTTCTTTATTTTTAGGCTAATAAAGAGATAATATTCGTTGATAACTATTCGAGCTATGATAAGTACTGTTTTTAAAAAGACTTATAACAATGACTGTAAAGAAAAAAACAGAGCACAAAATGTGCCCTGCTTAGTTGGTTGAGTTCAAGGAAATTAACTGATACGTAAGTGTTGTTGTGTTCTCTGTCAATTCTACTTTTTTGATGACGCCCGTTCCGGTAAGGTCACCTTCGATTGTCTTTTTGACTTCTAGTGGAATGTCAACTGGATAAAGCCTGTAGCCTTCCTTTGTCAGAGAGAAGAAATTGTCTTCGAGCCTCTTTTCCCGGCCCTTCGTCACGATCATTGTATTCAACTCTAATGGCATCCCCATTGTACTCGCTCCTCTATTGTTCATCATTAATATCACTTTCATTTTATCATTGTTGCTATTGTGATTTCATCCAATTCGTTAAGTCGGACACAACTTTCCGGTTCACTACTGGCGGAAAGTAATGCGTGTAGTCATCAAAATACCAGCTTTCGACAGGCTTTTCCAACTCTTTTAACCGCTTCTCGATCCGGTAGGAGTGTTCAACCGACACATTGCGGTCGTTCCGGCCGTGGATCAGCAGCACCGGTGCTTTCAGGTTTTCGATATCGTATAAAGGCGTGCGGAACTTATATCGGTTTGGCACCTTTTTTGGCGACCCGCCGATCACCCTTTTCATCATCCTGCGCAGGTCCTTTCTTTCTACATACGTTAAAAACATATCCGTTACCCCTCCCCAGGTAACGACCGACGCCATCTCAGGAAATTTAATGGCCGTCAGCAAAGCCATCAAACCACCTCGTGAAAAGCCAAAAACATGAATCCTATCAACCCATGGCAATGTTTGAAGCAGCTTGAATCCAGCAAAGGCATCGACCCGGTCATCCCCGCCGAAATCCTCATCACCTTCCCCACCCTGGTTCCCACGGTAAAAAGGAGCGAAAACTGTGAAGCCTTCAAACGCAAATTGGGCAATCCGCGCAGGCCGCACCTTCCCTACATTTTTAATTCCACCACGCAGATACAGGAATCCTTCAGTCCCGCTTCCATCAATCGGCCTAGCTAGAAGTCCTTTGACCCGCAGTCCGCCTGCATAGTAGGTCACCATTTGCAGCTCGACTGCCGGATTGGGGGAAGGAAATTTGTTAGCCGAGATCATTAGACCGTCTTTTTCCAAAGTAAACACTCCTCTCTTATATGAAATTCTTTAAATTTGGTTCCTGGGCATTCACACATTTTTAGCGAATTCATACGATATCGTAAGCCCAAATTAAGACAGATTTTTAGGAGGCATCATTATGAAAAAATGGTTCAAAGCCGGTTTTGCTTTATTTATGGTTGCTGTACTTATTATACCTCTTGCAGCCTGCGGTCAAGACAAGGTACAGACTCTCAAAGTTGCAGAGGTAACTCGTTCGATCTTCTATGCTCCTCAATATGTTGCCCTTGAAAAAGGATTTTTTGAGGATGAAGGATTGGAAGTTGAATTAACGACTACTTGGGGCGGCGACAAGACCATGACAGCCGTACTCTCGAACGCAGCAGATATTGGACTCGTTGGTTCAGAGACATCTATCTACGTTTATGCCCAGGGATCAAATGATCCAGTCATCAACTTTGCCCAGCTTACGCAAACAGATGGGACCTTTCTTGTATCCAGAGAAAAAATTGATGATTTTTCATGGGATCAGTTAAAAGGAGCCACCTATCTCGGCCAGCGTACGGGCGGGATGCCGCAAATGGTCGGTGAATTCGTCCTCAAGAAGCACGGCATCGATCCAAAGGCAGATTTAGAGATGATTCAAAATATTGATTACGCGAATATCCCTAATGCCTTCGCTTCCGGAACTGGTGACTTCGTCCAGTTATTCGAGCCGCAGGCCAGCATGTTTGAATTGGAAGGCATAGGACATATCGTCGCTTCATTCGGAACTGAGTCCGGTCATGTACCATATACCACATTTATGGCCAAACAAAGCTATATGAAGAAAAACCCGGAAACAATCGAAAAATTCACCCGTGCAATTCATAAGGCTCAGAAATGGGTGGACTCTCACAGTGCAAAAGAAACAGCGGAGGTCATCCAGCCATTCTTTAAAGATACAGATTTGTCGCTAATCGAAACGGTTGTTGATCGATACAAGAGTCAGGGATCATACGCAACTGACCCGATTCTAGATGAAGAGGAATGGAATAACCTGCAGGACATCATGGATGAAGCAGGAGAACTTCCTGAGGAAGTAAGCCATGACACCTTAGTAAACACAGAGGTGGCAGAAGACGTCATGAAATAACAGGAGGTTGCAGCCAATGGACTTTTTGACATTAACAGGGATACATCACACTTATTTCACAAAATCATCCGCTGTCACTGCTTTGAATGATATTTCACTCGATGTCCAGGAAGGGGAGTTCGTATCCTTCCTGGGTCCGAGCGGCTGCGGCAAGACAACGCTGCTTTCGATTATAGCAGGGCTGATTGAGCCTTCCGATGGATATGTAAAACTGGAAGGCAAAGCAGTCAAGGATGCTGCGAATCAAACCGGATACATGCTGCAGCAGGATTATTTATTTCCTTGGAAAACGATTGAGGAAAATATCTTTCTCGGCCTGAAGATTAGCGGAACTTTGGAAGCTTCCAAAAAAGCTGAGGTTTTATCGCTGCTAAGGCAAATGGGGTTAGAGAATGTAGAAAAACTTTATCCAAAACAGCTGTCCGGCGGGATGCGCCAGCGTGTGGCACTTGTAAGGACACTTGCAACAGAGCCTAAGTTGCTCATGCTTGACGAACCTTTTTCCGCACTGGACTATCAAACGAAATTGAAACTCGAGGACCTGGTTTCCAACACTTTTAAGACTTTCGGAAAAACAGCGATTCTCGTAACGCATGATATCGGAGAGGCGATAGCAATGAGCGACCGGATTTTCCTGTTTTCGCCAAGACCTGGACGCCTGCATAGAACTTTTGCCATTCCAGAAGAGCTAAGAAACTTGAGCCCGTTCGAGGCTAGAAACCACCCTTTATACAATGAACTGTTTCAGACGATATGGAAGGAGCTGGAATCGATTGACCCAGAGGAAAACTGAACTCCTTCATCAACAGTATCTTAAAAAGTTAAGCCGCGAGAAAAAAATCGTCCGTATCTATCAGTTTCTGATATTCATTGCCTTTTTTGCGCTATGGGAAATCTCAAGCCAGCTAAAATGGATTGACCCGCTCCTATTCAGTTCACCGTCCAAAATCTGGAACATGCTAATTGACAAGACGATGGATGGTTCATTGGCCGTGAATCTTGGAGTGACATTAGCTGAAACCGTACTGGGATTCATCCTCGGTACACTCGCCGGTACGATACTGGCAGCTGTATTATGGTGGTCACCGATGCTTTCAAAAATCCTGGATCCATATTTGGTTATACTGAATTCAATGCCAAAGGTAGCTCTGGGCCCGATCCTGATTGTGGCCCTCGGAACAAACATGACTTCAATTATTGCGATGGGTGCAATCATCTCAGTGATTATCACTACTATCGTTGTATATACCGCTTTTAAAGAAGTCGATCAAAATTACCTGAAAGTGCTGCAGACCTTCGGAGCAACAAGGACACAGTGTTTCCGGGAAGCAATTTTGCCGGCCTCATTCCCGACCATCATATCAACCTTGAAGGTGAACGTCGGCTTGTCCTGGGTAGGAGTCATTGTCGGGGAATTCCTCGTTTCTGCCCGAGGCCTCGGATATATGATTATCTACGGTTTCCAGGTTTTCAATTTCACGCTCGTCTTTTTGTCACTGCTCGTCATTGCAGTGTTTGCAACGGTGATGTATCAGCTCGTCGAACTTCTAGAAAAGAAACTGATCAAAAGCAATCAGTAAAGAAGCCGGGATGACCGGCTTCTTCAGTTTGTCGACAAAAGGGGTTCGGAATGTTCTCATTCCGAACCCCTTTTTGAATTTCAGCGGATTTTTCATGGGAAATAGACTCTCTTAGCTTTAATTCTAGGCCATTACTGGACTTCTCCATGTCCAGTTGGCCATC
>NZ_JBIQOE010000178.1:0-13530 GCF_047739415.1 Mesobacillus sp. | reverse complement strand
TCATATCAGTTTTCCCTTCAAATTTCACCTCTATTTAAAATTAGTCCCATTCTGCAGAATTCTAAGTCAAATAAAAGTCCGCTCTCGTTTATCAAGAGCGGACCAAGATGACTATTCATTTTTACCATATGCTTCAATGATCCGTCCGACAAGCGGGTGCCGCACAACATCAGCTTGTTCAAGGTGCACAAAGGAGATTCCAGAGACATCCATCAACACTCTTTCAGCCTCAACCAATCCTGATTTTGCACCCTTTGGCAAATCTATCTGGGACGTGTCCCCTGTAATGATCATTTTAGACCCAAATCCCAGGCGAGTCAGGAACATTTTCATCTGAGCCTGAGTCGTATTCTGCGCCTCGTCCAGGATCACAAATGCGTCATCGAGTGTCCTCCCCCTCATATAAGCAAGAGGTGCAATTTCAATTGTCCCTCTCTCAATCAGGCGCAATGTATGTTCAGTGCCAAGGATATCGTGCAGGGCATCATATAATGGGCGGAGATAAGGGTCTACCTTCTCCTTCAAGTCCCCTGGAAGGAAGCCAAGGCTTTCTCCTGCCTCTACTGCTGGTCTGGTTAAGATAATTTTGGACACAGTACCATTCTTAAGTGCCGTGACTGCTATAACTACCGCAAGATACGTTTTACCAGTACCAGCAGGCCCAATGCCAAAAACAAGATCGCGGCTTTTGATGGCATTGACATAGTGTCTCTGGCCAAGAGTCTTGACCCTGATCGATTTACCCTTAACGTTTTTACTGATTTCTTCATCATATAAATCCTTGAAATATTCCAAGGTACCCTTTTCGGCCATTTGAATTGCGTAAACAGCTTCTCTTTGGCTAATGCTGATTCCCTTCCGGATTACGGCAAGCAGATTGTCCAATACAGCTTGGGCTAACTCAACCTTGTCCTCCGGCCCTGAGATTCCTACTGCCTCTCCCCGGGTCACAATCGAGACACCAAGCTCCTGTTCAATCAGCTTAAGGTTCATATCTGAATTACCAAATAATGAAATGGCTTCAGTTGGGTTCGCTAGTTGTATTTCCATCGTTTTTAAGTCTTCTGTCATTCTCAGTCTCCTTGATAATTGGTTTTCCTACTGCTATATCCTCAATGATTGTAAAATGTGTGGTTAGCTTTACTTTATCATTCTCAATTGACTGATGTAAAATTTTTTCCCCTTTAATGATAGCATTTTCAGGAAGGTAGTTTTTTATATCCTTTCTCGCTAATTCTTTTGCACTTTCTATTGCTTCTTTCCTCGAATAGATGCGTGTTACCTGTTCCCTCTCCCTGATGGTCTTTTTTTCAACCTTCACAGGAAGTTCCCATTTGAAAAATCTTACAGGCTGTTCAGTCACCTCGAGTTCAAATTCACTGAAATCAGGTTTTCCAAATCCCCAGACAGGTAAGGCTTTACCAGCGATCATGAGGGAATATTTCTTTTTTTCATTGCCATTGTACACCTGGAACGTACTCTTCAAAGGCAACTCCACCTTCGTTGAATACCAAGTCTCACCAAGTATTTCACCTTCAGCCGCCACAACCTTCAGATCATCTTCTTTTCCATACAGACCCGAAACAAGGAGCTGACCAGGCATAACATAATCATTGACCTCGACAACCGGTTCTCCTTTTTCTACAAAGATTTTGACAATGGCTGCTTTCCTTTTTGCCACCAGGTTCCTCGGTCCAATTACTTCTGCTTTTTCCGGCTCACTCTTTTCAACAGCCTGAAAATGATAGGTCGTCCCTTTAAGCTCCACACCTATCCAGGTCAGGGCGCCTACTTTATCGGTCAGTTCCTTTTGGATACTCTCCACACTATCTATAGAAAACTGCAATTTTCCGACGCCAATCCCCATCCTGTCCAATTCCTTGCGAATCTGGTGTTCGGTCGCCGGGCTCGCCCCTTTTATTTCTATACCCCAAACCATGTTTGAAAGAAGCATCATTAATGCAAAAAATAAAAATGCACCCGCCAAGAATCCACTGTTTGTCCATAATTTCCTTAAAAAGAAAGGGCCACCCGCCCTCTCTAAAAACCTTATTTTGCAATTGCTGTCCCTTGCTGGAATTCTCAGTTTTTTTACATCCTGCAGATTCACATAAAAGGTGACGGCCTCGGATCCATGTTTTTTCACGTTCCATATCGAAACACCACTGCGTGTCAACTGATTTAAAAATCTTTCTATACCCTTTCCAGTCAATTTCACTTTGACTGTGCCGGAAAAGGTGTGAATCCATTGGTTTTTCATTCGTCTCCCCCTCAATCAATCATTTATATAAATAACCTGATCTATTTTTCCTTCGAGTAAAATTTCTTCAGGCAATATTGTCTTGATCACAAATGCTTTTCCCTTGACGAGAAGCTGGCCCCCTTTAATCATCAACCGCACTTCTCCATCGGAAAAAGCAAGCAGACCCCTGTGATTCTCTATATAAATATGGACATGCCCAATCATCGTGATTCTAGGGAGATCCATCATGACATCTTGAGGAAGATCCATTTTTTGTGTCATCCATTTGCGAACATACTGGCCCCATTTTTTTGCCATAAAAAAAAGAACCCCCTTTCATCTCATATGTATGAGAAAAAAGGAGGTTCTAGCACCATTTTTAACTTTATGGATGCTCATTCTTTCCAAAATGAACAGGAAGGCAAATTCTTTGCCTAATTTCTCCTGACTGCGTTGTATGGCCTTTTGGCCCTTGGCTTGCCAAGGACTTCCGCCCAAATTATTCCCTCTACGAGAGTGTCCCTGTCTGGCTGGATGATAATTTCAGGTTCTTTTTCTTCTCTCTTTTGATTCAATCGGCCTGATGATTCACCAGCAGACATCCTGCCTTTACTTGCTCTCTCTTTATTCACCTGCTCCTCAGACTGAAGCTTTCTTTCCAGATAAACCTTTTGGAGATCATTGATGATCTCCACACCAGTTTCACCCGGTACGTGCTTAGCTGATTCGCGGCTTCGTTTTGTGTCCCTTCCAGTATCATAACGAGGCCCTTGTTCTTTTTCGATTTCCTGCCGAGGCTCAACTCTGGCCTCTGCTGGCTGTCTCCTGGCAGGCGCAGGACGAGGCTGCCTTGCCGGTCCTGGTTGCTGCATCGGACCGGGCGGCCTGACCGGACGGCGCTGCGGCTGCTGGCTGTCCTGCTTCTTTTTGTTGAAAAGGCTGGAGATAACCCCGATTAGAATAAACAGGGCTATAGGATTACTGAACAATTCAAATAAAATTTCCATGAGGAGCCCCCCTTTCTTTTAACGGGTTCTCGCATCAATTATTATTTTTGTCATCTTTTTTATTGTTGGAAAGCTTGCCAATGGAACCTCTCATATCTGTGTCTGCTTCGATATTCTGGATATTCATATAATCCATCACGCCGATGTTGCCTTCACGCAGCGCTTCTGCCATTGCCAATGGTACAGTTGCTTCCGCTTCGACAACTTTCGCTCTCATTTCCTCGACGCGCGCCTTCATTTCCTGTTCTTGTGCTACGGCCATTGCGCGACGCTCTTCGGCTTTTGCCTGGGCAATCTTTTTGTCCGCTTCCGCCTGCTCTGTCTGAAGCTCGGCACCGATATTCTTGCCGATATCAACGTCCGCAATATCAATCGATAGGATCTCGAACGCTGTACCCGCATCCAAACCTTTTGAAAGGACCGTTTGAGAAATCATATCCGGATTTTCCAATACCTTTTTATGGTTGTCAGAAGAACCGATGGTCGATACAATACCTTCACCTACACGGGCAACGATTGTCTCTTCACCAGCACCCCCGACAAGTCGGTCGATGTTTGCTCTTACGGTGATTCTTGCCTTAGCCTTTACTTCAATACCATCCATGGCCACACCAGCGATGAATGGTGTTTCAATTACTTTCGGATTAACGCTCATTTGTACCGCTTCTAATACATCACGGCCAGCAAGGTCAATCGCTGCCGCTCTTTCGAATGAAAGCTCAATATTCGCACGATGTGCAGCAATCAATGCATTTACAACCCTGTCTACGTTACCTCCTGCAAGATAGTGGCTTTCAAGCTGGTTCGTTGTAACATTCAAGCCCGCTTTATGCGCCTTGATCATCGGATTGATAACCCTGCTTGGGATAACCCTTCTTAATCTCATACCAATCAGCGTGAAAATGCTGACCCTGACACCTGCCGCTAATGCTGAAATCCATAGCATTACCGGTACGAATGTCAGCAAAACACCAAGGAAAAGTATCCCAAGTGCAATCGCTACTAAAACAAATGCTGTACTTGCATCCATATGAACTGCCTCCTAAAAAATATTATTCCATGTTCTTTGAATCTTCTTTATTTTACCAAATAAACTCAAAGACCATTGGTTTTTATCTCTACTTGTTACTTCATCAATTCGCCGTGGCAAGAATACCTTAATGAACAATACAATGAAAGAACAAATCAGGTTTCAGTAATCTCTCTAACCACAATTCTCGAGCCTTCCGTTTTTACAATCCTGACTTTCTTATCCTTTGCAATAAATCCACCCTCACTGACTGCATCTATGCGTTCGTCCTCAACAACGATTGTTCCTGAAGGTCTGAGGGGAGTCAATGTGATCCCTTCTACGCCAATCAGTTCAAGGCGGTTTTTATTGGATACATAACCCTTTTCAGTGCTTGTTGAATCTGTCAGTATGATTCTTTTGAAAAATTTCATCTTTTTTCCAAACACCCTTATCATTAAAATAGATAAAACGATGGACGCAGTCAAGGCGATCAGTAACGAAATCCCCATATGGACCACATTATCAGATGCCATAAAAAAGCTTGCAAAGATTGCTAATAAACCAATAGCTCCAGCTATTCCTCCTGGAATAAATAACTCAAGCAATATAAGCCCAACACCAAGCGCGAACAAAATCAGCGTTTCAAAACCAGCCAGACCAGCCACCATATGCCCGTAGAAGAATAGGAGCAAAGCTGACAAGCCTGCAATTCCTGGCAGACCGAATCCCGGAGAGTACAACTCAAGCACCAACCCTAAGCTTCCGATCGTCATTAAAATCGGGATTACGACTGGATGCGTTATGAATCTCGCCAGCTTTTCAGCGAAAGTTTCATTCACTTTCCTGATTTCTGCATTCTCATAGCCAAGCTTCTCCAATAAATTATCGAGGTTTTTTACAGTCCCCTCAGAATAACCGACTTCAAGCGCCTGCTCCGCCGTCAGGGTAAGGAGCTTCCCCTTTTCTGCATTCAGATTCGGCAAATCAATGCTCTCATCAGCCATTGCCTGGGCGTATATCGGATCCCTTCCACTTTCAACGGCTGCTGCTTTCATAGCCGCAAACCAATATGATTCTGCTTTTTTACCAGCTGTATTGCCCTGTTGGTCAATGATTGCAGCTGAGCCCATGGTGGAGCCGGGAACCATATAAATTTCATCCGTATTGAGGGAAATATAGGCACCTGCGGATAATGCCTTCTTATTGACAAAGGCGACTGTTTTCAAGTCAGTGCCTGTCAGCAGTTTACCTATGCCATCAGCCGCATCAACGGCACCTCCAGGTGTATTTACATCAAAAATGATTGCTTCAGCACCTGCCTCTTCAGCTTCTTCCACCGCTCTTTCCAGGAAGGCAAGCAAGCCCTTTTCGACTGTTTCTTCAATCGGCACCACGTAGACAACTTTTTCATCCGCATCTGCAGTGAACGGATTGATCAGACTGGCCAGTGACAAGAGGATGATGATGCTCGCAATCACTGATTTGATATTCAATTTGGCACCTCCATTCTATAAAATAAGGCCATAGTGGTAATACGCATTCGTACACCAAAAGGTTTCATTGATTTTTTACAAATTTTCAAAAAGAATCCTTCTGAATGTGTAAAAATTATGTATTTAATTTCAATGAAACACAAAGTACTAGGTGAAGACACTTTTTATTATACGCTAAAAAGGCCGCAAGAATATCCTGCGGCCTTCGAGCTTTTTATGAAAGGTGTTGTTGTACAAGTTTATTAACGAGAGATCCGTCTGCTTTACCTTTTACTTTAGGCATAAGGACAGCCATTACTCTACCCATATCGGCTTTCGATGCCGCACCGGTCTCCGCGATAGCTTCTTTGACGATTTCCGTCACTTCTTCTTCGCTAAGCTGCTGTGGCATGTAAATTTCGACATGCTTTAATTCTTTTTGTATCTTTTCAACGAGGTCTTGTCGACCTGCTTTTTCAAATTCCTGGAGGGAATCTTTGCGTTGCTTCACTTCACGAGAAAGTACAGTTAACTCTTCTTCTTCGGATAATTCCTGCTTGCCGAACTTGATTGCTTCGTTTTGCAGGGATGCTTTGACCATCCGAATCGTCGTGAGTCTGTCCTTTTCTTTGTTCTTCATCGCTTGTTTCATATCATTATTTAAACGCTCGAGCAGGCTCAAGTTGATTCCACCCTCTCTTAGAACTTGCGTTTTCTAGCAGCTTCAGACTTTTTCTTACGCTTTACACTAGGTTTTTCGTAGAATTCGCGCTTTCTAGCTTCTTGGATAGTACCTGATTTAGATACAGTACGTTTGAAGCGTCGAAGAGCATCTTCAAGCGATTCGTTTTTACGAACGACAGTTTTAGACATTCTCTTTCCCTCCCTCCGAGCACAACACACTAACACCAAAACACATGGGAAACCATGTACCTTGCAATTATAATATAACACTGGCAGGAGGTCAACTGTAATTAGCCCTTGTTTTTACTTTATGTATTTTTGCAGGATAACATGCAGAATGAAAAATTTATTAGCATGTCCTTCCCTCCTTTTCATACATTTAAATGGGAGGGGGAGTCCTATGGTCTATCTATTATTTTTCCTATTATTTCTCGCAGTTTTCATCGGCGGCATGACATTGCTTCGAAAAGGCTTATTTGAGCTTTCCGCAAGCAGAATGAAGAACTGGCTGGCCATCATGACAGATACACCACTAAAAGGGTTGATTGCCGGAATGGTAGTGACCGCACTTTTGCACAGCAGTTCCGCTGTCATGGTCATCACGATTGGATTAATTTCTGCAGGCCTGCTGAAATTTTCTCAATCAATCGGAATCATCCTTGGTTCAAATATAGGGACAACCTTCACCCTTGAAATCATCACTTTTAATATCGACACATTTATCGTGCCTTTTGCTGTTATTGGTGCGATTTTAATGGTATCACGTAACAGAACATGGCAAAACATTGGTGCAATTTCTTTTGGGATTGCAGCTGTTTTTGCAGCAATGCGCGGTTTCACCTTCCTCGCCGACCCTGTGACCAGCCTGCCTATAGTGGAGCTTGCACTTGCCAACTTGAACAACAGCCATTTTATCAGCATTTTAGCCGGTACAGTTGTAACGGCCATGGTCCAATCAAGTACAGCGCTGACTGGAATCATCATGGGCTTTCTGTCTGAAGGAACATTAAGCATGGATTCAGCTATCGCTGCAATGCTTGGTGCCAATATAGGCACTTGCATAACCGCCATGCTTGCTTCTATTGGTGCCGGCAAAGAGGCCAGGCTCACAGCGTTCGCGCACGTATGGCTGAATATCGCTGGCGCAGCAGTCTTCTACCCTTTCATCGACCAAATAGCTGCACTGGCCCCGATGACAGCCACAAGACCCGAAGTCCAGCTGGCGCATGTCAGTGTCGTATACAATGTAATCGCTTCGGTACTTGTACTTCCAGTTGCCGAGAAATTTGGCAGGATGATTGAGTTCATTCATGGGATAGAATAACGTGATTAGTGGTTGAAAATCTCATTTGGGCGAAAAAATTGGCATATGGTCGATAAATCTTAAAATGTGATCGATATACTCTAAAACATGGTCGATATCTTATACTAAGTCAGGCTTTAGAACCAAAAAAGAGCTGGCAAAATGCCAGCTCTTTAGTCATTCAACTATATAACTGCTTGTTCAGCTACAGCTTCATCTTCCAACACGCGGACAAATTGCCCTTCGTTGTATGGATAGCCTGCTTTTACAATTTTGACCTTCACAATTTTACCAATCATATCTTCGGTAGCAGGGAAAACAACTTTCAAGTAGTTATCTGTATAACCTACATAAAGTCCGCTATCTGGCTCTTCCTTGTAGATCTCTTCAGGAATCACTTCAAGCACTTCATTTTCAAACTGGGAAGCATATTCCTTTGCAAGCTGGTTCGAAAGCTCAATCAATCTGTGAACGCGTTCGTTCTTCACCTCTTCGTCCACCTGGTCTTCCATTCTTGCAGCAGGAGTGCCTGTCCGTTTTGAATAAGGGAAGACATGCAGTTCTGAGAATTGGTGCTTCTTGATGAAATTATAAGTTTCCATAAACTCTTCTTCCGTTTCACCTGGGAAACCAACTATGATATCAGAAGTAACCGCGAGACCTGGCAACACTTCCTTAAGTCGGTCAAGACGCTCACCGAAAAATTCCATTGTGTATTTACGGCGCATACGCTTCAACACTGTGTCAGAACCAGATTGGAGCGGGATGTGCAGGTGACGGACGATAATGTTTGATTGATCAATTACCTCGATTACTTCGTCCGTGATCTGGCTGGCTTCAATAGAAGAAATTCGCAAGCGCTTTATGCCCTTAACTTGTGCCTCTAAATCTCTAAGCAGTGAAGCAAGGTTGTAGTCTTTCATATCTTCACCGTAACCGCCTGTATGGATGCCTGTAAGAACGATTTCCTTATATCCTGCATCGACAAGCTGCTGTGCCTGGCGGATTACTTCCTGTGGGTCACGGGATCTCATCAAACCGCGTGCCCAAGGGATGATACAGAAAGTACAAAAGTTATTGCAGCCTTCCTGAATTTTCAATGAAGCCCTTGTACGGTCTGTAAATGCAGGTACATCAAGCTCTTCATAAACACGATTTTTCATGATATTGCCAACGGCATTGATTGGCTGGCGCTCTTGCTTGTACTGTTCGATATACTCTAGCATTTTTACGCGGTCCTGTGTTCCGACAACAATATCGACTCCAGGAATCGCCATGATTTCTGCTGGCGACGTTTGTGCGTAGCAGCCGGTAACACAAATAACTGCGTCCGGATTCTTACGGACAGCCCGGCGGATAACCTGGCGGCTCTTCTTGTCCCCTGTGTTCGTTACAGTACATGTGTTGATAACATAAACATCTGAAGTAGACTCAAACTCTACTCTCTCGTACCCTTGTTCCTTAAATAACTGCCAAATGGCTTCTGTTTCGTAATGGTTAACCTTGCAACCTAATGTATGAAAAGCAACTGTAGGCATTATCTTCACCCCAATAATTCAAAATGATAGGAAACAGCAGACAAGGCATATAGCGGTGCTGTTTCTGTACGCAAGATGCGCGGCCCGAGACCACAAGCTAAAAATCCATTTTTATTTAAAAGGTCAACTTCCTCCGAGGTAAGTCCTCCCTCTGGACCAAATACAATCAGGAGGCTGTGGCCTTCCCCCAATTTCGCGAGAGTAGAAGAAAGGACCGAAGCTTCGCCTTCCCTCGCTTCTTCCTCATAAGCAACTAGCTTATAAGTATATTCATCGCTTGCTTTGATCAGTTCTTTAAGACTGACCGGTTCTTTCACTTCTGGAACATAGCTGCGATGGGACTGCTCAGCAGCTTCCTTGGCAATCTTCTGCCAGCGGTCAACCTTTTTGGCAGCTTTCTTGCCGTCCCATTTAACGATTGAGCGGGATGCGGTAAAAGGGACAAATTCATAAGCACCGAGTTCAGTACCCTTCTGAATAATCAATTCGAGCTTATCCCCTTTGGGCAGACCGCTCGCAATCACGACATGGACCGGAAGCTCCGTAGTCCCTTCCTCCCATTTTACAACGTTTGCCACAACGATTTCATCGGTAATTTCTTCAATCTGACAAACAGCACTTTTGCCCGTGCGCGTGACACAGATGATCTCGTCCCCAGTTTTCATCCTCATAACACGTACAATATGATGATAATCATCGCCGCTAATATTGAATTGTTCCATATTCCCTTGTTCATCAATAAAATACCGCTGCACCACAGCACCTGCTTTCTGAAAAGCGCAAGCGCCTTGGTCAGCCCCGACAAGCGCTGGAGGACCGCCCATTGAAGTCGTTCTTTGACTTCATTGGGCGGACCGAAATGAAAAGTATCGCCGACTGTCCAGAAACGCAGAAACTGGAGACTCCGACAAAGAAGCGCTTTTTGCTTCTGCCGGCGGAGTTGAAGTTTCGGAGTTTCTAGGAGGCAACACTAGACAAGCGTCTCGAGGGGCTAGGCGCTGGAGCTAGACATTTCTCAGATTTAAGACATATGACTTAAAAGAACAGAAAAAAGGGGTTAAGCTGTACCCCTTTTTTCACATTATTTCTTTTTGCTGATAATCGCAACCCAGTCTTCCATAGAAATAATCTCTTCTATTTCAAAACCTGCATTGATCATTGCATCCTTGACAACTTCTTTCTTCTGCTGGATGATCCCAGATGTAATGAAATATCCGCCATTTTTCACGACCTTGCCTGCATCGTCAGCAAAACGCAAGATTACTTCCGCCAGGATATTTGCAACCACAATATCCGCTCCTTCTGCAACACCATCCAGAAGGTTGTTTTGTGAAATGGTTGCAACATCGTGGACTTTGTTCAGCTTGAGATTGAGTTTTGCAACCTGCACTGCTACATCATCCAGGTCCATCGCTTCCACTTTTCCCGCACCCAGCTTAGCCGCTGCAATACTGAGTACACCTGAACCTGTTCCAACATCCACGACGCGGTCGCCAGGCCTGACTGTTCTTTCCAACGCCTGGATACACATGACAGTTGTCGGGTGTGTTCCTGTGCCGAATGCCATACCTGGATCAAGCTCGATGATCAATTCATCCGTGCTGACTGGAGTGTAATCCTCCCAGGTTGGCACGATCGTGAATTTCTCTGAAATTTTGACCGGGTTATAGTATTTCTTCCAGGCCGTTGCCCACTCTTCCTCATTCACTTCACTGATTGATACTTTATTCATCCCAATATCAATATTGTAGATAATCAGGTTATTGATTGCCTCTTTTATCTCATCGACTGTTTCTCCAAGGAAACTATTTACCGGCAGATAAGCTTTTACAATGACTCCTTCTTCCGGATAATCGTCTGGATTAAGCTGGTATATTTCTCCGAACTGGTCCTCTCTCTCCTTCTCAAGCTCAAGCGGATCTTCAATAACAACTCCACTTGCGCCTGCTTCATGCAGGATATTGGAAATCGGCTCAACCGCTTCATTTGTAGTTAAAATGCTGATTTCAGACCATTTCATTTATACCAACTCCATTCAATTAATCACCTTTAAAGGCACGTTTTACTTTTGAAAAAAAGCTTTCCTCCTGCTCTCCAAGAGGAGACTGTCCGCTTACTTCAGCAAACTCACGCAGAAGCTGCTTTTGCTTTTCAGACAGTTTTGTCGGAGTTACGATTTTAATCAGGACATGCTGGTCTCCTGTACCATATCCGCGGACATTGGGGACACCTTTGCCCTTCAGGCGGAATTTTGTACCTGTCTGTGTTCCAGCAGGTACTTTCAATTTCACTTTGCCATGCAGTGTAGGGACTTCGACTTCATCACCAAGCGATGCCTGAACAAATGTGATTGGCATTTCACAATAAATATCATCGCCGTCACGCTCAAAGAATTCATGAGATCTGATATGGAAGACAATATAAAGGTCGCCTGCAGGGCCGCCGTTTATACCGGCTTCTCCTTTTCCTGCTACTCTCAGCTGTTGGCCATCATCGACACCAGCCGGGATTTTAACATGAATCTTGTTCCTCCTCGTAACCTTCCCAGTTCCGGAACATGTTGTACATCTTTCTTTGATTTCCTTACCAGTTCCATTACAGTAATGACACACACGGCGGTTCACAATACGTCCAAAAGGTGTGTTTTGTTCTACACTGATCTGACCGCTGCCGTGACAATGTTTACATGTATCGACTTTAGTACCAGGTTTTGCACCGGTTCCGTCACAGGTATCACATTCTTCTTCACGAGGAATCTCGATATCTGTTTCCTTGCCGAATACAGCTTCCTCAAACTTCAATGTCATCGTATACTGAAGGTCGGCACCCTGTCTTGGTGCATTTGGATCACGGCGTCTGCCGCCCCCGCCGCCGAAGAAGGAATTGAAAATATCTTCAAAACCGCCGAAACCGCCGCCGAAATCACCGCCGCCGCCAAAGCCCTGGTTAGGATCGACATGGCCGAACTGGTCATAATGAGCGCGCTTTTGATCGTCACTCAATACCTCATACGCTTCTTTTACTTCTTTGAACTTTTCATCTGCTCCCGGCTCTTTATTAATGTCCGGATGGAATTTTTTAGAAAGCTTGCGGTAAGCTTTCTTTATTTCATCCTTCGAAGCCGAATTACTGACTCCGAGGACTTCATAGTAATCCCGTTTACTCATGATTACCACTCCCGAATCTTTTCACATAAAGATAATTCTAACATTCCCGTACATTCATACGCAATATTTAAAATATCTGGATATGCGTTATTTTGTTTCTGTATAAGTGTTAGGTCCTTCTTATATCACACAGTTGATTTCCGTTCCAGGCTCTCAACCAGCTGAACCTTTTTTATAACCTTTAATAAAGGTCAATTTTTTTAGATGTACTGTCTACATTAAAAAAGCCAAAGCCAAGTATGACCTGACTTTGACTTTTTGGTGTTATGATTGTTTATTTATCGTCATTTACTTCTTCGAATTCTGCGTCAACAACGTTGTCGTCTTTTGCAGTTCCTTCTTGTCCTTCTGCGCCTTGCTGTGCCTGTTGTTGCTTGGCAGCTTCTTCGTAAAGCTTGACGCTTAGGTTTGTAACGATTTCTTGAAGAGCATCCTTCTTTGTGCGGATTTCTTCAATTTCGCCCTTTTCAATTGCAGCCTTCAGCTCGTCTTTAGCTTCGTTCGCTTTCTTGACTTCTTCTTCATCTACTTTGCCTTCAAGATCCTTCAGGGTCTTTTCAGCAGTGAATACTAGCTGGTCAGCTTCGTTGCGAAGTTCTACTTCTTCTTTAAGCTTCTTGTCCGCTTCAGCGTTTTCTTCCGCTTCTCTTACCATGCGGTCGATTTCTTCATCGGAAAGCCCAGTAGATGACTTGATTGTGATTTGCTGTTCTTTGTTCGTGCCAAGATCCTTAGCACGTACGTTTACGATACCATTCTTGTCGATATCGAATGTTACTTCAACCTGAGGTACTCCACGTGGTGCTGGCGGAATATCCGTCAACTGGAAACGGCCCAGAGTTTTATTGGCAGCTGCCATCGAACGCTCCCCTTGAAGCACGTGAATATCAACAGCAGTCTGGTTGTCAGCAGCCGTTGAGAATACCTGTGACTTTGAAGTAGGAATTGTTGTATTGCGATCGATCAGCTTTGTGAATACGCCGCCCATTGTTTCGATACCAAGTGAAAGCGGAGTAACGTCTAGAAGAACGACATCTTTTACATCACCAGAGATAACGCCGCCCTGAATCGCTGCGCCCATTGCAACAACTTCATCAGGGTTTAC
>NZ_JBIQOE010000177.1:0-4573 GCF_047739415.1 Mesobacillus sp. | reverse complement strand
GGTTGCGATGCCTGCTGGGTTTCTCTTGTGCCAGCTGGCTTTGTACTTAAAAATCTAACTCCCTCGGCAACAACTTCGGTAACATAGACACGTTTGCCTTCATGGTTATCATAGTTTCGTGTCTGTATGCGACCAGTCACTCCGAGGACAGAGCCCTTTTTACAATAGTTGGACGTGTTCTCGGCTGTTTTGCCCCAGAGGATACAGTGGACAAAATCGGCCTCGATTTCCCCGCTGGCATTTTTGTATTGCCTGTTCACCGCAAGCGTTATATTCGACACAGCTTTGCCGTCTGGTGTATACCTGAGATCTGGATCCCTGGTCAGCCTGCCTACTAGCGTTACTTGATTGATCACCTTTTCATCTCCTTTCTCCTTGATAACCCGATGATATTCCTTTTTAGCGCTGCAGTAAAATGTCGAAAATCGTTCTTTTGACTGTAAAAACTGCATCAAACAAGCCTATTAACTTCAGATTATTGTTTTTTCAACACATCATATACAGCTAAAAATGATTTTTACCAATTCAGAAATATTTCTTTCGACAAACTTGCTTTTTTTCGCTTTCGATTCATCCTGTGTTATAATTTGGACAAGTATTACGGGAGGTGGTTGACATGAAGACGTTTAAGTTGATTTCAATGCAGCTTGCTGATGATGATGCTTTAGTGGATATCGAAATGGAAGACGGCCTGATTATCAATAAAGAGGATGAAAAAGGCACGTGGCTCGTCGAAGTTTTTACTGATCATAAATACATCCCCTATTTCCAGGATGCGTGCGACAACGACAAAGAAATCATCGTCCAAGTCGTCATCACCAAACGCGAAAACGACCCGGCGGCATTCGTGACAAAAGTTTGTTGCGTGAAGAAGCTGAAGACACATGCCAGCGTTCTTTTAACAGGAAAGCTCACCAAACCGAAGAGCGATTACCCGGAAAAGTTGCTCGAGTATCTTCTTGATAAAGGATACAAAGGCGAAGAACTGCTTACGGAATTCAAGGAAAAAATCATAACAAGGCCGCAGATTTTGCAGCCAAAAAAAGTGTAACCGAACTCCTGCTGACTGGCTGGAGTTTTTTTATTGGAGAAATTAATTGGCCGTGATAGTTGAACTTGTAATGTGCAATTAAATAAACACGAGCAAATTGAGATGAGACAAATCAACCGGCAAAATTTTTCGATATGCAAAATAAATGGGCAGGAATCCATCCCTGCCCTTTTTGCATTATTGATCCTTATTGTTCTCGTCATTCATATCAAGGTTGTCTTCAACAGCGTCTTCACCAGGCTCGTTGTTGTCCTCCATCATGTCACCATCGTTCTCAGTGTTGACGTCGCCATTGCCGTTTGTACCGTTGTTGTCATCGATCATGCCATCATCGTCGACATTGCCATTGTCACCATTCATGTCTCCATTGTCCTCCGCTGGATTCTCGATATCCACATCGTCATCCGGAGGAGGATCCTGGTCATTCGCGCAGCCTGCAAGGAACATAGCCGATAGCAATGAGCCACCAATTAACATTAATAGCTTTTTCTTCATGAGTAAAAGCCCCTTTCATTAATAGATATTTTTGAGACCTGTTGCACGGGTCTGCTGTTATATTGCCCATCAATGAAAAAAACTTGCACGATTTTTGTAAAAATTACCCGATTTTCGGTACGGGTATGATAAAAGACTAATTATGACCCGCATTAAATCACTAATTATACCCATATCTAACAGTATAAGTTACTTTTTTATCGGGAATCGCAGCCATTTTTAAGCTGTTAATCCAACTGGAAAAATTATTCTCTTAGTATGGAACGATAATTGCACCATTCCCCATTGTAATTGCACCCTCTTCTCGTTTAATTGCACGTTCAACAGCCATAATTGCACCGTCTTCCTAATTATGTAAAAAAAAGAACCCAAACCAAATTTGAGTTCTCTCAAAAAATAATTATTTTATCGCAAATGTGATCTCCGCTTCGCAAGCCAGTTCGCCATCTACAGTCGCGACTGCCTTACCTTTTCCAATCGGCCCGCGCAGCTTGATCATTTCAACTTCAAGGCGAAGCTGGTCGCCTGGTTTTACCTGTCTTTTAAAACGGCAGTTGTCGATACCTGCAAAGAAGCCGATTTTGCCGCGGTTTTCTTCAAGTTTTAAAACGGCAACAGCTCCAACCTGAGCCAATGCTTCCACGATTAGAACGCCTGGCATGACGGGATAATCAGGGAAATGACCATTGAAGAATTCCTCGTTCGCTGTAACATTCTTGATGCCGACTGCCCTTTTACCTTCTTCGATTTCCACAATTTTATCAACGAGTAAAAATGGATAGCGGTGCGGTATGATTTCTTTGATTTGGGTGATGTCCATCATATTCTTAGTACCTCCTACTAATACTTACTAACCATTGTACTAAAAAAGCTAAACAAAAAGGAAGGGAAATCTCCCTTCCTTCCGAAAAATTATTCTCCATTAACCAGATCTATAATATGAGTCCAAGTTGACTTCTCGAAAATGTCCATCGCTTCTCCCCCGCCCATAACGGCATAGCCGAACATCGCGCCTAGAACGACACTTGCGGCTAACAGGAGTAACACAATAATAATCCGAAGCCAGATTGGAATAAGGCGAACCCGGATTCTTTTCTTTTTTTCGCGTGTTTGTTTCTTTTCCTTTTTCACTTCTTCACGCGTTACTGCTTCTTGATTATTCTTGTTCAAAGCCATTTTGATTGTTCTTCCCCTCTTAACGGATTCCGTTCACTAGTCCGAGCATTTGATCGGCAAGTGTAATCGATTTCGAGTGGAACTGGTAGCTCCGCTGAACATTGATTAAATCCGTCATTTCTTTGCTCATATCAACATTCGATTGCTCAAGGGCACCTTGCTGGATGGAAATTTGATTCCTTAAAGGGCCCGTTAGATTAGTCATTACCTCTTCCTCGGTTACGCCAAGCTCAGCCAGGTTGTCTGGCAACCCTAGCAGATTCGCCCCTTTTTGCTCTAAAAATTGAGGCTTATTAATCAATATTACACCAAGATTCACTTCGTGGCTCGTCCCATCGTACATTTCAGCTGTTAAAAGGCCGGTATTATTGATATTAAAGTTCTTCACATTACCTGTTATTGTGATTGGCTGGTTGTTCTCATCCAGGATAGCATTTCCATCGCTATTCACAAGCATAGATTGATTATCAGTAAGAGGTGTAAGGTACAATGCACCATTACGTGTCAAACGCATCGCAGAGCTGCCATCCTCATTCTGAACCATCACCCGGTAAAATTGGCCTTCAGCTGCAAATGCCGTATCAAGCGCACGCCCAGTTGATTTCAGGCTGCCCTGTGACAGGGTCAGCTGGATTTGGCCAAGCCTTGCACCAGTACCCTGGCGGATGTTAAAAGGCGTCATCCGGTTCTGCGGCTCCAGGGCATTGTTTGGCTGGTTGCGATATTCCTGCACAAGCAAGTCGGTAAAAGACGCTTCGCGGCGCTTGTAGCCAGCTGTATCGATGTTGGCAAGATTGTGACTGATCATGTCCATCTGCTTTTGCAGCTGGGATAATGTATTTGTTGCAGTGATCATTGTTCTGTTCATATTTTATACCTCAATACGCCTCCAGGGAAGGAGTGCGATTCCTTTTAAAATTTGATCCAGAATACTATAGCCTTCCGATTTCGTTCGCAGCCTTCTCCATGCTTTTATCATAAGCCTGGAGAATCTTTTGGTTTGCTTCGAAAGCTCGGTAAGCTGACATCATGTCGGTCATCGTCCTGCTGATATCGACATTGGATTGCTCAAGGAAACCTTGCTGCGTCCTGAACTGAACACCAGCTGTGCCAAAAGCAGTCGGCAATGCTCCACCATCTTCCGTACGGAACAGGCCGTCGCCTTCTTTTATCATTCGCAGCGGATTGTTCGCATAGGCTACGCCAAGTGTAGCACCCTCGCCATTTTCACCGGTCAGGACACCGCCCTCATTGACTGTAAAACGGTCGCTCGAGAGCTGGATTTGCTGGCCGGCTGAGTCCAGCACATAATGGCCGCTGCCAGTCGTCAAATATCCCTGTGCATCAATCGTGAAATTTCCATTCCTTGTATAACGAACTGTGCCATCCGTGTTGCGCACAGTAAAAAATACTGAGCCATCTTCAGGCATATTGATATCGAGCAATGCTACATCCGTCTTCCGTCCAGTTTCGCGTAAATCACCCTGGATGAATTTCGGGATCGCTTCTTGCATGTAAACACCTGTATTGATTGTGCCAATTTCCTTGTTGAACGGCAAATTCAGGCCTTTCTCCGTCGGAATTTGCTGCTTGTCAAAACGCTGAAGCAGCATTTCTGGGAACGCCCTCATTCCCGCCTGGTCTGCCTTATATCCAGGCGTATTGGCATTGGACATATTATTCGTCAGCATTTCCGTCCTGCGCTGCTGTGCAAGCATACCGGAAGCTACTGTGTAAAAGCCTTTGAACATAATTTCACACCCTTATCGGAAAAACTCCTCAGTAACAGGGAATTTTTTCACTACTTTCTATTATAAGAAATATATCGGCAAGAAACATTAAAAATTTGCA
>NZ_JBIQOE010000176.1:0-12792 GCF_047739415.1 Mesobacillus sp. | reverse complement strand
TCCGTGCCGACGACAGGGCTGAGGATTTTTCATTCCCTGACGCATGCTGTCCAGCCATTTCTGATAAAGTTTGCGATTGTCAGCGCAGGATTTTCAGCCGAAATGGCAACGGAACAATTTGGGATGATGGCGGGGATTGCGATGACGATTGGATTTTTCCCGGCATTCATCGCCCATTCGTTTCTGATCATCCTGATTCCGACGGTATCGAAGGCCTATGCGGAAAAAGAATTCTATAAGCTGCAAAAACTGCTTCAGCAGGTGATGCTGTTGACGCTGCTATATGGATTGCCAGCGGTAACTGCCTTTTATTTTCTGGCAGAGCCACTGACCAATACCTTCTTTCATTCTAAACAGGCGGCGGTCTTTTTGCAGCTGCTGGCGCCATACTTCTTGTTCCACTACTTCACGATCCCGATGCAGGCCTTTTTGATCGGACTCGGATTGGTGAAGGATGCCTTTATCCACTCCGTTTATGCAACGGTTGTTACCTTTTCTCTGATTTACTTGGTCGGCTCAAGACCGGATTGGGGGATGGAAGGGGTCATCGTAGGCATGAATACTGGCAGCATGGTCATCTTGCTGTTGCATTACCTGACGATTTGCAAAAAAATCGGCATTACCTGGATGGCTAAGAGCATAATCAAAGATTCGAGATATTAAAAGGAAAACAAAGTTCTGCGCAGAATTATTTATACAGATGAATTTTTTCAGGAGTGATGGCGTGGAAAAAGTACTGCGAGGGCATCATCTCCTCTGCGTGCATGGTTTCAGGGGGATGGGATACAGTCCAGAGTTTGTGAAGAAGATGGAAAGCATCGTAAAAGATATACGTGATCCTCAGCAGGATTTTTACATAAAAGTGGTCGCTGCATTCGATGATGCGTGTATGTCCTGTCCGCATAGGGGACTTGAGATTTGTGAGGCGAGTGAGGGTTCGAATGAACATGTGCTGACTATGGATGGGAATGTCATTCGTCATCTGGGTCTTGTGCCGGGAGAACGCTATTTGAAATCAGAGCTTGTCAATTGGACTGCGGAAAAGGTTGAACCAGATGACCTTGATGTTCTTTGTAAAAACTGTTCATGGCTATCATATGGAGTGTGCAAGGAAGGGATAGCCGAACTTCGTGAAAATAAAAAATGCCTGACGCGTAAGGGTTAATATAACCATCGTGTCAGGCATTTTCAAATATTTCTTCTATCCTTGGGTTATTGCCGTATAAAACTAGTTTGTCGCCAGGCTCCAATTTGGTATCATATGCTTTGTTGCGGATATTGATTTCGCCTCTCCTGATGAATAGGAGCATAACATCATCCTCTTTGTCCACTATTTCTTCAAACGTCCTATCCGCAAATTGGGAATCTTCTTTTATAGCGATTTCCCGAACCTCATCGTCTTCGTCCATCAACAGAACATCACTGATTGGCAAGTCTGCTAACTCATAATTCTCCTTCAATGCGCTTTTCATCTTTGTGCCCATCATCTTTTGTACTGCCGGTGTCCTTAAAATAAACAAGAAGGCTAAAAGTCCGCCCGCGATATAGGCTATTTCCATAGTATAAAAGTTGTCGGTTAATAGATTGCTTATAGCAGAGATAATGACGGCAAGCGAGAACGCCCCAAACAAAATCAGAAAGGCACCCAATCTTCGCCGAACAGGATGGTCGATGATCAATTCAGATTCGCCAGTAGTAAAACCCGTGCCGGTAAGCATGGAAATGACCTGGAACCGCGCGATTTTTCTGTCCAACCCGGTTGCAACAAAAATCGATGTGTTAATCTCAATCACAGTAAAAACAATGAAAAGATAAATAAAAATAAAGAGAATACCCAATTACATCCATCCCCCCCTCGTACACCCTAGTATTTGTTGATAAGGTTTGATTTAAACAAAAATAGACCGGGGAATAATTCCCCGGACATTTTTATCGTTGTTCCTGTAGATTCTCGTTGTAATAGTTAACTCCGTACATAGCGCCTTCGCTGACCATCTTGTTGTCTTCAATGTCCATCGGATCAGGGTTCCCGGCTTTTTGTACTGGAACGACATCCGTCTTTGATGGCATGATTTTTTCCTTTGCTTTTGTAGCCATACCGATTAGTTTTTCTTTGTTTTCAGGTTTCATCGCCATCCACAATGCTGCGGCTCCTGCGCCTAACATGACTGCATTTTTAGTCTTGGTTTGCATAACTGTTTCCCTCCTATATTAATTGTGCCTTTTCTATTGTCTATACTCTCATTTACCCGGTGCACAAAACTAAGAAACATTTTTATAATGGAAGATCTGCCAAGTATTAGCCATACAGTTTCAAGCAGGCTTATAAAGGGAAGATTAATAGTTGATTAACATAGAAAGGTCTGAGACCATTGAAGCATACATTTAATAAGGAAAACTGGATATGGTTTGATTACGAGAATGGAGAAGAGGAAAAGGTCAAGGAGCTAGTATCTCTAAGCCCTCAATGTGGAGAATGGATTGAGAATATAAAAGACCCGAAAGAAAACCTCCTCAAACTTAATACTGAGATAAGGGGGGAGGAATCTATTTGGGGCTCACTTGTGTATCAACAGGATATTGAAGAAAAAGGCGAGAAAAATATCTTTCATTTCTACATCAGCAAGGACAGCTTTATAACGGTGGACTTTAATTTCTCCATACTTGATACAAGTCCAATTAGAGTCCATAAGCAAATGGATCAGGCAGAAAATGCAGTTGAAGGTTTTTTCATTCTTTTGGGTGAGATTTTATCAAGTTATTTACAGAAGATTGATGGCTACGAAGAGCGGCTTCATAACCTTTTATGGGAAATGAAGGAACAGAACAACCGTGAAATACTCGAACGTATTTATGGAAATCGGCATGAACTTCTTGTTTGGAAAAACCTTGTGGTCCCGATTGTGGAACTGAAATTCATCGCGGAGGAAGCATATGGGAAATCCATCCATGAACAAACTGAATTCAGTCGGGTTGTGACCCGTGTAGAGCGGATTAGGATGTTGCTGGATGAATACCAGCAGGCCATTGATACGATGATTAATTTGGAAGAAGTGGTCTCGACCCACCGTGGGAATGAAATCATGAAGACTTTGACGGTTTTGACGACTCTATTCACGCCAGTTATGGCCTGGGGTGCTCTTTGGGGAATGAACTTCAAATTCATGCCAGAGCTGAAATGGAAGTTTGGCTATGCATTCGCCGGCTTTTTAATTATCGGAAGTACAATAATGGTTTATTATTATTTGAAGAAAAAAGGCTGGATGGGAGACATATTAAAAGTTAAAAAGAAGAATAGGTTTTTTGAATAGAAAACTGCACCTTCATGCTGAAGGTGCAGTCAGTTTGTCGACAAAAGGGGTTCGGAATGTTCTCATTCCGAACCCCTTTTTGAATTTCAGCGGATTTTTCATGGGAAATAGACTCTCTTAGCTTTAATTCTAGGCCATTACTGGACTTCTCCATGTCCAGTTGGCCATCTTCTTCAAGTTCAAGGCAGCGAAAGTAAGCATCGCCTGCATCGACAATTTTTTAAGCCCCCTTAGGGTTGTCCAACGCATGCCATGCTTTTCTTTTGCATCTGCGAATACACGCTCAATGGTTTCTTTGCGCTTCGCATAGATTTCTTTTACTTCCGGCTTGTGCCTCAAATGGTCCGCTTCTTCCACGTACTCTTGCCAGATATGGCGCGTTACCACCTTTTGATGATCCTTGCTTTCTGTACATTGCGCTAAAAACGGGCAGGTGGCACAGATATGCTTGGGGGATTTATATTCACGATACCCCTCTTTTGAGGTGGTGGAATACTTCAGCACCTCACCGGCAGGGCACAAGTAACAGTCATAAAATTCGTCATACACATAGTCATATTTGCGGAAAAAGCCATCCTTCGTCCGTGGACGGGTATAAGGCAAAGCCGGGATCATTTCGTTTTCCATCAGAAACTTCGTAATAGCCGGAGTTTTATAGGCTGCGTCGGCCGCAACGGCATTAGGCTTTCCAACTTTCTCTATCACTTGTTCTACCAGTGGCTCAAGGATCAGGCTGTCATGCGTGTTACCAGGCGTCACAATCGTACCTAGGACAAATTCGTTCCGGTCTGATGCCGCATGAAAGGAGTAGGCAAATTGTTTGGTCCGCTCATCTTTCACGTAATACCCACTTTCCGGGTCGGTCTTACTTTCCTTGATTTCCTTCGATTCTTCCTTGTCGAACTTTTCAGGAGGAATAGGCTTCTTCCCATGGTCTTCCCGATCCTGATTGATTTCTTCCTGGAGTTTCTCTTGATACGCTCGTGTCTCCTTCCGTACCACTTTCTTCTCGAATTTATGCTTATTCGCACTTGCTTTTACATGGGTTGAATCCACAAAGACGTGTTCGGCACTGATTAGTTTCTTTTCAGATGCAGTCTTAAGGATTCGATAGAAAATCTGCTCAAACAAATCGGTCTCTTTAAAACGGCGTTCGTAATTCTTCCCGAAGGTGGAGAAGTGGGGCACTTTATCATGAAATCCATAACCCAAAAACCACCGATAGGCCATGTTTGTTTCTACTTCTGCAATGGTCTGGCGCATGGACCGAATGCCAAAGGTATATTGAATGAAGGTAAGTTTAATTAAAATAACAGGGTCAATGCTTGGGCGCCCAATTTCCGAATATACATCCTTCACCAGGTCATAAATGAAAGAAAAATCAAGGGCTGCTTCCATTTTGCGGACTAGATGTTCCTGAGGAACAAGTTCATCTAAAGCGACCATCTCTAATTGATCTCGTTGGATTGGATTATTTTTCGAAAGCATCTTCATCACCTCAAGCGTTATATGGTTCTATTTTAAAATAGACTTTGGTATAGTTCTACCCTAAGTTTAGAAGCCCTGTTGATTGGAGTGGAAGGCGCGTAGACTCCTGCGGGATCAGCTGGACAGGTGAGACCCCGCAGACGCCAACGGCGGCGAGGAGGCTCACCGCCGGCCCCGCGGAAAGCGAAGCGCCTGGAAGGGAAATCAACAGCCCCGTTTCTCCTCCAAACTAAAAAAGACTGTAAACAAACACGATTTTCATCGAGTTTGTCTACAGTCTGGATCCGCTGAAGCCCAGCGGATTTTTTTTATTATTTATTTAGTTGCTTTTAAGCTTTTCAAGTTCAAATAGGAACTTGTCATTTAATACTTTGATATAGGTTCCTTTCATTCCAAGGGAACGAGATTCGATAACGCCTGCGCTTTCTAGCTTGCGTAGTGCGTTGACGATTACGGAACGAGTGATGCCGACTCTGTCAGCTATTTTAGAAGCAACTAGCAGGCCTTCTTTTCCGTTTAGTTCTTCAAAGATGTGCTCGATCGCTTCAAGTTCACTGTAAGATAATGAACTGATTGCCATTTGGACTACAGCTTTGCTTCGTGCTTCATCCTCAATCTCTTCAGCCTTTTCACGAAGGATTTCCATCCCTACAACGGTTGCGCCATATTCTGCAAGGATAAGGTCATCGTCGTGGAATTGTTCCTCAAGACGGGCAAGGATCAATGTTCCAAGACGTTCACCGCCGCCGATGATCGGTACGATTGTTGTTAGGCCGTTTTTGAAAAGATCTTTGTTTTCAACAGGAAATGCTGTGTACTCACTCTCCACATCCAGGTTCGGTGATGTCTCCTGTATATTGAAAAGATTTTTCGTATACTCTTCAGGGAATTGGCGGTCTTCGAGCATTTTTACCATACGCTCGTTTTCAATTTGCTGATTGATTCCTAAGCCTAAAAGCTTTCCTCTGCGGCTGACAACAAAGATGTTAGCTTCAATTACTTCACTTAGAGTTTCTGACATTTCTTTGAAGTTTACCGGTTTGCCGGCAGCTTTTTGGAGCAGGGCATTAATTTTTCTAGTTTTTGATAGTAAGTCCATTGTTTCTTCCTCCTATTTGCTTCAAACAGTAATACATTTATTTTAATCCTGGCTAGTTTCAATACTTAAGCACAATAAGCAGTCCTTATTTGTCTACCCTATTGAGTATGCATTAAAACGATTAACCATTATAATATGAACTGGCTTAAATCTTTGTTTCTTGAAATCGCGCCAAGTTTTTCTTCTACATATTGCGGAGTGATTGCCACCTTCTCCAGATTGATATCTGGAGCTTCAAAGCTCAGGTCTTCAAGCAGCTTCTCAAGAATTGTCTGCAGTCTTCGCGCTCCGATGTTATCGGTATTCTGATTCACATCATAAGCGACTTCAGCTATCTTACGAATAGCATCGTCAGAAAATTCAATTTGTATACCTTCTGTTTCCAATAAAGCTTCATATTGCTTTGTAAGTGCATTATCAGGCTCAACAAGAATCCTGTAAAAGTCCTCAACTGTCAGCTTAGTAAGCTCTACCCTGATCGGAAAACGCCCTTGTAATTCAGGTATCAGATCGGAAGGTTTCGCCATGTGGAACGCACCTGCAGCGACGAACAAGATATGGTCTGTTTTTACAGGGCCATACTTCGTGTTAACAGTCGATCCTTCCACAATCGGAAGGATGTCCCTCTGAACACCCTCACGTGAAACATCTGCACTGGAGCCACCGGAATTCTTGCTGGCAATTTTATCAATTTCATCAATGAAAATGATGCCTGCCTGCTCAGCACGGTATGTAGCTTCCTGAGTTACCTCATCCATATCAATCAGCTTTTGGGCTTCTTCATTGATTAATACCTGCCTGGCCTCACGTACAGGCAGCTTTCGTTTCTTGCGTTTCTTAGGCACCAAGCCACTCAAAGCATCCTGCATATTCATTCCCATTTGTTCCATTCCAGAACCCTGGAGCATATCAAACATGGAAGGCGTCTGCTCCTCGACTTCGACGGTTACCAACTCATCCTCAAGTTCGCCTTTTGCGAGCTTTTCCTTGATGACTTTACGCTTTTCGAATAACCCTAAATCTTCTGATTGGTTTTGCTCTTGTTCAGGCTGCTGCTGGCTTCCACCGAACAACATTTCAAGTGGATTTTTGTAATTCACTGATTTTTTCGCTGAAGGAACTAAAAGTTCGACAAGATGGCGGTTTGCATTTTCTTCTGCCGGTTCCTTTACACGCTCCATTTTTTCCTCTTTTACAAGCCTGATTGAGGTTTCAACAAGATCCCGAACCATGGATTCGACATCACGGCCAACATAACCGACTTCAGTGAACTTAGTCGCTTCCACCTTGATGAAAGGAGCGCCAACTAACTTAGCCATCCTTCTGGCAATTTCTGTTTTACCTACACCAGTAGGTCCAATCATCAGGATATTCTTAGGGATGATTTCATCCCGGATATTTTCAGCGAGCAAGCCGCGGCGGTATCTATTCCTGAGAGCTACTGCAACTGCTTTTTTAGCATCCTTTTGACCGATAATATACTGGTCCAGCTTTTCCACGATCTGCCTTGGAGTTAAATTTGTCGTTTGTTTCACACTCAACACTCCTTTTCTGTTACAGTTCTTCCACAATAATATTGTGGTTTGTGTAAACACAAATGTCAGCAGCAATTTCCAAAGAAGACTTCGCGATTTCTTTTGCTGTTAAATGTTCTCCAGCATATTGCTTTAATGCACGGCCAGCAGACAAGGCATAATTACCTCCAGAACCGATCGCCAAAATGCCATCGTCAGGTTCAATGACTTCACCTGTTCCGGAAATAAGAAGCATATCGGTCTCATTCAATACAATCAGCATAGCCTCGAGCTTCCTTAGGACTTTATCACTTCTCCATTGCTTTGCAAGTTCGACCGCGGCTCTTTGGAGATTTCCGTTGTACTCCTCAAGCTTGCCTTCAAACATCTCAAACAGGGTGAACGCATCTGCGACTGAACCGGCAAATCCTGCAATTACTTTACCATTAAACAACTTTCGGACTTTCTTTGCTGTGTGTTTCATCACTACAGCATTTCCAAAGGTCACCTGGCCATCGCCTGACATTGCGCATTGGCCTTTATGTTGAACAGCAAATATCGTTGTGGCATGGAATTCTGACATTCCTTCGTCCTCCTTTTGGCTTAAGCCCTCGGATGATGTGACATATAAATATTGCGCAAGTGCTCTTTCGTAACATGGGTATATACTTGCGTTGAAGACAGGAACGCATGACCCATTAGCTCCTGGACTGTCCTCATATCAGCTCCATTGCTCATCATATGTGTGGCAAATGAATGGCGCAGTTTATGGGGATGGATTTTAACTGTCAGAGCAGACTTTTCGATCAGCTTATTGAGGATTTCCCTAATTCCTCTGTCTGTGAGAGGCCCACCCCGGAAATTCAAGAACAAATGGCCATGATCATCTTTAGTCTTCAGAAGCTCTGGTCTCCCATTCTTTATGTAGTCTTCAATCGCATCCTGAGCAAAGCTTCCGAAAGGCACATATCTATCCTTTTTCCTTTTTCCATGAATTAAAACTGTTGATAAGGATAAATCTATATCCTTCAGCTGGATTTTACAGCACTCACCTACACGGATTCCTGTAGCGTAAAGTAGTTCCAAAAGGGCTTTGTTCCTTTTCCCAATCGCAGTTTCGGTTTCACATGCATTAAACAGCTGAGAAAGTTCCTCTTCATAAAAAAAATCTGGCAATCGCTTTTCCAGTTTCGGTATGGATACAAGAGAAAAAGGATTATCTCCTACTATTTTTTCACGAAGCAAAAACTTATAAAAGCTGCGCATACATGAAATCCTGCGGGCGACAGACTTTCTGGAGAGCTGCTGGTCAAATAATTTCGTGAGGTAAATCCTTGTATCAGCATACTCAATATCACCCAGACTAGTCAGACCTTGTTCAGACATGAACAAAAAAAATTCCCTAATATCATGTTGATAATGTTCAATTGTATATTGTGAGTAATTTTTTTCAATTTGTAAATATTCAATAAATAAGTTTAAAGAATTGTTCACATTTGCTTCCATCTCGTCACCTCACAAGGGCTACTAAATAGTATCATATTTATATAGCCCTCGCAATAGAAATTACAAATTTTTCACAAATTTCTGAATTGTTTCCAATGCTCTGGAAGCATGCTTCTCATTACGTTCCTGTTTAGCCTTAATTTTCTCTGGTAAATCAGGGAAAAGCCCAAAGTTTGCATTCATCGGCTGGAAGTTTTTCGCGTTTGTTGTTGTAATATATCTTGCCATGCTTCCCATTGCTGTTTCATGCGGGAATTCCACTGGCTCGTCGCCTTTTACCAGACGTGCAGCATTGATTCCAGCAATCAGGCCGCTCGCTGCTGATTCCACATATCCTTCAACCCCGGTCATTTGTCCTGCAAAGAATAAATCTTCCCTATTCCTGAATTGATAAGTTGCTTTTAAAACCTTAGGTGAGTTGATAAAGGTATTACGGTGCATGACACCGTAACGGACAATTTCAGCGTTTTCCAGACCAGGAATCAGTTGGATTACTTCCTTTTGCGGCCCCCATTTAAGATGAGTCTGAAAGCCTACAATATTGTAAAGTGTTCCAGCAGCATCATCCTGGCGTAGCTGAACTACGGCATAAGGTCGCTTTCCTGTTCGAGGATCCTCCAGCCCAACCGGCTTCATCGGTCCGAAAAGCATTGTCTTCCTTCCTCTTTGGCCCATGACCTCGATCGGCATACAACCTTCAAAAAAGATTTCTTTTTCAAATTCCTTAAGCGGAACTGTTTCAGCAGAGATCAACGCTTCATAAAAACGGTTGAATTCTTCCTCTGTCATTGGACAGTTAAGGTATGCTGCTTCCCCTTTGTCATATCGGGATTTCAGGTAGACTTTATCCATGTCGATGCTGTCTTTTTCAATAATAGGAGCTGCCGCGTCATAAAAATATAAATATTCTTCCCCTGTAAGTTCCTTCAATTGCTGGGAAAGCGCCTGACTTGTCAATGGGCCTGTAGCGATGATGGTCGGCCCTTGTGGAATTTCAGTGATTTCTTCATAAAATACAGTAACATTAGGATGTTCCTTCACACGGCTCGTAACTTGTGCTGCGAACTCATGACGATCTACTGCCAAAGCTCCGCCTGCCGGTACTGCACATGCGTCTGCTGCTCCAATGATGACAGAGTCAAGCTTTCTCATCTCTTCTTTTAATACACCGACTGCATTTGTTAATGTATTTGCACGCAAAGAGTTGCTGCAAACCAGTTCAGCGAATTTATCTGTATGGTGAGCAGGTGTCTGCTTTACCGGTCTCATCTCATATAAGTTCACTTTGATGCCTCTTTCGGCAAGCTGCCATGCAGCTTCACTTCCGGCCAAGCCGGCACCGACGACATTTACTGTAGCTTCAGTCATTTCTATTTCCTCCAGTAGCTATTAAAAGTTACGCGTTTGCTTATTCTAATCCAAGTTCCATGTCTATTAGGATCTTAACAGGCAAAATATAAGCAACAGCCTTTCCAAAAGAATTATTATAACATCTGCCTTGACATAAAGCTTCTATTATATACTCAATCTTACTTACTTTACCCTGATTCCTGTACCATTTTGCACTTTCCTTTACGAAAAAGAAAGAAAAAAGTTTCACAATCCAGTTAAATTCTCAATTAACAGCAAAAAAAAATCAAAGAGTGAGCCCAAGGGCTCACTCTAGCTTTGTGGTTCCTCTTTATAGTCACATTCTGTACATTGAACCTGGACGCCCTTTTTAAGCTTCTTTTCAACTAGCATATTTTCGCATTTAGGGCATTTCCTTGCAAGTGGTTTATCCCATGAAAGGAAATCGCATTCAGGGAAACGATCACAGCCGTAAAATATCCGGCGTTTCTTGCTCTTCCGCTCAATGATATTGCCTTCCTCACATTTAGGGCATTTGACCCCAATCTCCTTGACGATTGCCTTGGTGTTTCTGCAGTCAGGGAAATTGCTGCAGGCCATGAACTTGCCGTAGCGGCCCATTTTAAATACCATCGGTGAACCGCACTGATCACAATCTTCCCCAGCGGGTTCATCCTTGATTTCAATTTCTCGCATTTCTTTTTCCGCAACTTCAAGATTCTTTTCAAAATCACGGTAGAATTCGTCAATGACTTTGACCCAATTGATTTTCCCGTCTTCGACATTATCGAGATTCTGTTCCATTTTGGCGGTGAACTCGAGGTCAAGAATTTCCGGGAAGAATTCCAGCATAAGCTCATGGATCACTTCGCCAAGTTCGGTCGGCACGAAACGCTTATTATCAAGTGATACATAGCCTCTCTTCTGGATAGTATCAAGGGTTGGAGCGTATGTTGATGGTCGGCCAATCCCCATTTCCTCAAGCGTCCTGACGAGCCTTGCTTCTGTATATCTTGGAGGCGGCTGTGTAAAGTGCTGCTTCGGTTCGATATCTTTCTTCGTGACCTCGTCACCTTGCTTTAGGTCAGGAAGGAATTTATCCTTTTCTTCCACCTGGTCATCTGAACCTTCTACATAAACCTTCATAAAGCCTGGGAATTTAACCTTTGAGCCTGTTGCACGGAAAGTAACTTCACCGTTCTTTAAATCAACACTCATCGTATCCATAATCGCGGAAGCCATCTGGCTCGCGACGAACCGTTCCCAAATAAGTTTGTAAAGTCTGTATTGATCCCTTGAGAGGAATTCCTTTATCGTCTCAGGAACCTTCATTGTACTTGTTGGCCGGATCGCTTCGTGGGCATCTTGAGCATTGGACTGTTTCTTCTCTTTCCTTGCCTCTGTTTGAATGAACTTTTCTCCATACTGACCAGTGATATACTCCCTTGCTTCGCCTTGTGCAACTTCAGAAATCCTGGTAGAGTCCGTTCTCATATAGGTGATCAAACCGACTGTGCCTTCTTTTCCAAGGTCGATACCTTCATAAAGCTGCTGGGCAAGCATCATTGTCTTTTTGGCACGGAAGTTAAGCTTTCGTGCTGCCTCCTGCTGCAACGAAGAAGTAATGAATGGCGGTGCAGGGTTACGTTTACGTTCTTTCTTCGTCACCGACTCAACAGTGAATTTGTTTCCCTTTACTTGTTTAAGGATGTTTTTGACATCATCTTCTGATTTCAACTCAGTTTTTTGTTTGCCAATTCCGTAAAAAGAAGCTTCAAAAGCACTTTTTCCTTTCAGGAATTCCGCACCGATTGTCCAATATTCTTCTGGAACAAACGCAGCGATTTCCTTCTCACGATCAATGATCATCCTTAAGGCAACAGATTGGACGCGTCCTGCGCTCAGCCCTTTCTTGACCTTCTTCCAAAGTAGCGGGCTGATATTATAACCCACTAGTCTGTCCAGAGCACGACGTGCCTGCTGGGCATCTACGAGGTCCATATTGATCGCCCTGGGATGTTTAAAAGATTCCTTGATGGCATCCTTGGTTATCTCATTAAATACAACCCTGCAATCAGAATGGACATCAACGTCAAGACTTTTGGCCAAATGCCATGCAATTGCTTCCCCTTCTCTGTCGGGGTCAGCCGCGAGATAGACTTTCTTTGCTTTTTTCGCAGCAGATTTCAATTCCTTCAGAACTGGTCCCTTACCACGGATTGTAATGTACTTAGGGTTATAATTGTTTTTTGTATCAATTCCCATCTGACTCTTAGGCAAATCTATCAAATGCCCCATAGAGGCTTTCACTTTATATTTTTTTCCAAGATAACGCTCAATCGTCTTAGCCTTTGCAGGCGATTCAACGATGACTAAAAAATCCGACATCCAATTGTCCTCCTTAGAGGTATAAAATTACATTCATTATTATCAACATACCGTAGAGTTGTCAAATTAACCCTCCAAGTAAACGGTTTCATCTAACTTAGGGATTTTAAAATACCTGATGCAAAATGTATAACAG
>NZ_JBIQOE010000175.1:0-14667 GCF_047739415.1 Mesobacillus sp. | reverse complement strand
CCAATAATTATTATCATCCGGGTCAATACCGTACATCGCGAAGCCCACCATCTGCTCTCCCTCAAAAATTCCGGATGTCTTGAACTGATCAAGAAACTGAACTTCAGCGATTGAATACAGATTTGAGGCCATGAAGTGTTTTTGGTCCTCTTTAACCTTTAACTGGATTGCCTCCTCCCAGTTATGCTTTGTAATCGGCTTTAAAGTTAGCACCATAAAATTACTCCTTTTCATCTACAAAAATATAAAACTTAACCGATGTTATTGTTGTTGATATTTTAGCTAATTTTACCATTCACTAAAAAATTCTCAACCTCTTTATAATAGTTTTTTAAATAACGTGTAACTTTTACCAGTTTCAATTGTCTATGTTTACCAGAGAGAGGGGGATGGAATGTCAGACCCAAGAATTGAACTGTACGAGACCTACAAGAATGCTATTTTCTTGTACCTGTATCGCTCAACCCTAAATCAGCATATTGCTGAAGATCTTACCCAGGATACATTTTTGAAAGCTTTCCAGTCACTTTCCAGCTTCCGCGGTGAGTCTTCATTGAAAACCTGGCTTTTTAAAATAGCAAGGAACACATATATCAATTACAGCAAGAAGAAGCAGAACAAAATGGAGTTCCAGTCAGATTTAATTGACGTGCATGTGGGACAACAGCCAGATCAATACAAACGTTCCGATGATCAGCATGAAATAGAGCTGACATTACTGAAGCTGCCGGAAAATTACAGAACGTATATTATCCTGCGTGATGTCAATGGCCTTTCATATGAAGAAGTTGCTCTCATAACAAACGAAACAATCGGCCAGGTAAAGGTTGGTCTGTACCGGGCCCGCAAGAGATTCAGAGAAATCTTCAAAGAAATGGAGGATGAAGAATGAAGCTGGAGCATAATGTTGTACAGGATTTATATCCATTATATTTAGAAGATGACTTAAGCCCTTCGGTGAAAACAGCAGTTGATGAGCACTTGAAGGAATGCTCTGAATGCAAGAAATTTTATGAAACAGGGGAAAAAACCTTCCAACTTAATGAATTGGAAGAGCCGAACGTATCCAAATCCCTCGATGAAAAAATCCTTTTAAACATGAAGCTCAATCGCTTGAGACTTATTTCTGTCGTCCTTGCGACCATCATTTTTTCAATGATTTTAACCGATTATATAAATGAGCGTGAAAAATTGTTCATGGCCATAGACGAATATTATGCTTCCATTGACCACTTTACTGGTGCATTTGAAATGGTAAAAAATAAAGAACAACTTACCCTTGATCCGTTTCAGCAATTGAGTCATGATTTTTTCGAAGCCAATGCCGAATTAGAAAAGCATATGAATTTTATTGAGAAAAAAAGCAAAAACTCTGCTGAATTCAGTCTAATTCTAGACACACAAAGACTGAACTCGATGGTTGAAGTCATGAAAATCCGCTTTAACCAGGGTAGATGGTCTGAAACAGATGAAAAAGCTTACGAAACAATAAAGGATTACTTTAAAGAACATCATGAAATCGTTAGTGAGCAGTACAACAAAACACATCATGGATACAGCTCCTATCTACACATTTTAGATATAAAAAAGATGGATAAATTTTATGAAAACGTCAATTCGTTAACTTACAGTTATACTCGTTTTCATAAAATGCCAGATCAAGTAAAGGCGATGAAAGAGTCTGAATTGAAAAGCCGGATTGCAAACGTTCTGGATCTTGAGCAAGAAGATATCAAATTGGAAAAGGAAAGCCAGGTCAATGACATGTATGTCTACCGTTTTGAGATCGGGAATGGTTACGGAGGAGACATAGATGCTATTAGTGGCCAAATCACTCAATACTTTGGAAATACCGGACCATTAAGTGATGGGCCACTCATGGACCAAAAAGAAGCCGAAAAAAAAGCCCGGTCCTATTTAGAAAAAATATATGGAAAAGATATAAATCTTGAACTTGTTTCTTTAGGCTTTAATTTTAACTCTTCTGCAAATGATTCCCGATACAAGGTTTACAGCTTCAAAGCTGTGCCTAAAATCGCAGGTTATACATTGTATACCCCTTTAGAAACCGAGACCATTTTAAACTTAAATGCAAGGAACGGAGAGCTTGAAAGCTTTGACCACAATCGTCATGTTCCTTCATTTGATGAACTGAACCAAGTCGACCTAACGACTTTACCTGGCAATATTGATGATCAAAAAAAAGTCGTCATTTACTCAGCTTTGACAGGCAATTTTGAACTGGTCTATATGAAACCTGATTTAGAATACTTCCAGGAAGAGAAATTTATTTCTGCAAAAACTGGACTCGAAGAGAAAATCTATGTAGATGTATTTTAGAGTAAAAGACTGCCATGTGATTAACAGGCAGTCTTTAATACTATATAAAGCTTTTCGCATCTTGTGGCAAATTCTTCACCTTTGATAAATAAACCCTCATTTTCTGCTCATACTCCATCGGATACTCATAACCCAAACTATTCCCGACTTCCTGTGCCAGGCGGCTAAAAAGATCGGCCATCCGGAATAGAGCTTCCCAGTTTTCCTCTAAACTGGCTCCCGCATAAGTTCCTTCCAGTTCACTCCATGTATCATGGTCTAGGTAGCGCTTAAACCATCGCCCAAATTTATTAGGATTGACACTCCAATCATGCTTCACACCCAGATACCATTCGATAGCTGGCTGAAGGTAATTGAAACGAATAATGTTGTCGAGCATATATTTCGCAAAGTACAATTCATCACGCCAGAGGCTGTTCGCGTCGTATGCGGTATCTCCCCAAAAACTGTTGATGATATCAGTGAATCTTTCCGCTGACGGCTTCTTTGTTCTGTATGCCGTATAAGATGGAACCGGGATTCCTTTTGTGATTCCATCCTTATCTAACAAGACTTTATAGCCGTTGTCATATGCATCCGGCAGTTCTGACATGGAAGCCAGGTGTTTAACAAAATCATTCGTCGTAATCTGAAAATCTATTTTGGTTCCATCTTCGTATAGGACGAGTCTCGTTCGCCAATTGCCATCCTGCAAAACCACTTTCTTTATGAGTTGACCAAATAGGTCAAGCCATCCATCGTCCTTGTTAAAAGCATCTAGATTATCCACGAATATCTCGAAATCAAAGTCTGTAAATAAGTCTTTAAAAGCATAAGGGTTGGCCCGTGAACTTGTCATTATCACCGTCCTGATATTTTCATTCTGCCGGGCACAATCAAGAAGCTGGCCAATCATCTCTTGTTCTTGTTTCATTTTATATAACTTCCTTTTCCTTGCTTAACCGCTCAACCTCTTTTTCCAGAAAATCCAGACGGCGATGAATCCGGTAAAATATCGGTAAGTATGCAATAATAACTATGATGAACCAGCCCATTGTTTTCCTCCTTAAGCATGATAAATTATTTATCATTAAATCCTGATCTAAATAATTATTTCGGTTTTCTGAGCATATATCCTTCAAAAAAAATGAAATTCAGTCTGTCTGGTATTGGATTATTTGAGTTTACTATCATTGTCTGCTACAGTTAAATTAAGGAGAGTTAACACTATCTAGATGTTGTTAAATAAATATAAGTAAATAATCGGGGAGTGTACAAAAAATGGAATCAACTTTTAACCAAAGAGATGAAGTGACCGATTTCATTCAATCCAACAGGGAACTTTTTGAACAACACTTGTTATCAGAAGCGGTGAATGTCGCTTCGAAGATTAATGAGATTCTCCAAAAAGGGAATATTGACCTTTTAAAAAACGCTGAAAACTTAATTGTCTACATAGTGGAGCAGCAAGAAGAGAATCTGGTTGCTTTTGCTGAACAAGAAGGAATCGCCTGGGCAGAACATTCGCTGACTGTTGCTTTCAAGTTGGAGTGGATTCAGGCCATTCGCCGAACTTTGTGGCACTTCCTAAACAAATATGATCAAATGTATAACCGATTTTCTGACCGCGAGGAATTCTTCCAACTTGAGAAAAGGATCAATGACCGAGTTGACCAATTCCTGAATACATTCTTCCTGACTTATACGAAGTACAAAGATGAACTGCTTAGCTCTCAGAGGAAGTTGGTTGAACACTTATCCGTCCCAATTATCCCAGTCAGCAGTTCCGTTGCCGTACTTCCTCTAATCGGCATGATGGATGACTACAGAATGCAGATTATCGAAGAGAAGGTCCTGATGGATATATCAAAATTGAAGGTCCAGACATTGATTATGGATCTTTCAGGAATTGCAGACATGGAAATGAACGTCATCTCCCATTTCCAAAAAGTTTTGAGCGGCGTTTCGATGATGGGTTCAAACGCTGTCATTACTGGAATGCGTCCTGAGCTGGTTAGAAAAATGATTCATGCAGGAATCACTTTTGATCAAAAGGCAGAAACCAAAGGTACGTTACAGCAAACACTGAGGTCCTATCTGGATAACGAATTTACGAAATAATATAGCAAAAGCCCCTAGTCTTATTCTAGGGGCTTTCCTGTTGGCTATTATATGAGCTGGGAATCTTGATAATCCAATTGATTTCACCAAAGCTATATCTGCAAAATTTCGCGGATATCTTCCTCTGTCAGGGAAGCTGAGCTTTTTTCTTCAATAATTTCTTCTATCATATTCCGCTTTTTATCCTGTAGCTCATTCATTTTTTCTTCAATTGTTCCTCTTGCGATTAGTTTGATGACCTGGACTTTATTTTTCTGACCCATTCGGTGGGCACGGTCCGCAGCCTGCTCCTCAACAGCTGGATTCCACCATAAATCATAAAGGATGACTGTGTCAGCTCCTGTTAAGTTCAAGCCGGTGCCCCCTGCTTTCAAGGAAATCAGGAAAAAGTCCCGTTCTCCTGCGTTAAATTTTTCGCATGTTTCCACTCGGTTTTCAGGAGGTGTTTGTCCGTCCAGGTAGAAGAAAGGAATGCCCTCGTATGCTAACTCCCTGCCGATCAAGTCGAGCATTTTCGTGAATTGTGAAAATATAAGTACTCTCCTCCCGGCGAACCTGGACTCCTCAATGATTTGTTTCAACTGGTCAAATTTAGCAGAGCTCCCCTTGTATCCGTCTACAAACAACGCTGGGTGGCAGCATATTTGCCTTAGCCTCGTCAGTCCAGCCAGGATTTTAATCCGATTTTTCCTGATTGTATTCTTATCCAGCTGCTTTAAGGTTTGATGGCGAAGCTTTGCCAGGTATGCAGCATACAGTTTTTTCTGTTCAGGCAGCAGTTCAACTCTATCGATTGATTCGATTTTTTCCGGCAGCTCCCCAAGCACTTCTTCCTTTACCCTTCGCAGTAAAAATGGCCGGATCCTTCTGGCGATGGTCTTGCTTGTCAGATTGCTGTATTCCTTCAACCCCTGGAATAACTCAGGAAATACCACCCGGAAAATAGACCATAATTCCTCGATCGAATTTTCAATCGGCGTACCTGTCAGCGCAAAGCGGTGGTCTGCCTGTATGTTCATCACTGCTTTTGCCGTTTGAGTCAGCGGATTTTTGAACGCCTGTGCTTCATCGAAAAAGACAGTATGAAAATTGATTTTTTCGTATAGATGAATATCCCTGCGCAGGAGCATGTAGGAGGTAATGACAACATCAATATCCGAAACATCCTTTAACAGCTTGGACCGCTCCTCTTTATTGCCATCGATGATGACTGCCTGAATTTCAGGAGTGAATTTCAAGAATTCACTGAGCCAGTTATAAACCAGGGATGAGGGACAAACTATCAGGACGGGTTGTTCCCTTTTCCTTACATGTGTTAGTTCTGAAGAAATATAGGTGATACTTTGAAGTGTTTTACCAAGACCCATCTCATCTGCCAGGATTCCGCCAAATCCGTAACTTGCAATAGTTTTCAACCATTGGAAACCCTGTTTCTGGTATTCACGTAAAATTGGCCCCAATTTATCAGGGACATCGAACTCAATTTTTCCCGGGGTGCTAATTTCTTCTAAAAAGCTTCGGAAAGAATCCTCTAACTTCAGTATAGGTCCTTCCTCGAATGATTCTAGCATTTGCATCCCACGGACAATCGGAACATTCAGCCCTTTCTCCAAATCTTCATCCTGGATGGGCCCCGCCTTCAAGAAACGCTGAATTTCTTCCCATTCCCTCGTTTCCAGTGACATTAATGCCCCATTGCGTAAACGATAGTATTTCCGTTTTTCCTCAAGCGCTTCAAGGATATCCTTGATATGTTTTTCTGGAATCCCATCCATTTCAAACTTGAATTCAAGCCAGTTTGTCCGCTCTTTTTTCACCTTGACACGTATTTGAGGTCGGGCCGGCTCTCTGAAAATCCGATTCCTGACGGCTGTTGTAGCGTATACCTGAACAAGCTTCTGCAACTTTGGCATAACATGATATAGAAATTCATATTCAAGCTCTTCATTATGCAAAAAATAACCGCCATCCGTTTTCGCAAATGAACTTTCATCCAGCAACTCAAGGATCTGGTCCTCCTTGACCATGTCCCTTATTAACAGTGAATTGACTTTCGGTTCCCTCTCCTCGAGCGGATTGAAAACAATTTTTCCATACTGGAAATCGATTCCTGCCAGTAATCGGTTATTCACCCGATCAAGGTAAAGCTTTGCGATCAACGGCTCTGTTAAAAATTGCTTTGTTATGTCACCATCTATTTGGACTTCCCCAATACGGCGCAGGCCTGGTACAACTTTTTCCACAAAGAAACCCATCTGGTCCTGTAAAATTGGTATGCTAGCTGTTCTTGATTGCGCGAGCATATTTTTCAGTTCAAATAATCTGCTGCAATCCTCGGTGCTGAGCTGGATCAACCGGGTTTTCAACCAAACGAGGTCATATTTATGAAGAACAATCAGATCAGATATACCAGCAATTTTTAACGAGTAGTCTTTCTCCGTGATTTTTTCAAAATTAAACAAAAGCGGAAGCCTTTCGTTCGAAATAGAAAACTGCCCGGTCACTTCGCCCGCCTCTATTAACTTAACATCAGGAGCCTTTTCCAGCAGCGGCACTAGCTGATGCCAAAAGGATGGCGGAATGATCAAGGTAGATAAGTCATTCTCATCCTTCAACGTTAGCTCTGAGTCATGGACGATTTGGATAAGTATTTTGATGATAGAGTCGATATCGCTTTGAAAACAATGAAGCTTCGGGTTATAAGTGAACAAGTCAGATAGCAATGCAGTCTCCCGGCTCGCCACACTCTTCAGGAATCCCGAGATATCTTCTATTTTAATTGGACCAATACTCATCGAGACACCCAGCATCATTTGCTGATCACTGGTTTCAACCGGCTCGATTCCGAACATCGTGTTCAGGGTCTTCCTCGTTTCAAAGTGGAGCTGGTGGCCGCTTTTCCTTCGAGGTTCTTGACTGAAAATGGTAAGCAGTCCTTCTGCAAGCCCATGTCCAGGCCGCTCATTACTTTTTATTGCATTTGAAGTACCTTGCTTTTGCTCATCCAAAATAGCCAGCAATACTGCGGCCACATGCTGACACTCATGTTTGACAGACGCAAGCTTCGGACATGTGCACTCAGCTGCGAAACGGCCTTCCACATTTTTCGTAACAGTGATATGAAATACATCCGCCCCTGTCACGGTTGCTTTCACCTGATTTTCATCATAGTCAGTAAACCCGACTTTTCCCGCACGGTAAAACGCATCCCCCCGCTTGAAGGAAACAGTTCCGCATAAATCCTTGATGAGTTTTTGATTTAGTTTGAAATCCATGCTCTGCTCCCTCCTCGAAGATGCAATAATCGATAATTATTAGTGTAGACCTTATGTACTCATTTGTTAAGCAGGAATGTAAAAAGCATGGAGAATACCCCATGCTCGGAAATTTTTAAAAATGGAAATTTAGGCTTCTGGGACACCTGAAACTTAGTCGTCATCACATTCTACGAAATTTTTCAGTGCTGATAGTTTATTATCCCAATATACCTCGAAAAACGAAAGCCATTTCTGCAATTCCTGAAGCGGTTCTGGCTGTAATGAATAGCGAGTTTCACGTCCAATTTTCTTGCTTGTTACCAAACCCGCTTCAGTTAACACAAATAAGTGTTTGTTGACAGCCGTCCTGGTAATCGGAAATTCTTCGGTTAGGGACGCAACCGGCATCTCCTTGTCTGCGAGCAGCTTCAGGATTTTACGTCGAGTAGGATCTGCGACAGCCTGGAACACATCATGTCTCGCTGCAGAAGATGGCATGTTAACCCTCGATATAGGATGGAAGTGCTTCGTTAACGATTTTATCCCATCCATTATCCATGATTCCCTGAATAATCGTATGAGGCTGTCCAAATTCCGTAACCTTTTCAGGATCCCAACCTGAGTGAAGTAAGGTGAACTCTGTCTTGCCTTCCAGCTCCTTCAGTTCGAATACAAGGTGCCAATCCTTCCCCCAATCAAAACCCAGACGATTCGGTGGATCCAATTCCGTAACTTTGCACGGCGAGTCTCCAAATGGGCCTGCGTGGAGAATGAACTCTTTGCCAACTTCGGCTTCAAATGTATTTGGCATCCACCAGGCTTCGATTCCTTCTGATGTTGAGACAGCTTTCCATACTTTTTCAATTGGCGCATTTAGAACAATACTTTTACGTATTTCTCTTTGTGTATCCATATTTATAGCCTCCCTTATGTAATAACACTATTTGGTGTCACTTTATTAATATAACACCTTTTAGTGTCATGTCAATAAAATGGACCAGGCACAAAGTATAGTACCTGGTCCCCTATGAAAATTTAAATTTCTATTATAATCGGCAAGATCATCGGCCTTCTTCTTGTCTTTTGGAAGATATGCTGACCAACTGCTTTTTTGATTCCCTGTTTAATGACATTCCAACGATGGACATTGTCTTCCTGAAGTTCTGTCACCGTTTTCGTCACAATGCTGTTCACATCTCTCATTAGGTCTTCGGAATTTTTCACAAAAACAAACCCACGCGAGATTGTATCTGGTCCAGAAATAATTTTCCTTTCTGCTTTGCTTAATGTCAGGACAATGACTAGCATTCCATCCTCGGATAGCTGCTTTCTGTCCCTGAGCACGATTTCACCGACATCGCCGACACTTACACCATCAACATACGTATCACCTGCTGGCACATTACGGGTCTGGCGCGCTTCTCCATTTTCAATGTCAACAACATCACCATTTTTAACAATGAATGTATTCCCTTTTTCTACACCAACGGATTCTGCCAGCAGGCGGTGGTGATGCAGCATCCTGTACTCCCCGTGAATCGGGATGAAATACTTAGGCTTCATCAAGGTCAGCATCAGCTTGAGATCTTCCTGGTAGCCATGGCCGGAAACATGCATGCCAGTTGTGCTGCCGGAGCCGTAAATGACTTTCGCACCGAGTTTGAACAAATTATCGATAATCTTGGAAACATCCTTTTCATTCCCCGGAATAGGTGACGCAGCCATGATGACTGTATCTCCAGGATAAATAGAGACATCGCGAAAATTTCCGGTTGAAAGGCGGGAAAGCGCGGCCATAGGCTCACCCTGGCTGCCTGTACAAAGAATCGCAACTTTGTCAGGATCCAATTGGTCGACAACATTTGGTTGAATCAGCATTCCTTCAGGAACGTTCAAGTAACCTCTTTCTATGGCCACATCAACAACATTGACCATACTCCTGCCTAGCAATGCTAACTTCCTGTTTGTCTTTATTGCTGCCTCGACAACCTGCTGAACACGGTTGACGTTAGATGCAAAAGTAGAAACAAATATTTTCCCATCTGCCTTCATGAAAGCTTCTTCAAGATGGCTCGCGACCATTCGCTCAGAGGGAGTCAAACCAGTACGCTCAGCATTCGTGCTCTCTGATAGCAGCGCCATGACACCTTCAGTTCCGATTTTCGCCATCTTATGGATTTCTGATTGCTCATCATTAGCAGGCGTCAAATCGAATTTGAAGTCTCCAGTGTGGACAACATTCCCCTCAGGAGTGTGGAATACAATCCCAAGACAATCCGGGATGCTGTGGCTTACTTTGAAAAAAGAAACTTTCAGCTTGCCGAAATCCAATTCTGAGTCCGAATTGATTTTGTTCAGTTCAGTCCCTCTCAAAAGCTTGTGCTCACTTAGTTTCAGTTCAATTAACCCGAGTGTAAAATTTGTTGCATATACTGGCGCTTTCAGTTTCTTGAAGAAATACGGGACCCCGCCAATGTGGTCCTCGTGTCCATGGGTCACGATCAACCCTCTGATTTTGTCTCTGTTTTCTTCAAGATAGGTCATTTCCGGAATGATTAAATCGATTCCTAATAGACTTTCATCAGGAAACTTCCCTCCACAGTCAATCACAAAAATATCGTCCTCATATTGGACAACATACATATTTTTTCCGATTTCATTAATGCCGCCCAAGGCGAATATAGATAAAGTCACGTCATATCCTCCTAATCCGTAATCGATTTTGTTAGTATTGCCAGTTTTTAACCGATTATTTAGTCTCTAAGAGGGAATTGGGCTTCACCAAACAGGTATTTTTAGTTTTTATTGAAGAAAATTAGTGTTTTTAATTCGGTAAACTGTTTATTTGAAGAAAACTCAATGATTCTAATTAAGCAAGAAACACTTATTGGCGATAATTTAATTTTATTGGCGATTTTCACATATTTATTGGCGGAAAAATGATTTTATTGGCGATTTTTGCACGTTTATTGGCGAAAATAAAATTTTATTGGCGAACTGGAAAAAATCATAGTTTTTTTCCAGTTTCTCCACAAAAATAGACCAACTCGCTCAATAGCGAATTGGCCTTCTTTACTTATTTTTCAATCCATGTAAACATATACTGATCGTCTTCGATATCCTTGGCTTTCTTCACCGTCTTCAGCGGCTTGAATGTATCGATCATAACTGCAAGCTCCAGGGTTTCTTTTTTGCCGATGCTTGCTTCAGTCTTGCCTGGGTGCGGTCCATGAGGGATTCCGCTTGGATGCAATGTTATTGAGCCTTCCTTGATTCCCTTGCGGCTCATGAAATTGCCTTCCACATAATACAGCAGCTCATCGCTGTTGACGTTGCTGTGGTAGTATGGTGCCGGAATCGCCTCAGGATGATAATCATAAAGCCTTGGCACGAAGGAACATACTACAAAATTATGGCCTTCGAACGTCTGGTGCACTGGCGGCGGCTGATGGATCCGGCCTGTGATCGGCTCGAAATCTTCAATATTGAACGCCCATGGATACAAATAACCATCCCAGCCGACCACATCAAGAGGATGGTGGTTCAGCACATGGCGGTGCAGATGACCGCGTGTCTTCGTGATGACCTCATGTTCCCCTTTATCAGAGAAAGACTCCAATGTCTCCGGTCCGCGGATGTCGCGTTCACAGAACGGGCTGTGCTCGAGCAGCTGTCCATATTCGTTGCGGTAACGGCGAGGGGTTGTAATCTGGCTGAACGACTCGACAATCAGTGCCTTTGTCGGCTCGGAATCAGCTGGAACAACCCTGTAAATCGTGCCGATTGGAATCACGACATAATCACCAGGACGGTACGTTAATGTGCCAAACATCGTCTCCACCTTACCAGAGCCATGATGGAAAAAGAACATCTCGTCTCCATCACCATTTCGGTAAAATTGCTTCATCGGTTCAGTAATATTCGCAAAACCAATCAAAAGATCGTCATTACCGAGGATATATTCCCTTCCGCTTAAGGCATCACCAGTTTTCGTGATCTGATCTGTCAGGAAGTGCCGATGGTTCAGTGAGTCCTGTTCCTCATATTCAGGCAGGTAGCTTCCAATTAGTTCGCTCTTCACGACCTCTGTTGGCATATGGTGGTGATATAGAATCGACTGTGTACCAGAAAAACCTTTTGTTCCCATTACCTGCTCTCGGAAGAGCGAACCATCTTCTTTTTTAAAAATGGTATGGCGTTTTTTCGGGATTTCTCCCAACTGACGGTAATACATGAATACACCTTCTTTCTAGTCTTCTATTATTTTATTTTTCAAGACTCCGAGTCCCGTAATCTCAAGTTCAACTTCATCGCCTGGCTCAAGCCAGCGATGGACATCTGTTCCGAGCTCGAGGATACATCCAGTTCCAACCGTACCGGAACCGATTACTTCTCCCGGGTAAAGCGTCGTTCCGGCCGATGCACGCTCGATCATTTCTCCGAATGAATAATAAATGTCCTTCATATTCCCCTTGGACAGCTCCTTGCCGTTGACACGGGCAACCATTTCAAGGTCATAGCCTTTCCCCACTTTGAGGTATTCCAGCTCATCTTTCGTTACCAGATATGGACCGAATGAAGTGGCGAAATCTTTCCCCTTCGCCGGGCCAAGTCCGACCTTCATTTCCTGTCGCTGCAGGTCGCGGGCACTCCAGTCATTCATGATAAAAAAACCAAGAATATGCTGTTCGGCATCCTCCGCTTTGATATTAAGGCCTTCCTTTCCAATGACACAGGCGATTTCCAATTCGTAGTCCATCCATTCACAGTTCAGAGGCCGCCTGATGTCTTCTTCAGGACCCTTGATGGCAAGATGGTTGGTAAAATAAAACACCGGAATCTCATACCATTCAGGAATCATTTCAAGGCCTCGGTTTTCCCTTGCTGTTTTTACATGCTGCTCGAATGCATAAAAATCTCGGACACTCTTCGGATTAGGCAGCGGCGATTTTAAGCTGACTTCCTCCAAAGAATAGGAGCCACTGCCAGTTTCAATCAAACCTTTATTTTCCTCGATATACCCCATGAATACATCATGGTTCTCGATGAACGCAAGCATATTGTCCGGTAATATCCCATTTGATGCTTCGTGCATATCTACAGCCCGATTCCTTGAATTAAGCCACCCTGCACGGATTGAACCGTCTTTTTTCATAAACGTTATGAACTTCATATCATCACCTATTTCCTTTGCAGCTCAAAGGTTTTTGCAAGTGGCAGCGTGTAGGTCGCTCCTGCCAGTCTGCCTACCGGATTCAATTTTTCCGAATTGATGCGCCCGCTTTCATAAAGTTCATCCGCGACGTGGACATGAACGACCTTGCCGATGACAAGGCTGCCAGCTCCGGCTTCTTCCCCGCCAAAATGCAGGACCTGATCGAGTACACATTCAAGGTGGACCTTCGACTCTTTGACCCGTGATGGCTTAACCGCCACACTGTCGACCTTGGTCAGGCCCGAAGCCTCGAATTCATCCACATCTGAAGCGAATTCAGTGGCGCAGTCATTCATCTGCTGAACGAACTCCTCACTGACAATGTTGATGACGAATTCCTTTGTTCCTTCAATATTCTTCAGCGTATCCTTTTTCGCGCCATCAGTCCCTCTTCTCATTGGCGAAAAGCAGACCATCATCGGATTCGCGCTGATGACGGTGAAGAAGCTGAAGGGAGCCAAATTGGCGATCCCATTTTCATCCTGACTGGAGACAAAGGCGATTGGCCGCGGCAGGACAGAGCCTTGCAAAAGCTTGTAGGCGTCTCTCCATTCAAGATTATCTGTTTTTATTTCCAAGGCTTACACCGCCCTTTCATGAAAAAGCTGGCTGATGATTTGCAGAATGAATTCATGGTCTTCCCGCGAACCTAAAGTGATCCGGAACGCTTCCTTATAGCCCGGAAGTTGCATTTGTCTGACAAGGACGCCATTCTCCGTCAGTTTCTGGATGACCGGCCTGTTCGTGAAGGCAAACAAGAAGTTGGATTGAGATGGGAAGCTATCAATCTCCAACTCTTTGAGTTCCGCACTCAGGAAGTCTCTTTCTGCACTATTTTTAGCTGAACAGTCCTGGACAAAAGTCTGGTCTTCAAGAGCCGCAACCGCTGCCGCCTGCGCAAGCTGGTTCACATTGAATACATCCCTGACTTTGTTTAGTTCCTTAGCAATCTCCTCATGCATGATGCCGTAGCCAACACGCAGGCTCGCAAGCCCATAGATTTTTGAAAAAGTCCTGAGGATAACGAGGTTCTTGTATTGCTCAAGCAATGGCATCGAATCAAGGTATTCCTCAGAATCTGCATACTCAAAGTAAGCCTCATCCATGATGATCAGCACGTTTGAAGGTACATTGTCGATAAAGGAAAGCAATTCCTGTTTGGCGACAATCGTCCCGGTTGGATTGTTCGGGTTGCAGATGAATACCATTCTCGTTTTTTCAGTGATCGCTTCCTGCATTTTTTTAAGGTCATGCCTTCCACCAATCATAGGAACGGTGACAGCTCTGCCGCCCTCGATCTGCACATTCGTTTTATAGCGAGGGAAAGTTACCTCCGCCATGACAGCTTCATCATTTTTGTCGATATAAGCCCGTGTAAGCAGGCGGATAATTTCCTCTGAACCATTCGAAACAAGGAAATGCTTCTGGTCCAATTTATAATGCGATGACAGTTTCTCTATGATTCCTGAGGTCATTCCGTCCGGATAGAATGCTAGATTAGCAGATGCCTGCATGATTGCTTCTCGGACCTTTTGCGATGTGCCATAGACATTTTCATTATCCGAAAGCTTCCTTACTTTCGTGATTCCATATTGTTCCTTGATTTCCTCAATGGTCTGGCCGAGGGCATATGGTGTGATTCCTTCTAGTTCAGCTCTTGCTTTTACATTCATGATTGTCCCCCATTTCTAAGACACCGTTTATGACGAAAAGGGAGCGAATCGCCCCCTTCTGTCCCGGCTATTAAAGGTTGCC
>NZ_JBIQOE010000174.1:0-17096 GCF_047739415.1 Mesobacillus sp. | reverse complement strand
GTGGTAAGAACCGTCAAACAGTCTTGCCTTGATGTCAACAAGTGGATATCCTGCAAGAACTCCGCGATCTAGAGCATCTTCAAGACCAGCTTGAACAGCTGGGATGTATTCACGTGGAACTACACCACCGACGATGCCGTTCTCGAATTCAAAACCTTTTCCTTCTTCGTTTGGAGAGAATTCGATCCAAACGTGTCCGAATTGACCACGTCCACCTGACTGACGTGCGAATTTACCTTCAACAGAAGCTGATTCGCGGAAAGTTTCACGGTATGCAACCTGAGGTGCACCAACGTTTGCTTCCACTTTAAATTCACGACGCATACGGTCAACGATGATGTCAAGGTGAAGTTCACCCATTCCAGCGATGATTACCTGTCCAGTTTCCTGGTCAGTATGTGCGCGGAATGTAGGATCTTCTTCTTGAAGCTTTTGTAATGCAGTAGTCATTTTGTCTTGGTCAGCTTTTGACTTAGGCTCAACTGACAACTGGATTACTGGCTCAGGGAACTGCATGGATTCCAAGATAACAAGGTTCTTATCATCGCATAGAGTGTCACCTGTTGTAGTATCTTTAAGACCTACAGCTGCAGCAATATCACCCGCGTAAACCTTAGAGATTTCCTGACGGCTGTTTGCGTGCATTTGAAGGATACGTCCGATACGCTCACGCTTTCCTTTAGTTGAGTTCTGAACATATGATCCAGACTCAAGAGTTCCAGAGTAAACGCGGAAGAACGTTAACTTACCAACATAAGGGTCAGTCATAACTTTGAACGCTAGAGCTGAGAATGGCTCGTTGTCGTCTGCATGACGCTCAACTTCTTCTTCTGAATCCGGAAGTGTACCTTTGATTGCAGGTACATCAAGTGGAGATGGAAGGTAGTCGATAACTGCGTCAAGCATTAGCTGAACACCTTTGTTTTTGAATGCTGAACCACAGATAACTGGGTAGAATTCAACGTTAGTAGTACCTTTACGGATTGCAGCTTTGATCTCTTCGACTGTAAGCTCTTCTCCGCCAAGATATTTTTCCATTAACTCTTCATCAAGCTCAGCTACCGCTTCAACTAACTTTTCACGGTATTCTTCAGCTTGGGCCATATATTCTTCTGGAATTTCCCCAACAGAGATTTCTGTTCCAAGGTCATTACCGTAGAAGATTGCTCTCATTTCAACTAAGTCGATGATTGCTTCAAACTCATCTTCAGCACCGATCGGAAGTTGGATCGGGTGAGCGTTAGCTTGTAGACGATCATGGATAGTTGAAACAGAGTATAGGAAGTCCGCGCCTAGCTTATCCATTTTGTTAACGAATACTACACGTGGAACTCCGTAAGTTGTAGCCTGGCGCCAAACTGTTTCTGTTTGAGGCTCAACACCTGACTGTGCGTCAAGTACTGCTACTGCACCATCAAGTACACGAAGTGAACGTTCAACTTCAACAGTGAAGTCTACGTGTCCTGGTGTATCGATGATGTTTACGCGGTGTTCTTTCCAAGAAGCTGTTGTTGCAGCAGAAGTGATCGTGATTCCACGCTCTTGTTCCTGCTCCATCCAGTCCATTTGAGAAGCACCTTCATGTGTTTCGCCGATTTTGTGGATACGGCCAGTATAATAAAGAACACGCTCAGTTGTTGTTGTTTTACCAGCATCGATATGAGCCATGATTCCAATATTACGAGTTTTTTCTAAGGAGAACTCTCTTGCCATTTGGTCTTTCTCCTTCCTAGTATGAATGTTTTTAAGTTGAAGGTAAGATTACCAACGATAGTGAGCGAATGCTTTGTTTGCTTCCGCCATTTTGTGTGTATCTTCGCGCTTCTTAACAGAAGCACCAGTGTTGTTGGCAGCGTCAAGAATTTCGTTAGCAAGACGCTCTTCCATTGTCTTTTCCCCACGAAGACGTGAGTAGTTTACCAACCAGCGAAGACCAAGAGTTGTACGGCGGTCTGCACGCACCTCAACTGGTACTTGATAGTTAGCTCCACCTACACGGCGTGCTTTTACTTCTAGAACAGGCATAATGTTCTTAAGAGCTGCATCGAATACTTCGATTGGCTCTTTGCCTGAACGCTCACGAATGATATCAAAAGCTGAATAAAGGATCTTTTGTGATTTACCTCTCTTGCCATCGATCATCATCTTGTTAATCAAGCGAGTGATAAGCTTTGAGTTATAAATCGGATCCGGCAATACGTCTCTCTTTGCAACTGGACCTTTACGTGGCATGTAATTTCCTCCTTTCAAAAAGGGTTAATAGTTTTTGTTTATTATTTCTTAGCTGCTTTTGGTCTCTTAGTACCGTACTTAGAACGGCCCTGCATACGGTTGTTAACACCAGCAGTATCAAGAGCACCACGAACGATATGGTAACGTACACCCGGTAAGTCTTTTACACGTCCTCCGCGGATAAGAACAACACTGTGTTCTTGAAGGTTGTGCCCGATTCCTGGGATATAAGCTGTTACCTCGATTCCGTTAGTCAAACGTACACGAGCGTATTTACGCAACGCTGAGTTCGGCTTCTTTGGAGTCATAGTACCAACACGAGTACATACACCACGCTTTTGTGGAGATGAAACGTTTGTTTGTGCTTTTTTGAAGCTGTTGTAACCTTTATTTAGCGCAGGAGATTTTGACTTCTCCTCTTTTGAGCTACGTGGCTTGCGCACTAATTGGTTAATAGTAGGCATGATCTTTTTCCTCCCTTCACATTTTGTGTAAGCCCACACATCCAGGTGGTTCATTTTTTTACAAAAAACAAAGTTCTTGCAGTCCACTGCAAAAACAGTTTTTACTTGGTTATCGCTACAGCTGAAGCTCCTACGGCAATACCGCATGCCTTCCCCAATTTTTTCATAGAGTCGACATAGGTGATGGCGGAGTTCATTTCCCTGGCAGTCTGCAATAGGTTCGCTGTCACTTTCATGTCAGCGTCCGTCGCAATGACCAGTTCAATTACTTCGCCAGCCTTCAGTGCTTTCACTGTTTGCTTTGTTCCTACTATAATCTTTTTAGCCTGAGCTACTTTTTCATAAGACATGATATCCTCCAAAGTAACCGGTAAATAGGAGCACCTTTGAAATAGTAACATCTAGCGCAAGGGATGTCAACAACATTGAAAAACTTTTTTCGCTAGAATGCTGCTTTATTCATAGATCTATTCTTTTTTTCTTTAAAAAAGGCGGTACTTTCTGCCGTGGCAGAGAGCACCGCGCTTCTTATTTTATTCTACCGTGATTGCATCTTCGGCATTTTCTTCTTCCTTTGAAATTGGCTCAGCTCTTCTGTAGCGCTGCATGCCTGTTCCTGCTGGTACAAGTTTACCGATGATAACATTTTCTTTCAGGCCGAGAAGTTCATCGCGCTTCCCTTTGATTGCAGCATCTGTAAGCACTCTTGTTGTTTCTTGGAAGGAAGCTGCAGACAGGAATGAATCCGTCTCGAGTGATGCTTTTGTGATACCAAGCAGTACTGGACGTCCTGTTGCTGGCATTTTGCCATCAAGAAGTGCTTTGCGGTTAGCGTCAGTGAACTGATGGATTTCAAGCAATGTGCCTGGCAGTACATCTGTTTCACCAGCGTCGATAACCCTGATCTTGCGCATCATCTGGCGCACCATTACTTCTACGTGCTTGTCGCCGATTTCAACACCCTGCATACGATATACCTTTTGAACTTCTTTCAACAGGTATTCCTGCACGGATTGAACGTCTTTGACTCTTAAAAGTTCCTTAGGGTCGATCGAACCTTCTGTGAGTTCTTGGCCGCGTTCTACATGGTCATTTATAGCAACCTTTAGGCGTGCTGTATATGGCGCATTGTATGTGCGGCTTTCGATTTCACCCTGAATGACGATTTCCTGCTGGCGATCTTTTCCTTCGTTGATGCCGACTACGACACCTTCCAATTCAGAGATGACAGCTTGCCCTTTAGGATTACGCGCTTCGAACAATTCCTGGATACGCGGAAGACCTTGTGTGATATCGTCTCCTGCAACACCGCCCGTATGGAATGTACGCATTGTAAGCTGTGTACCTGGCTCACCGATTGACTGGGCAGCAATGATACCAACTGCTTCGCCAACTTCGACTTCCTGGCCAGTCGCAAGGTTACGTCCGTAACATTTCTTACATACGCCGTGGCGTGTATTACATGTGAATGCAGAACGGATCCACACTTCTTCGATTCCAGCTTCAGTTACTTCAACAGCCAAGTCTTCTGTAATCAATCCGTTTTCAGGCACAATCACAGCCTTTGTTTCAGGATGCTTGATTGCCTTTCTTGCATAACGGCCAATTAAACGCTCATCTAGAGGTTCGATTACTTCAGTACCATCTTTAAGCGACTTGATAAATAAGCCTCTATCTGTTCCGCAATCGTCTTCGCGCACAATGACATCCTGTGCTACGTCTACAAGACGGCGAGTCAGGTAACCAGAGTCAGCGGTCTTAAGTGCTGTATCGGCAAGACCTTTACGAGCACCGTGAGTGGAGATAAAGTACTCCAATACTGTCAGACCTTCACGGAAACTTGACTTGATCGGCAACTCGATGATTCGTCCAGCCGGGTTGGCCATCAGACCACGCATACCAGCAAGCTGCGTGAAGTTAGACGCGTTACCACGGGCACCGGAGTCACTCATCATGAAGATAGGGTTAGAATTATCTAGTGATTTCATCAGCTTAGCCTGGATATTATCCTTCGCCTGGCTCCAGATAGAAATAACGCGATCATAACGCTCATCCTCGGTAATCAAACCGCGTCTGAACTGCTTAAGAACATTATCTACCTTTGTTTGTGCTTCTGAAATGATTTCTTGCTTCTCTTTTAGAACCACGATATCAGCCACACCTACCGTAATACCCGCTTTAGTCGAGTATGTGAAGCCAAGTCCCTTCATACGGTCAAGCATTTTCGATGTTTCGGTGATTTTGAACTTCTTGAACACTTCAGCAATGATGTTTCCAAGGATTTTCTTCTTGAACGGATCCACCAATGGCATAGACTTGATGACTTCCTTCACATCTGCGCCTTTTTCCACAAAATACTTCTCTGGAGTCTTCTCCTCAAGATTTTGCTTGGAAGGCTCATTGATGTAAGGGAATGACGCTGGAAGGATTTCATTGAAAATCAGCTTTCCAACTGTCGTGATCAAGAGCTGACCATTTTGCTCTTCATTGAAAGTCTGGTTGCCAAGTGATGAAGCAGCAACAGCAATACGAGTATGAAGATGTACATAGCCATTCTGGTATGCGATCAATGCTTCATTCGCATCTTTAAAGACCATACCTTCACCAACAGCCTCTTCTCTTTCCAGAGTCAGGTAATAGTTACCTAAAACCATATCCTGTGAAGGAGTAACAACCGGCTTTCCATCCTTAGGGTTCAGGATGTTCTGAGCAGCAAGCATCAATAGGCGTGCTTCTGCCTGTGCTTCAGCAGAAAGTGGAACGTGAACCGCCATCTGGTCACCGTCGAAGTCAGCGTTGTAAGCTGTACATACGAGCGGGTGAAGACGGATTGCGCGTCCTTCGACCAATGTTGGCTCGAACGCCTGGATTCCAAGTCTGTGAAGTGTCGGGGCACGGTTCAGCAATACTGGGTGCTCTCTGATTACATCTTCTAGAACATCCCAAACCTCAGGGCTAACGCGCTCAATTTTACGTTTAGCAGACTTAATGTTGTGCGCTAAACCTTTTTGCACTAATTCTTTCATTACGAATGGCTTGAACAGCTCAAGTGCCATTTCTTTAGGTAGACCGCACTGGTACATTTGCAGGTTAGGACCTACGACGATAACCGAACGGCCTGAGTAGTCAACACGCTTACCAAGAAGGTTTTGACGGAAACGGCCTTGCTTACCCTTCAGCATATGAGAAAGGGACTTCAATGGACGGTTACCTGGTCCAGTTACCGGACGACCGCGGCGGCCGTTATCGATCAACGCATCAACAGCTTCCTGCAGCATACGCTTTTCGTTCTGAACGATGATGCTAGGAGCACCAAGGTCAAGAAGACGCTTAAGGCGGTTGTTACGGTTGATTACACGGCGATACAGGTCATTCAGGTCGGAAGTTGCGAAACGTCCTCCATCAAGCTGTACCATCGGGCGAAGTTCCGGCGGGATGACAGGGAGGACATCAAGGATCATCCAAGATGGCTCATTGCCTGAACCACGGAACGCTTCAACTACTTCAAGACGCTTGATCGCACGAGTACGACGCTGGCCTTGTGCTGTTCTTAATTCTTCCTTCAGCATGTCGGCTTCTTTATCAAGGTCGATATCTGAAAGCAGCTTTTTGATTGCTTCTGCTCCCATTGCTGCTTGGAATTTGTTCCCATATTTTTCACGATAAGCGCGGTATTCTTTTTCTGACAACAACTGCTTCTTCTCAAGGGCAGTGTCGCCAGTTTCCGTAACAACGTAAGAAGCAAAGTAAATAACCTCTTCAAGTGCGCGCGGAGACATATCAAGGATAAGTCCCATACGGCTAGGAATACCTTTGAAATACCAGATGTGAGAAACAGGAGCTGCAAGCTCGATGTGTCCCATTCTTTCACGACGGACTTTTGCACGTGTTACTTCAACACCGCATCGGTCACAGACAACGCCTTTGTAGCGAACTCTTTTGTACTTTCCGCAGTGACATTCCCAGTCCTTCGTCGGTCCGAAGATACGCTCACAGAATAAGCCGTCTTTTTCTGGTTTTAAAGTACGATAGTTGATTGTTTCCGGCTTTTTAACCTCACCGAAAGACCATGAACGGATCTTGTCTGGTGAAGCGAGGCCAATTTTCATGTACTCAAAATTATTAACATCTAGCAAGGGGCCTACCTCCCTTTTAATCTAGGGTTTTACCCTTATGGTCACACAAAAAGGAACACACGTGGACAATACTGTTATTCAACTGTTTGTTCACGTGTGCCAATTAGATGGACCTATTCTTTCATTCCTACTTTTTCAGAATTCATTTCTTCTGTTTCAGGAGCAATTGTCAATGTTTCTGCATGCTGCAATTCTTCTTCATCATCAAAATCGCGCATTTCTATTTCTTTTTCATCGCCTGATAGGATCTTGACGTCCATACCAAGACTCTGAAGTTCTTTCATCAATACTTTGAATGATTCAGGAACGCCTGGTTCTGGTACGTTTTCACCTTTTACAATTGCTTCGTATGTTTTAACACGTCCAACAACATCATCGGACTTGACAGTTAAGATTTCCTGCAATGTGTAAGCAGCGCCGTATGCTTCAAGCGCCCAAACCTCCATCTCCCCGAAACGCTGTCCGCCGAACTGAGCTTTACCGCCGAGTGGCTGCTGCGTAACAAGTGAGTATGGTCCAGTAGAACGAGCATGAAGCTTATCGTCTACCATGTGAGCAAGCTTGATCATGTACATGACACCGACAGATACACGGTTATCGAATGGTTCACCTGTACGTCCATCATATAGGACAGTTTTGGCATCTCTGGCCATACCAGCTTCCTGGATTGTTGACCATACATCTTCCTCACGAGCACCATCGAATACCGGTGAAGCAACATGGATTCCAAGGTAGCGTGCTGCCATACCAAGGTGAAGCTCAAGAACCTGACCGATGTTCATACGTGATGGTACCCCTAGTGGGTTAAGCATGATATCGACTGGTGTTCCGTCCGGTAGGAAAGGCATATCCTCTTCCGGAAGGATTTTTGAGATAACCCCTTTGTTACCGTGGCGTCCCGCCATCTTATCACCTTCAGAAATCTTACGCTTCTGAACGATGTAAGCACGGACCAGCTGGTTCACTCCAGGAGGAAGCTCGTCGCCATCTTCGCGGTTGAACACTTTGACGTCAAGGACAATCCCACCGCCGCCGTGTGGAACACGCAATGATGTATCACGGACTTCCCTTGCTTTTTCACCAAAGATTGCATGCAAGAGGCGTTCTTCAGCTGTCAATTCAGTAACCCCTTTAGGTGTTACCTTACCGACAAGAAGATCTCCGTCTTTTACTTCGGCACCAACACGGATGATTCCGCGCTCGTCAAGGTTTCTCAATGCATCTTCCCCGACGTTAGGGATATCGCGTGTGATTTCTTCAGGTCCAAGCTTAGTATCTCGGGACTCTGATTCGTATTCTTCTATATGGATTGATGTATAAACATCATCTTTAACAAGGCGCTCACTCATGATGATGGCATCTTCATAGTTATAGCCATTCCATGTCATGAACCCAACAAGAACGTTACGTCCTAGTGCCAGTTCACCTTTTTCCATTGATGGTCCGTCAGCAAGGATTTCTCCTTTAACTACACGGTCACCAAGGCTTACGATTGGGCGCTGGTTATAGCAAGTACCCTGATTGGAACGAATGAACTTAAGCATGCGGTATTTATCAAGGTCACCCTTAACTTCCTGGCCGTCTACTTCAGTAACACGGCGAACCCATACTTGACGCGCTTCAACGTGTTCTACAATTCCTTCATGCTTACAGATTACTGCAGCACCGGAATCCTTTGCGTTCACGTGCTCCATTCCCGTACCTACGATTGGTGCTTCCGGCTGCATTAACGGAACAGCCTGTCTTTGCATGTTCGCACCCATTAGTGCACGGTTGGAGTCATCGTTTTCCAAGAACGGGATACACGCAGTCGCTGCAGATACAACCTGCTTAGGTGATACGTCCATATAATCGACGCGGTCACGTTTGACGACTGTGTTTTCACCACGGAAACGGGCTATTACTTCATCATCAATGAAAGAACCATCATCTGCAAGACGAGCATTCGCCTGTGCAACTACATAGTTATCTTCTTCATCAGCTGTTAAGTAATCAAAATGGCTTGTCACTTTACCTGTTTCAGGATCAACGCGGCGGTACGGAGTCTCAATGAATCCGAAGCGATTAACCTTAGCGAAACTTGAAAGTGAGTTGATCAAACCGATGTTTGGACCTTCCGGCGTTTCAATCGGGCACATACGTCCGTAGTGGGAATAGTGAACGTCACGCACTTCGAAACCAGCGCGTTCACGTGTAAGACCACCAGGTCCCAGTGCAGATAGACGCCTTTTATGTGTCAATTCAGCCAGCGGATTTGTCTGGTCCATGAACTGTGAAAGCTGAGAGCTTCCAAAGAACTCTTTAATGGACGCAATTACCGGGCGGATATTGATTAATTGCTGTGGTGTAATCGTATTTGTATCCTGGATGGACATTCTTTCACGGACTACACGCTCCATTCTGGACAAACCAATACGGAATTGGTTCTGCAACAGTTCACCAACAGAACGAAGGCGTCTGTTTCCTAAATGGTCGATGTCATCCGTATCGCCAACACCATGCAACAAGTTAAAGAAGTAGCTGATGGATGAAATGATATCAGCAGGCGTGATGTTTTTGATCGGTTCAGGGACATAGGCGTTTCCTAAAACATTAATTTCTTTCTCGCCCTCAACATCGTTCGGAGAGTAGATCTTAATGCTTTGCAGCGTTACGTCCTCTTCAACCACGCCGCCATATGGGCTGAAATCCTTGAAGCCAACATTCTTCTCCAGCGCAGGTATGATCTTATCGAGTGTACGGCGGTCTAAAGTGACGCCTTTCTCGGCAATGATTTCTCCTGTTTCTGGGTCTACTAATGTTTCAGCAAGCTTTTGCCCGAATAAACGGTTTTTAATATGAAGCTTTTTGTTGATTTTATAACGCCCTACATTTGCAAGGTCATAGCGCTTTGGATCAAAGAATCTTGATACCAGAAGGCTTTTTGCGTTGTCAACTGTAGGCGGTTCGCCTGGACGGAGACGCTCATAAATTTCAAGAAGCGCTTTTTCCGTACTTTCCGTATTGTCTTTTTCAAGAGTATTACGGATATATTCGTTATCACCGATCAGATCAATGATTTCTTGATCAGAACCGAACCCTAATGCACGCAAAAGAACCGTAACAGGGAGTTTCCTCGTACGATCGATCCTTACATATACAACATCCTTGGCATCTGTTTCATACTCTAACCAGGCGCCACGGTTAGGAATAACGGTCGCAGTGAACCCTTTCTTCCCGTTCTTATCAAGTTTTCCGCTGTAGTACACACTTGGTGAGCGCACTAACTGGGAAACGATAACCCTTTCAGCACCGTTAATTACAAACGTGCCAGTTTCTGTCATAAGCGGGAAATCGCCCATGAAGACATCCTGGTCCTTTACTTCACCTGTTTCCTTATTCACAAGGCGGACCTTTACTCGCAATGGTGCGGAGTAAGTAACGTCTCTTTCTTTCGATTCTTCCACTGGATATTTCGGTTCGCCAAGACTGTAATCGATAAACTCTAACGATAAGTTACCAGTAAAGTCTTCAATCGGTGAAATGTCCTGGAACATTTCACGGAGGCCCTCATCAAGAAACCACTGATAGGAAGAGGTTTGAATTTCAATCAAATTCGGCAATTCCAAAACTTCACTGATGCGAGCATAACTTCTACGTTGGCGGTGTCGTCCATACTGAACTAGTTGACCTGTCAACTGATTCACCCCTCAAATCAAGCGTTATTATTCATCTATCCCTGTCTTGTCCATGAAGTTTCCTCCATTTCAAAAGACAAAAAGAAAAAGGGTTTTCACCTAAAAACCACATTTCCTGCAACGAACAATTATTTTGTTAGTTTTCCCTTTATGCCCAAAATTATACAACTTTCGATGAAAATAGCAATTGAAAAGGAAACTAATATATTGGCATTTTATAATATTAACATAGCGGTTTTCTCACGTCAACATTTAACAGATTTGAGAATAAAGTATCCTTTACTTTTTGCCACAATGTCTACTCCGCCAAATAACTCTTTCATTTTTTCCATCGCTGATGGCGCACCCTGTTTCTTCTGGATGACCACCCAAAGCTCTCCGGCATCAGCTAAATGCAGAAAACTTTGTTCGAAAATATCATGCACGACCTTTTTTCCAGCACGGATCGGCGGGTTCGTTAGAATTGCATCGAATTCTTTTTCCTCCACTCCAGTCAGCCGGTCACTTTCATAGATTTTCACGTTGGTCACTCTATTTTCGGACGCATTTTCCTCAGCAAGCATAATCGCTCTTTCATTGACATCCACCATGTGAACCATCGCTTCTGGATAAGCCTTAGCTAGCGAAAGGCCGATCGGTCCATAGCCGCAGCCAACATCAAGAATCAATCCATCAGCTTTATTCGACTCGAAAGTGTCAATTAATAATCTAGACCCAAAATCGACTTCCTTTTTCGAAAAAACTCCAGTGTCAGTCTTAAAGCGGAAGCTATTCCCCTTCAATTCACTTTGCCATTTCGCAGGATTGCTTTCAGTGCTGGGTTTGCGGGAGTAATAATGTTCAGACAAAATCTCTCACCTCCACGGGGACTCATTTGAAGAATGCGATCGCGGATTGCATTGCTACTGCGGTATTATAAATCACTTAAAACCAAAAAGCAAAAATCGAAAAGAGAAGCGCCTTGGTCAGCCCTGACAAGCGCTGAAGCTAGACTATTCTCCTTTTTCTACACAAGCAGACTTTCCATTTGCCTTCAAAATCTAAAAGTGAAAAAAAAGCCCGCTTTAGCAGCGAGCTTTTTATTGTAAGGTTGATTACTTAACTTCGACGTTAGCTCCAACTTCTTCAAGCTTAGCTTTGATTTCTTCAGCTTCTTCTTTAGAAACGCCTTCTTTAAGAGCTTTAGGAGCGTTGTCAACAACTTCTTTCGCTTCTTTAAGACCAAGACCTGTGATTTCACGAACAACTTTGATGACCTTGATCTTCTGGTCGCCAGCAGATGCAAGTACTACGTCAAATTCAGTTTGTTCTTCAGCAACAGCTCCAGCAGCTCCACCCATCATAGCAACTGGTGCAGCAGCAGTTACGCCGAATTCTTCTTCGATTGCTTTTACTAGATCGTTAAGTTCTAAAACAGTCATATTTTTAACTGCTTCAATGATTTGTTCTTGAGTCATGATTTGTTTCCTCCTAATAGGTTAGTTTTTTTATTGTTAAACGGTGATTATTCTTAGCTTACGCGCCTTGCTCTTCTTTCTGTTCTGCAACAGCTTTTGTAGCAAGAGCAAGATTGCGGATTGGAGCTTGAAGTACGCTGAGTAGCATAGAAAGTAGACCTTCGCGAGACGGTAGGTCTGCAAGTGCCTTGATTTCTTCTACTGTAACGATGTTGCCTTCAACCACGCCCGCCTTGATTTCAAGCGCTTCATGCTTTTTAGCGAATTCGTTAAGAATCTTCGCTGGAGCAACTACATCTTCAGTACTGAACGCGATTGCGTTAGGACCTGTTAAAGATGTGTTTAAGTCAGCAAGTTCAGCAGCTTCAGCAGCACGGCGTGTCATTGAGTTTTTGTAAACTTTGAATTCTACGCCAGCTTCACGAAGCTCTTTACGAAGTTCAGTTACTTCAGAAACTGTAAGTCCGCGGTAATCAACAACGATTGTTGATTTGCTTTCTTTTAGTTTGCCAGCAATCTCGTCAACGATTTGCTTTTTCACTTCGATGATTTTGCTCATCCTTACACCTCCTGTAGATTTTTCATTTATACCGATCAAATAAAAACCTCCGTATCTAAAACAGACACGGAGGAAGTATACAATAGTAAAGTTGATGCTCTATCGTATGACCTCGGCAGGTTATTAAGCGATAAGCCCCTGCTGTCTGCGGTACAAATGTTATTTTATTTTCACAACAAGAAGAATTATATCTAATGCTTCTTTAATTGTCAAATACTATTATTTTACAGTTGAAGGATCTACTTTAACGCCAGGTCCCATTGTAGTAGAGATCGTAACGTTCTTCATGTAAGTTCCTTTAGCTGCAGCTGGCTTAACCTTCATCATAGTTTCGAAGATTGTGTTGAAGTTTTCAACAAGCTTTCCGTCTTCGAAAGAAACTTTTCCGATAGGTACATGGATGTTACCAGACTTATCAACGCGGTATTCTACTTTACCAGCTTTGATTTCGTTAACTGCTTTCGTTACATCGAAAGTAACTGTGCCAGTCTTAGGGTTTGGCATTAAACCTTTAGGTCCCAATACGCGACCAAGCTTACCAACTTCACCCATCATGTCAGGTGTAGCTACGATTACATCGAAGTCGAACCAGCCTTGCTGGATCTTGGTGATGTATTCTGCATCGCCAACATAGTCTGCGCCAGCAGCTTCTGCTTCTTTAAGCTTTTCGCCTTTAGCGAATACTAGTACACGTTGAGTTTTACCAGTTCCGTTTGGAAGCACAACTGCTCCACGGATTTGCTGGTCAGCTTTCTTAGGGTCTACGCCCAGACGGAAAGCAGCTTCAACTGTAGCGTCAAATTTTACAGTGCTTGTCTTTTTAGCAAGCTCAACTGCTTCTGCAACTGTATATGCTTGAGAACGGTCTACAAGCTTAACAGCTTCAAGATACTTTTTACCTTTTTTAGCCATTTTTATTTCCTCCTAGAATGTGGTTTTAACGGAATAACCTCCCACGATGAAAGGCGAGTGGCCTAACAACGAAAAAGCAAAGGCGCTTCATAAGCGCCATATCAGACAGATAAAAGGTTGCGAGTGAAATCCATCAGCTTCGCAACCCCATCAATCCACTGTAGCAGAATTAGTCTTCGATCGTGATACCCATGCTGCGAGCAGTACCTTCAACCATGCGCATTGCTGCTTCAACGCTAGCTGCGTTAAGGTCAGGCATTTTCTGTTCAGCAATTTCACGTACTTTATCACGCTTAACTGTTGCTACTTTATTACGGTTTGGTTCACCAGAACCAGACTGAATTCCAGCTGCTACTTTCAAAAGAACTGCAGCAGGAGGAGTTTTCGTAATAAATGTAAATGAACGGTCTTCAAAAACCGTAATTTCAACAGGAATGATTAGTCCAGCTTGATCTGCTGTACGAGCGTTAAACTCCTTACAGAATCCCATGATGTTAACACCGGCTTGACCTAGTGCAGGTCCAACTGGTGGTGCCGGATTGGCTTTGCCAGCAGGGATTTGCAATTTAACCATTTTAATTACTTTTTTAGCCACGAGACACACCTCCTTAAAGTCCGTGATGTGGTAATAGGGGATTTTCCCCTCCCACTCATCTTAAAAGTCTTTATATAAAATAAAGAGCTTGATTATATCGGTCAATCGTCCAAGACATACTGACCTATGAAATATTAACACTTTTTAAAGTTGAATTCAAGTTATTTCAGATTATAATTTTTCAATCTGTGAAAATTCGAGTTCCACCGGCGTATCGCGGCCGAACATATTGACAAGAACTTTAAGCTTTGCCTTGTCCTTATCGATCTCTTCGATTGTCCCTGTGAAGTTGGCGAACGGCCCTTCGCTTACCTGGACAGTTTCACCAAGTTCGAAGTTGATATCAACCTTCTTCTCCTCAACTCCCATGCGCTTGAGGATAAACGTTACTTCTTCAGGCAATAACGCGGTTGGTTTTGAGCCTGCACCAGAAGAGCCAACGAATCCAGTTACACCAGGCGTGTTGCGGACAACATACCAGGAATCATCCGTCATGACTATTTCTACCAGGACATAGCCAGGGAACGTCTTTCTCTTAACAACTTTCTTTTTACCATTTTTGAAATCTGTTTCTTCTTCTTCAGGTACGATAACCCGGAAGATTTTATCTTGCATGCCCATTGTTTCAACGCGCTTTTCAAGATTTGTCTTGACCTTGTTCTCGTAGCCTGAGTAAGTATGCACTACATACCAATTCTTTTCCATTATCGAGGACTAAATCGTCCGTCCCTCCCCATTTCCAAACGTCAGGGTGTTACAGTTAAGCGAACACTGCAGCCCAGGCGTTGAATGCGAATTTTTCAAGCAAATAAAAAACCCGTTATCCGGGCTTTTAAACTTGTCCTGCGTTTATATTTTCCATTATACCATGAGTGCGTAGTGGTTATTCAAGAATTAAGCGAATCAATTCAGAAATACCAAGGTCTAACACTGCGAAGAATAGAGCAGCAAAAGCAACTGTAGACAGAACAGTAATCGTATAGCGAGTCAGTTCTTTACGTCTAGGCCAGCTGACCTTTCTCATTTCACGTCCAACTTCACTGAAAAAATTAGTGATGCGCTGCATTTTGTAACCTCCAACTTATCGGGATTCCATATGATGATCTATCTGAAAACCTTATTTCGTTTCCTTATGAACTGTATGGGCACCGCAGTTGCTGCAGTACTTTTTCAGCTCCAGCCGTTCTGTTTGGGTTTGCTTGTTGCTTGTTGTGGAATAATTGCGGGAACCGCATTCCTTACAAGCAAGAGTCACTTTATTGTTCATTGACACTACACCCGCTTCAACAGGCTGATTCCAAACTAATGTCATGAAACCGCCATCTATTATATCTTTAAAAAGATACCATGGCTGATAGCTTGTGTCAATAAGTGCTTGTGAGATTAAAAGTCAGTTTTGTGGCTATTTTTCGGCAATTCAACTTACACTGACAGCTCTCTCAGCTCAAGATACCGCTCAAGCTTCCGCTTTACACGCTGAAGCGCATTGTCGATTGACTTGACATGGCGATTCAGTTCCTCAGAAATTTCCTGGTAGGATTGTCCGTCCAAATATAATGCGAGCACTTTTCGTTCAAGGTCACTCAGCAGCTCTGACATTTTCACTTCAATCTGGTCAAACTCTTCCTGATTAATAAATAACTCTTCGGGGTCCATCACTTTGGCTCCGGATAAAACATCCATCAGCGTCCTGTCCGATTCCTCATCATAAATCGGCTTGTCCAGGGAAACATAGGAGTTAAGCGGGATGTGTTTTTGCCTTGTGGCCGTCTTGATGGCCGTAATGATCTGACGGGTAATGCATAGTTCTGCAAATGCTTTGAATGATGTCAGCTTGTCCTCCCGGAAGTCACGGATTGCTTTATATAAGCCGATCATTCCTTCTTGCACGATGTCCTCTTTATCTGCCCCAATCAGGAAATATGACCGTGCTTTCGCCCGAACAAAATTCCTGTATTTGTGAATCAGAAAATCAAGTGCATCACTTTCTCCTTTGTGCACTGCTTCTACAATTTCTTCATCTTCCAGCAATAAGTAAGCGTCATTTAAACGATTCCCGATGTCAGCACTCATTTCGATCCCCCCGCCCGCACATACAGTTAGAAATATTATACAGCAGGCTTTTTTAAGGCGTCAACAGGTCATTGTTCCCCTCTGCGCCATTTTTCAAAAATTTCTGCCACTTCTTTTGTAAGCGGAATCTTGGCACTTGGCTTCTTTTCCTGGATTACTTTCACCCGTTTTTCTATTTTTTTACTGATTAAATTTGTTTCGTTAAGCAGCTCCCTTGCTGATTTCCTTAGAGCTCCCTGTCCAAAAATCGCCCACTGCTCGGTGTAGTCAGAGGTGGCAACATGGATCTGCGTTTTGCGGTTGCTGAGATCGATCGCCAGCCTTTCAATCCGCTCATCCGCCGTTTCATTTTCTTTTGTAAAAATAACTTCCACCTTATAATTTTTATATTTCTTTTGGGTACCCGATACAAAATGGGCATCAAAAACAACGATGACGCGATAGCCGGTATATGCCTGATATTCAGCCATGATTTCTACCAGTCGGTCCCTGGCAGCTGAAAGCTCTCTCTTCTTCAAGCTTACCAGCTCCGGCCATGCGCCAATGATGTTGTAGCCGTCAACAAGCAGGATATCCATTCCTATTCCCCTAGCGGATGACGTTTGCGGTGAACTTCATACATCAAGAGTGCCGCGGCAACTGACGCATTCAAGGAAGTAACATGTCCAACCATTGGAAGACTTAAAAGAAAATCACACTTGTCCCTGATCAGCCTTCCCATTCCTTTTCCTTCGCTGCCGATCACCAGGCCTAGAGGCAAAGTTCCATCGATTTGACGAAAGTCCTGATTTGCCGAAGCATCCGTTCCAGCGATCCAGACACCGCGATCCTTCAATTCATCGATTGTCTGCGCCATATTCGTGACTCTCGCAACCGGAATATATTCGATGGCACCGGTTGATAATTTTGCAACTGTTGTTGTCAGCCCAACAGCTCTTCTTTTAGGAATGATAATCCCGTGAGCTCCGGAGGCATCAGCTGTCCTCATGAT
>NZ_JBIQOE010000173.1:0-2675 GCF_047739415.1 Mesobacillus sp. | reverse complement strand
CAATACAGGATTGAGAGCCTTGCGGTTGCGGTCGCATATCCGGAGCTGAAGGATGTTTCCAAAATGTCTGTCATTCTCGAGGTGGAAGATGACCATAAGTTTTTGCAGCTGGTGAAGCAGGTGAATAAACAGGTGGATGTCCTGTTTGTCACGGATGTAACAGATGACCTTGTCATTGAGAGGGAACTTGCCGTGATGAAGAAGTTGCTTGTCTGAACAAATTTTAAAAAAGGGAGAGATTCGGAATGGTAAAGGTTTATTATCAAGCAGATGTGAATGAGGAAGTTTTAAAAGGGAAGACGGTTGCTGTCATTGGGTATGGTTCACAGGGGCATGCACATGCGCAAAATTTACGGGATAGCGGGCATCAAGTTGTCGTTGGATTGCGTCAGGGAAAATCATGGGCTCAGGCTGAGGAGGATGGGTTCCGGGTATTGTCTGTCAGGGAAGCGTGCGAAGTTGCAGATGTGGTCATGGTGTTATTGCCTGATGAGAAGCAGCCAGCTGTATATGAAACGGAAATCAAACCAGCTTTAACTGCTGGTAAAGCACTTGCGTTTGCCCACGGGTTCAATGTTCATTTTCAACAAGTTGTACCGCCTGAAGATGTGGATGTATTTTTAGTGGCGCCAAAAGGGCCGGGGCACTTGGTACGGAGAACGTATGAAGAAGGAGCAGGGGTCCCGGCGCTGATTGGGGTGCACCAGGATGTGACGGGCCAGGCGAAGGAGCTGGCATTGGCCTATGCCAAAGGTGTAGGAGCTGCGAGGGCAGGCGTGCTGGAAACGAATTTTCAAGAAGAAACGGAGACGGATCTTTTCGGTGAACAGGCCGTCTTATGTGGTGGCTTGACGTCACTTGTTAAAGCCGGGTTTGAGACGCTGGTGGAAGCAGGGTACCAAAAAGAAGTCGCCTATTTTGAGTGTATGCATGAGCTTAAATTAATCGTGGATTTAATGTATGAACAAGGGCTGGAGGGAATGAGGCACTCGATTTCGGACACAGCTCAGTGGGGGGATTTTGTATCTGGTCCGCGAGTTATTAATGGAGAAACAAAGGCGCGCATGAAGGAAGTATTGGAGGATATCCAATCAGGCAGTTTTGCGAAAGGCTGGATGCTGGAAAATCAAACGAACCGGGCCGAATTCAATGCGATTAACGATCGGGAAAACCAGCATCCGATTGAAGAGGTTGGCAAAGAGCTGAGAAAAATGATGCCATTCGTCCAGCAAAAGCAAAAGAGAGAGTTAGTTAAATAATCATTTCGAGGTGAGCATATTGGGAATTTGTTAAAGAACGGTCAGATACAGGAAGCGATGGAAAAGCTGAAGGGTAAAGTGCACCAGACTCCTTTGAAGCAAAGTACGACTTTAAATTACTTAACGAATGCCGACGTTTATTTAAAACTGGAGAACCTGCAAAAAACGGGATCGTTCAAGCTAAGGGGAGCGATGAACAAAATTTTAACGCTGTCCGACCAGGAAGTGAAAAATGGCATTCTGGCAGCTTCGGCCGGCAATCACGCCCAGGGAGTAGCACTGGCAGCTTCGTTAAGGGGCATCAAGTCGAAAATTTACATGCCGAGGCATACGCCTTTTTCCAAGGCTTCTGCCACAAAGGGATACGGTGCGGAAATCGTACTGACCGGGGAAACATACAATGAATCCTATCAAAAAGCGGTTGAAGAAATGAACATGAAGGGAAGCACTTTTGTTCATGCGTTCGATGATGAGATGGTGATCGCGGGGCAAGGAACAGTAGGGTTGGAGATGTTGCAGCAAAATGATCAATTGGACGTTGTTTTTGCGCCAATTGGCGGGGGTGGACTGATCTCAGGGGTGGCACTTGCCCTCAAAGCCGTCAAGCCATCCATTAAGGTAATTGGCGTTCAGGCTGTCGGGGCGTCAGCAACTTATCAGAGATTTACCGGGCAAAAAAGGATGGTATCCCATGCTGTTCACACCATAGCAGATGGGATACTGGTGAAGGAGCCAGGTATCCTAACCTATCCAATTATCGAAAAGTATGTAGACGGAATCGTAACCGTAACCGATGAAGAAATCGCCCACGCCATCATGTTTATGCTTGTAAGAGAGAAAATGCTTGTTGAAGGAGCAGGAGCTGCGGCATTGGCCGCTATTTTATACAAAAAGGTTCAGGTTGACGGTAAGAAAGTAGGTTGCATCATCAGCGGCGGAAATGTCGATCCGGTTAAAATTCCGACCTATAAGGAACTATCCAATCGAACGATGAGGCTTTATTATACTGGGTGATCGAACGAAGGCAGCTTTCCTTGAGGATAGAGGGAGAGCTGCTTTTTTAGTTGGAAGTGAAAATCAAGGGCATAGCGAAAAGAGCCAGCCTCCGGAAAAAGTTGCCTAATTAAGACAGGTTTGAAGGAGAAGAAGCCGAAGCTGTCAAGAATCCTATGTAATTGTGACAGGTTTGAAGGTTAAGAGGCCAAAGCTGTCAAGAAACCATCGTTATTTTGACAGGTTTGAGGGATAAGAGGGCAAAGCTGTCAAGAAACCATCGTTATTGTGACAGGTTTCAAGGTTAAGAGGCTATTGCTGTCAAGAAACCATCGTTATTATGACAGGTTTTAAGGTTAAGAGGGCAAAGCTGTCAAGAAACCATCGTTATTGTGACAGGTTTGAGGGAGAAGAGGGTAAAGC
>NZ_JBIQOE010000172.1:0-10112 GCF_047739415.1 Mesobacillus sp. | reverse complement strand
TTTTATAATTAATAAAGACTGTAAATCCATCAAAAAAGATGAATTAAACAGAATAAAAAAGCTTGTGGAAGAAAAAAATAGTACCTTTCTCCACAAGCTGACCTGCTTTTCAGCAGGTCTTTTACTTATGAATTATGCGCGAGATACATAAGATGCATCTGTTGTGTTGATGACAAGTTTGTCACCCTGGTTAATGAAGAAAGGAACCTGTACTGTAAGGCCCGTTTCCAATGTCGCAGACTTAGTACCGCCGGAAGAAGTGTCACCTTTGATACCTGGTTCTGTTTCTGTTACTTCAAGTTCAACAGTGTTTGGAAGCTCGACACCAAGAGTTTCGTGGCCGAATTGCATGATATATACTTCCATGTTTTCCTTAAGGAATTTCAACTCATATTCAATATAAGTGCCTGGCAATTCAATTTGCTCGTAAGACTCATTGTCCATGAATACGTGCTGGTCGCCACTAGCATACAGGTATTGCATTTTGCGGTTCTCGATCTGTGCTTTCGCTACTTTCTCACCAGCGCGGAAAGTTTTTTCCTGGATCGCTCCAGTACGAAGGTTGCGAAGCTTTGAGCGAACGAAAGCCGCTCCTTTTCCTGGCTTTACGTGTTGGAAATCAAGGACACGCCAAATGCCATTGTCCACTTCGATTGTTAAACCTGTACGGAAATCGTTAACTGAAATCATTTTTTGTCCTCCTAATGTGTCCTATAGTATGATGAGTTCTTTAGTAGAATGTGTCAGTGACTCATTATGGTCTTTCGTAATAACAGTATCATCCTCAATTCTTACTCCGCCAAGTCCAGCAATATAGATTCCTGGCTCGACAGTCACAACCATACCAGGTTCAAGGACGGTATCAGATCTGAATGAAAGACCAGGTCCTTCATGTACTTCGAGTCCGATTCCATGGCCTGTAGAGTGGCCAAAATACTCACCGTATCCTTTTTCCGTGATAAAGTTGCGTGTAAGTGCATCAGCTTCCTTGCCTGTCATGCCCGGCTTGATGCCTGCCATTCCCCGAAGCTGGGCTTCAAGTACAATATCATAGATTTCCTTTAATTTGTCTGAAGGGCTTCCTACGGCTAATGTACGGGTAATATCAGATACATACCCATTATAATATGCACCATAATCCAAGGTTATAAAGTCCCCTGCTTCAATCACCTTGTCACTTGCTACTCCGTGCGGAAGTGCTGAACGGTAGCCTGATGCCACAATAATATCGAATGAAGAGGATGTTGCTCCCTGTTTCCTCATGAAGAATTCTATTTCATTTGATACTTCCAGCTCTGTCCTGCCCGGACGGATAAACTCAAGTATATGTGTAAACGCAGCATCTGCAATGGCTGCTGCTTCCTTTAATATCTTAATCTCTGAATCAGTCTTAATCAAGCGTAACTTTTCGATTTCCCCTGATACGGGCACTAATTCAGCTTCCACGCCCTTATCGAAAGTTTTATAAGCCGAATATGTAACATGGTTTTCTTCGAAGCCGAGCTTTTTGATTCCCAGGTTTTTGGCTTGAGCCGCTACTTCATCCTGAATCAGTCCTTTATGCAGGACCACCTCGTAACCTTCGCATTGTTTTGCAGCCTGCTCAGTATACCTGAAATCCGTGATGAATAATGCTTTTTCAGCACTGATCAGCACCATGCCGGCAGAACCAGTGAAACCAGTCATATATCTGCGGTTGTAATCGCTTGTGACCAGCATTCCATCGATTCCGAGACTTTGAAAACTCTCGCGCAATTTTTGAATTTTTTCCATAACCTATTCCTCCCCTTGTAATTCTCTTTTGAATGCTTCAAGCGCCAATTCATAGCCAAGAAAGCCTAGACCTGCAATCTGCCCTTTTGATACTGGAGCAATCACCGATTTGTGCCTGAATTCCTCTCTTTGATAAACATTGGAAATATGTACTTCGATAACGGGACAATTAATCCCTGCAATTGCATCCCTGATGGCATAGCTATAATGCGTGAAAGCCCCTGGGTTAAAAATAATGCCATCCATACCAGTGTCTTCTGCCTCATGGAGTTTGTCAATCAGATCCCCTTCATGGTTCGAGTGGAAACAGATAACCTCAACCTGGCTTTCCGTTCCAAGCTGGACCATCCGTTTTTCCAAATCTTCCAATGTTCTGACACCGTATATTCCGGGTTCTCTTTTTCCCAAACGATTCAAGTTTGGACCATTGAGCATAAGTATTTTTTTCATAACAGGCTCCCGTAAAAAAAGAATGTTCAATAAGAACATTCTATCACAATTGAATTCGTTAAAACTACCGCGAGACGCTCAGGAGGTAACTTCCTGTTGATTATTTTCACTGTTGCGATTTTCATTTTCTTCATATGATATGGAGTAACCAACAAAAACACCGTAAAGAACATAAAAACAAATGGATGTGATCAACGTGTTTTTTGACAAGTCCCAGAATGGTTTAATGCCAGGGAACAGCGGATTGAGCACATAGAAAACAAGGAAAAACAGCGCTACCCCGAATGCTGCACCGGCCCATATGGATTTAAGCTTTCTCATTGTTGCGTAATACACTAGCGCTGCGCCAGTTGAAAAAAGGCCAATCACAACAATGGATATGACCGTACCTAGCCATTGCTCTTTCCATTCTCCTAGCGCCCAGGGCTCGAGAATGACATTTGGACGGATCTCAGTAAAGTTAAAGATATAGGCTAAATAAGCAAGCGCACTCCAAAAAATCCCTCCAAACAATCCGGTGATAATGCTCATCGCGATGAAAGACATTGGTTTTTCCCTTTGGTTCTGTTCAAGGTTTTCTTGATTATCTGCCATTAGTTGCACCTCCATACTTAGTATGTCCCGGACAGACCAATCAATTGCACATCTGGAAAAATTGTTGCATAGGCTGTCCTCTATATAGAGGTTTGTGCTAATTTTTAGTAAAATAAGAGTAACAGAACAAGTGGCTGCAATAATATGAAATGAGAATCTCTCGTTTAAAGCGCTTTTAAAAAGGAAAAAGTAGCAGGAGAAGAGTATAAAATCGGAGAATTTGTATAAAGTAATCGTTGGCAAGTTTAAAAGCTGGAAAAATTGCTCATGATGCTAGTAGGGAGGTGGCTTTCATTGAAGAATCGTACTTCTACGTATATTGTTTCAGGACTGATCGTTCTTGCAATCTTTGGTTTCGCCTTTAAGTTATTTACCGATCCATTAAGTATCCTAATAATGCTTGCAACAATCGCCCTGGTTGGTGCGTTAATTTATTTTCTTGTTACCCGCCTGACAGGCTCAAGTTCAGGACGGCAGCAGCAACGTGCATTCCAAAAAGCAGCAAAGCGTTCCAAAAAGCGGTTCCAGACAAAAGACGCAAATACTTCCTCTAAACGGTCAAAAATAAGGTCGCTCGCATCCGCGCGCAACAAAAAGAAGGATGCGTCACATTTAACGGTCATAGACGGTAAAAAGAGCAGGAAAAAAAATCGGGCTTCGTTCTAAGCTCGATTTTTTGTGTTTTATTAGGCTCTTTGCCTTTATTGAGTTAATAACACCATGATTTAAAAAACTTCTCAGCATTCTTTTTGCCAAGATCAATCAATTCCTGCTTCTTTTCATCTGAGAGCTGGAATTCAGTAGTCAAGTTGCCTTCTGTCGGAATGAAAATGATATTCTTTTCATGTTTCCTGGAAATATACCGGGAGTCATGAGCATCCTTCATCGTTTCGAACAAAGCTTCGAACATATTCAGGGCGTTCTTGATTTTGTTGGTAGGCTGCTGGATCAGATTTTGGCTCAGCTTGACTCCAAGTACCGGCCGGACTTTTTTTATATTATCCTTATCAAATAACCACATCGGAAAATTGCTTAACACTCCGCCATCAACAACGATATTCATGCCGACTCGGTCACGCAACTTTACCGGTTCGAAGAAGAATGGAAGACTGCAGCTCATTCTGATTGCCCTGGCTACAGGAAAGGTTCTCGGATCGACACCGTATTTAGGCAAATCATCAGGGAGGATCAGCAGCCGGCCATTCGTTAGATCTGACGCGATGATCCTTAATGCATCTGGAGCAAGATCACCAAAAGTGCGCAGCCCTCTGGCAGCCAATATTTCCGCTATCCAGCACTCCAGTTCATCACCTTTATAAAGCCCCAGCCGCCAGTATACAAAAAGCCATTTGGTCAACGCTGATGGGAAGACCGTTTTTCTAGAATCGAGAAATTTCTTCAGGTCAAGTTCATCCAAAAGGTTGGCCATTTCTGTGCTAGTGTAGCCAGCGGCGATCAAGCCAGCTATCAGTGAACCTGCACTGGTTCCGGCAACCCTTTTAAAACGGAATCCCCGTTCTTCGATTGCGGCACAGGCACCTACCAATGCTAATCCTTTAATTCCTCCGCCGGAAAAAACGCCGTCAATATACATATGAGCCACTCCCGTCGATGTAATCCCATCTTTACATCTTTAAGCGCTCAATTTACAAAATAGTACGGCGTACAAGTTAAAAATTTCAGCTTATGTGAAATATTGAATCTGGGCTTCAGGAAAAAAAGAATGGATATACCCTCGGATTGTTGACTCAAGATCCTTTGCTTCATCGGTCTGGTAGACGTACTTCCCTATCCCGTAACGCCCCCACTTATATTTTCGTTTCTCTTCATCCATTTCAAGCTTGGATTTAGGATATCGCTTTTGAATCACATTTTTTGCAGGCTTAGTGAAACGATGCTGGATAAGTTCAAAGCTTAGACCAGTCAGATCGATTCCTTCAAGGGAATGGCTAAGTCTTTCAAATAATTCGTGATAGCCCTCTCTCCAGCCTTCATGGATATAAATTGGCGCAACTATGAAGCCAAGCGGGTAACCTGCTTTTGCCACCTTTCTTGCCGCTTCCAGTCTTTCATCAAAGGATGATGTTCCAGGTTCAAAGTGCTTAATCACGTAACGTGCATTGACGCTGAAACGGAATCTTGTTTTACCATTATGTTTTGCATCAAGCAAGTGATCGACATGGTGGTATTTCGTCACAAACCTTAATTGCCCATATTCCGACTCGCCGAAAAATTCGATTGTTTTCTTTAAAGCGTGGGTTAAATGGTCAATCCCGACAATATCAGATGTACATGCCGCTTCGAATCTGGTTATTTCTGGTTTTCTTTCGTCCATGTATTTTTGTGCCTGATCGAAAATTTCATCAAGGTTCACGTATGTGCGGATATACGGCTTGCTTCCAAGCGTCGTCTGCAGATAACAGTAATGGCAATGGCCCATGCACCCGGTCGCAAGTGGGATGGCATATTCTGCTGACGGTTTGGAGGTATCGAATTTCAATGTCTTTCTGACACCGACAACAAGAGTGGATTTCGCATTCCGGTATTGCTGCAGTTCATTGTCACCAGGGATGCCTCGGACCTGATTATGCGAAGTCGTCTCCCTGATTTCGAGACCCATTTTCTCGAACTTTTCCTTCAGCTCCCGCCCAAGCGGGTATTCCAAAGCCCTTGGCTCAATATATACAAGCTGTGGTACAAAAGCTTTCATAATTCATTTCCTCATTTCATTCCATAAGTCTTTATGGTTATTATGGACAGAAACGAAAAAAGAGGATGGAAAAAATATTTCCATCCTCTTTGGGTCATATTATAAACCACATTTTAGCTGTGCGTTACAGTTTGTACATGTATTGCAGCCGCCGATTTCTTTTACTTCACCTTTGCGGCAGACAGGGCATGTATTTCCAACTTCAGAACCGATCGTTACGTTGGTAGAACGCAATTCATTGATCGTGTCAACAAGGACAACATGCTGCTTTTGCTTTTCTTTCTTGTCGATTTCCTCATCCATCGTGTTTTCTTCCGCTTTTAGCGTCAGTACTTGAGAATCGCGGGAACCGTCAACATAAACAGTTCCACCCTTTGCTCCGCCTTTATACAAACGCTCATATACTTTTTCAACCTGTTCAACGCTGTAGCCTTTTGGCGCATTGACGGTCTTGCTGATTGAGCTGTCAATCCAGCGCTGGATGATACATTGTACATCAGCATGTGCTTCAGGAGCCAATTCCATTGCTGAAACAAACCAGTTCGGCAGATTTTCAGGATCAGCATCCGGATTGCGGTCAAGATATTCCTGAACGATATCAGCCTTCACTTCAATGAACTTGCCAAGACGGCCGCTACGGAAGTAGGAGAAGCTGAAGTATGGCTCAAGGCCTGTTGAAACGCCAACCATTGTTCCAGTGCTCACTTTTGTTACTCTCTATCTATAGATAGAGGGCGGGATTATCAGTACCCGCTCCATATGTCGCCATATGGGTCAGACTATATCATCAACCAAAATAGTTGGTTGCTCGGCATGTAGTCGTTGAGGGGTCAGCCACGACTTCCCTGCGGATTGTCTGGTAGGTATTTTACCAACACTCATGCATTTTTACCTTTTAGATGGACTGGCTAAGTCCTGGTAGCAAGAGATACGCCAGAGTTTCCCGCATATAGCCAAGTTTACGCTACATTCTTACGAATATAGGGGGCAAGCAATTTACCCGTCGGAGCAACAGTCAGCAAGTGTGAGTTGCGAATACCGTTTTCGAGGATCGACTCACGAATATCTTCAGGCATTTTCTTCATGAAACCAGTGTTCGTGAATGCCTTACGAAGCCTGTTTGTTTCTTCTTCTGTACCGCCTTGAAGGAATGGGAAGCTGCCTTTTTCCTTCCCAAGTTCAACAGATGCACGGTAAGCCGAAGTAGCGATTGTTTCAAAAACCTTATCAACTAGCTTGTTTCCTTCTTCAGAACCGTATTCTGTTTCACAGTAAATCAGAAGATCGTGAAGTCCCATGACACCAAGACCAACACGGCGTTCACCCAATGCTTGTCTCTTATTATCTTCAAGGAAGTATGGAGTCGCATCGATGACATTGTCCTGCATGCGCACGCCAACTTCTACAGTACGCTTCAATTTTTCAAAGTTCACTGTCCTTGTTTCCTTGTCCGCCATTTCTGCAAGGTTAACAGCAGCAAGGTTGCAGACAGAGTTTGGTGCGAGAGGCTGTTCTCCACATGGATTTGTTGCTACAACTTTCTGTCCATATGCCTGTGCGTTTGTCATGTCGTTGGCATTGTCGATAAAGAAGATGCCTGGTTCTGCTGAGTATGTCGCACAGATGTTAATCAGGTTCCATAGTTCTTTTGCCTTGATTTTTCTATAGGTCCGGACTTTATAACCGAGCGTTTCCCACTCGCGAACATCACCGATTTTATGCCATTCTTCGTTATAAACCTTCATTGTCTCAGCATCATAGCTTTCAACATCAGGGAAGCGAAGTTCATAATCTGCATCGTTATCGACTGCGTCCATGAAATCCTTTGTCAGAGTGACTGAAATATTCGCACCAGTCAGGAATTCTGAGTTATGGACAGTATACGTTCCGCCTGTTGCAAGCTTTTCTTCAGCCGCTTTGATAATATCTGCGCTGAATCCACCGTATCCAGGGATGCTCTTGTAGTTCACGATTCCCTGGTACATTGCTTCTTCCTGCAACGTCAGTGGTGTGAATTTCAACTTTTCCTTCGCCATTTTCTTGATTGATTCATCGTTGGTGCTTTCAATCAGGAAGCGTAGGATCCTTGGGTTTTGCATTTTTGAAATGATGAATTCTACAATGTCAGGATGCCACGTATATACCGTTCCTTTCGGAATATTTCGCTGCTCTGCAGCCGGACTAGACTATATCATCACCCTCAGCATGATCTGTTAGGGGTCGGGCGCTTGTGAGAGTTTATTGTTGGGACTCACTCTCTAGTCGTTGAACCTTCGCCATTACCTTTGCCCAATGACGCTTGGCTGCAGATTGTCCAATGCAAGCAATTTTTAAGCCCTCACGCTCACCGTTTCCAGTCACGTTGTGGCTTGCCTGCCTCTAAGGAGTTCCCTGCAATTCACCCGATTTTCTAGTCGTTCATTTTCTGAACGACGCGGACTAGTGCATCTTTCAATCCGCTAACATTATCATTTGTGCTCCACGCTTTTTGTTACTCGTTCAATAGAACGGGCCCGGTCATTTCTGCCAGGCTCTCACACTTTCATGCGAGATCAGACTATATCATCAAAGAAGAAAATTTTTGGAATTTGCGATTAAGTTTTAAATCTCCATTTTGATAAAGGTAACCATAAATCTTTTTCGCATCACCAATACTCGAAAAGTACAAATCATAACAACCCTGTTTAGCACAAATTGCATTAACTTTTAAGCCGATATTATGAGATTTCATATAACCCAAGATTGACTCCATCATAAAGATGGATCCAGTAAACCCTATTCTCACTTTAAGAAACCCATTCCGTCGATAAACTCTTATATGTCCATCAGCATCAAAGAAACCTCTTAGAAAAGCCCATTGAAGATTGCTATTGTCGAAGTCTATCCATTTTTCATTACCTGTTTTCCTTGGTGTTATACCAAGATTTATTAAGTCGTTACAAATTTTGGTAGAACTTATTGGTAATGAAAATTTATTTTGTTCTCTTAATGAGTTCGACTTCCGGAACTTAACTTGATTAACCATGTTTAGTTCCTTAGCAATATCAAAAATCAATTGTTTATCAACTTCAGCTAAGCTTAATACTAATCGTTTAGATTTCTTTCGATCAATTAGAGTACCATCGCCTAAAATGTATCCAACAAGATAAGCTTGATTAGGTGTACTTATTTCCGAAAAATAATTTTCATCATAATGGTGAATTTTATTTTTCAACCTCCCCGCATCCCCGGGTAATCTTGGTGTTAAAAAATTCAACTCTTTGTTCCATCTCAAAATTGTTCCACGGCTTAAATTAAGTTGTTTTGCAATTTCGACTTGGCTGTAACCTTTATCGTGATAAACAGTAATCGCACTTATCAATTCTTCCTTGTCTCGTGCCCCATAAGGTCGTCGCGGACTCTCAAGGTTTACTTTCACCATAGATTCCATAATAGCTACCTTCTTTCATAATATTTATGAATTAGCTGTTAATCCTTAGGTGATTTCAATAGTCGTTGAACGTTCATCTTTGTTTCCAAAGACGCTTCGCTGCTGATTGCCCAATCCATATTATTTTTCAACATTCACGCTCACCGTTGCCAGTCACGTTGTAGTTAATATGGCTCTAAGGGTGTTCCAGCAATTCACGAGATTTTAATCCCGCCATGGTTTTAACGGGACCCACCCTGCTCTACTAAATGAGTCAGCTTAGCAATATCATCTAGCCATGATACCGATCCGGATGATTTTCCGTTTACTCCTTTGGCTAGTGTGTTGCGCGGTCTTAATGTTGAACCATTCGTTCCTACTCCGCCGCCGCGGCTCATGATTTCCATGACCTGCTTGCGGTGCTCGGAAATTCCTTCGCGTGAATCTTTTACAAACGGCATTACATAGCAGTTGAAGTAAGTCACGTCTGTTGCCGCACCCGCTCCGTAGAGAACGCGGCCAGCCGGGATGAAGTTCATCGATACTAGCTCCTGATAAAACTTCTCGAACCATTCCTGGCGCTTCTCTTCTGTTTTTTCCACAGCTGCCAGCCCTGTTGCGTTACGCTTTGCGATTTGCTCGTAGAATACTTCCAACGGCTTTTCGATGACGTCCAGTGACTTTGTGATCACACCGGTTGCTGCTTCTTCCGGGTCATCCAGCACACCGCGGAATTCTTCGTCCACAAGCACTTTAGCTTTTTTGTTTTCCCAATCAATATCTTGTATGAATCCAAGTCCGCGTGCGGGGAACTTTGGATCCTCTTTGATGGTGAGGACGACGAAATCACCATTTGATAGAGTAATTTTTTCAGTGTCTTTAAAAGTATAGCGGTCCAGCATGACTAGTCGGGAGACGCCTTTGTGGGTAAGTTTCATGTCAGAGGTAATCGGGTGAACCTGCGGGAACAGCTTAATATCCTTGTTCAGGCTTTCTACATCCAGGCTCATTTTTTGTCCAATAGTTACAGACATTTCTACAACTCCTTCTACGGTTTTAAATCTTTTCTCTAATGTGTTACTAGAAGTATGTAATTCTAGTTGCATTTTTGAATTACCCTTACGTTATCATATCGAAACACCAAAAATCAATATATAGTGTATTTTTTATTTTCGA
>NZ_JBIQOE010000171.1:0-24268 GCF_047739415.1 Mesobacillus sp. | reverse complement strand
TCCATGTCATGGAGGTTTTCCTTAATCAATACATGGGACATAGCCAGCACTAATGCAAGGTCTGTACCAGGACGGATTGCAAGCCATTCGGTTGCGAGATTGCCTGTATTGTTTAAACGCGGATCGACAATAACAATCTTTTCTCCATTGTCTTTTGCAGTTTGACATGGCCTACCATTCCGCATTTACTAGAACATGCATTACATGTACTAAGTATTTCCTTTATTTCTGCATTTGCTCCTGCTTTTACATATTCTTTAGACCATTCATTAAAGCCTACTGTTCCCGCAGATGCCAATGCAGCAGTTGCTGCAGATGCTTTAATGAATCCTCGACGTGATAGTTTTGTATCCACCATTTTCACTAGCCCTCCTTTTACTCCAGACCGATAAAACATATAGTTATTTATTTGCCTTTAGCGCTTATGGGAGGCATTTTTGTGTGTGATGCTTTCTTCCATTACTGCTGAATGTAAAACTATTTGACTCTTTCGCAGCGTATCCGGTCCTTTAATGGTATCTGTTTTTATAGCTCTTTTTAAAAGGTTGTCCTTCACTAAAAGCATCATCACCTTTAAGATTTGAAGCCTTACAGGTAACTATTTCGTTGTGCCTTTAATATTTCGATCAATCCTCTCGTCAGTCTCTGATAAAATGGGTGAACCGTTACTTCCAAAAGCTGCAATTCGAATTCATCGAGCCAATCGAAATGGTCATCCAAAAATTCAGCAGTGGAATGTTCGGGAGCATGCTCAATGAAATAGGCCAACAACTCCAACAGGATTGCTAGATGGTCCGGCATACCCTGTAATTCATTAGGGATTTCAATCTTTAGCTTTTCTAACAGGTAAATGATATGTAACGCGGAATCTCCTAATATATAAATTCTGTCCCTGGCAAAGGGCAGAGTCCAGGTTTCATCCTGTGTCCACTGTTTATACAAAGATTCAATCGGAAGAGCCGCCTTCTTTTGCGTGCTGCCAATAGAAGTCATGAATAATTCTCTGAATTCTCCATAGTTCTCTGGCAGGACTTCCTCTATAGAAAAGTCGATACTAAAAAGTTCGTTGACCGATACTTCCAGCTTCTTCAGCAGATCCTGTTGCTGAATCTCATCCCAGATATCTCTAGTTGGTTGTTTATATAAATCTGCAAGGACTATAAAAACATGCGCACAATCTGATTTTTTATCTAATCCAATCACCGGGATTCACCACCTTTCATTACAACTTCACTATATTGCAATCAATTTTTTGAAACTATATACATTCTGTTGATATTCCCCCATACGTATGTGAAGGATTTCACCTAAATAAATTGTTTATTTTCTTGCGGAGATTATATTAAACTATTAAAAGACACTGAAATAAAGGCTTTATAACGCTTACAGCCGACCTGAAAATGTGAACATCCCTTTAAATATGTTTGTATATCCAGCAAACTGGCCGCTATTCAGGAACTTTAGTCGTAAAATGGAGGTATACGAATTATCACTCTTGAGGTGACCAATATGTCCCTACTAACCAATTGGCTCGAAAGCTTGAGCTATTAACTGGAAGTATCAGAAGCGTGTTCAAAAAAGAAAAGTCCACTGAGTACCTGTACAGCTTGTATGGATGAATGTCCACACGGGGCACTAATTATTGAAGAAAGAACTCTAAAGTTAGATGAAAAGGCTTGTTCCCTCTGCGGTGTTTGCATAACGGTATGTCCACAGCAGGCGATAAAAGGGCAGTCCCCCGCAAGGAAGGTCATCCAGGATTATCTTTCATTACAAGATGATTCCCCGCTTCCAAGCTTCTTGTAACTGCTTTATTTCCATAAAAAAGGAGTCCGCTTTATTCAAAAATCAGCTGTTGATGAGGAGTTAAATAAACGGATAGAGAAAGCCAATGAAGTTTTGAACGTCATGAAACTTGAACCTATATTGATCACCAAGACCTTATCACTTAAGGAAGATGCTCAACCCAAGCTATCAAGGCGTAGTTTTTTTACGAAACTCTCGATGGATGGCAAAAATACTGTTCTGTCTTCAGTAACGCCAGTAAAGTGGCGGTTCAATGAGAACAGCTTTAAGTCTTCTAACCTATATAATGATTGGGCGTTTCATGAAGTTAGGATGCATGAGGAGAAATGCACATTATGCGGGGCATGATTTAACATTTGTCCTACCCAGATTTTCACACTGGAGAACGATACACTAAAAATTGATGAAAAAAATTGTTCTGGGTGCAACCTTTGCATGGACATATGTCAGCACAGCGGAATTCAGATTGCTAATAGTATCCACAAGGTACGTGAAGTAGCCTATCATGTGTATAAAAATGAATGTACTACTTGCAGAAGCAGTTTTTACTCCTAGATAGAATCAAATGAATGTGAAATCTGCAAAAGAATCGAGAAACCCAATTTTTTCCTTTAGTACCCTCCCAAAATACAGAATGAGGCACCGGAACCAAAGCTGCTGCAGTTCCGTAAAGAGCTCCAAACCGGTGCCTTTTTCTTGTAGTATCAGAAAGTATAAATTTTTCACTTCAACAACTAGCCAACTCCAGCTCCTAGCCCCTCGAGTCGCTTGTCGGCGCTGAACGAGGCGCTTGCGCTTTATGTTTTTCACTTACAAAAAAAACTAGGAAGTGAAAGCTTCCTAGTTCGATGTTATTCTTCCTCTCCCAGGAGGAAGTCTGGGTTCAAGTCTTCGAATTCGTCATCATCGATGCCATGACCCCACTCGTCATCGTCGCAATCGCATCCGCCTGGATGAGTGACAACGCATACCTTCGTTTCACCAATGACTTCCACAAGGAATTCCCTCTCGACGTGAACGATGATTTTGTTGCCATTAGGCGAAATGACCGCTTCAATGCAGTTAGGCTGCTGCAGGACCTCTACAAGGACATCATGGTCATCCATGCAATCAGGGTCACGGTACTTCAGCTTGATGACATCGCAGTAAGTTACTTTCTCCGTCACTACTTCAGTTTTTGTATTATCATCAAAGGAGTACCAGATGTTGGCTTCGTAAGACCCGTTTACTTCAACCACTTTCCCTACCTTTTTTGCCTTATACTTATGGTTTATGACCCAAGCGCCCAGAATGCTGCTCGGATTATGCGCTGGGTTGATCGTATGATTGGACTGCGTAAATTTGCGTCCCTTCGCTACGACGGCTTTCGTAATAATCTCTCTGTAATCTCCCATTGCGAGCGAAACCTCCTCAATCTTTTTCAATTCATCCTATGCGTGATATTAGACTAGTGTGCGATTAATTTTAGAACCGCTGGTAAAAACTTAGGCATAGTTCATTGTATGCCCATATGCCCTGAATGTTCCCGATTGATGAAAGTTGGTGGGGATTAGATTGCATTAATGTGACACCCACGATGGAGGTGCTTGCGAAGGTTAATCAAGATTAGGGATTCAATGGCCCGTGATAAATAAAAAATGGCACCTGAATATTCAGGTGCCATTTACTGATTGATTATTAATGGTTGTGTGTGTGGCAGCTTGCTTCGTTTTTCAGAGCTGCTCCTGTTTCACCACGAAGTATATCTCCGCCAGTTGATGCAACTACTTCATCTGTAACCGTATTGGAAATCGTTGTAGCCACTAGCTGAAGCAATTCATTAACGTCGATTTGCGACTGCTTGAATTCCTGGACCACCGGGATTTCATCAAGTTGTTGTTCCAGAGAAGCAATTTTTGCTTCCGTCTTCTTCAATGCTTCTGTTTTCCCATAGTGTTGGAAGTTAACAGCCTGTTTTTGAAGACCTTTAATAGAAGAAATAAGCGTTTTCACTTTTTCATTCTCATGGATTTGTGCTTCTGCACGTTTGAAAAAGTCAACTTCTTCTGTTTCCGCAATCATTCTTGCGATTTCTCTTGAGCGCTGGATAATGTCATCTTTATTGTATTTTGCCAACTTACTTCACCTCAACTGGTTCGATTTCTTCTACCATTTCCCCGTTTAAAGACCAAGTTTTTGCATCTGTGATCTTTACTTTGACGATTTTGCCGATTGCCGTTTTAGGTCCAACAAAATTGACAAGCTTCAACTTGCTTGTATAACCTGCAAGAACGTCAGGATTGTTTTTGCTCTCGCCTTCAACCAGGACCTCAACAATCTGATCCTGATATTTCTTCATAGACTGTGCGGATTGCTCATTCACAAGTGCATTCAGGCGCTGAAGACGCGCTTTTTTCACTTCCATAGGGACATTATCCTGCATTTTAGCAGCAGGAGTTCCCTCCCTTGGAGAATATATGAACGTATAGGCTGACTCATAGCCAACTTCACGAACAAGAGACATTGTTTCCTCGAACTGCTCATCCGTCTCGTTCGGGTACCCTACAATAATATCCGTTGTTAATGTAACATTAGGAATTGCTGTTTTGATCTTGCGTACGAGTTCGAGATATTGTTCCCGAGTGTACTTCCGGGCCATTATTTTCAACACATCAGTAGAACCTGATTGTACTGGAAGATGGATGTGGTCCATCAGGTTACCGCCCTTTGCCAGCACTTCAATCAAGTAATCATCAAAGTCACGCGGGTGGCTGGTTGTAAAACGGATGCGCGGGATATCTATTTTGCGAATTTCATCCATCAAGTCACCCAGACCATAGTTCATATCTGTCAAGTCTTTACCATAGGCGTTTACATTCTGGCCAAGAAGGGTAATTTCCTGGTAGCCCTGTGCAGCAAGCTGACGGACTTCCTGGATGATATCCTCAGGACGGCGGCTGCGTTCTTTGCCTCGTGTATAAGGAACGATGCAGTATGTGCAAAATTTATCACAGCCATACATAATATTTACCCATGCCTTAATATTGCCTTTGCGCACCTTCGGAAGGTTTTCGATTACGTCCCCTTCCTTTGACCAAACTTCTACGACCATTTCTTTGGACATGTATGCTTCCTGGAGAATATTTGGCAGACGATGGATATTATGCGTACCAAAAATCATATCAACCTGGTTATACGTTTTTAATATTTTGTTAACGACGGATTCTTCCTGTGACATGCAGCCGCAGACTCCCAAAAGAAGATCAGGCTTTTCTCTTTTAAGATGCTTCAAATGTCCAAGTTCACCGAACACCTTGTTCTCAGCATTTTCCCTGATTGCACATGTATTCAAGAGGATGACATTCGCGTCCTCAACACTGTCAGTAGGTTCATAGCCAAGACCAAGGAAAATACCTGCCATGACTTCTGTGTCGTGCTCATTCATTTGGCAGCCATAAGTGCGGATGTAGAATTTGCGCCCCTGTCCCATACCAATGAATTCTTCAGGGATGTCGAAGTCTTTATGATACTGGACTTCTTCCTTGCCGCGTTTTTTTGCATCCTTCAGGGAAGGAGCTGTATATACTGTTTCAAAGTACTTGCTGTAATCCTTGCTGGATTTTTTGTCCGAAGAATTTTCAGTTTGTACTTGCTGTCCTTCCAAGCGTTGATTTTCGTTCATTATAGATCTCCTTTCATTAGAAAGCGAGCAGGCAGATTGATAGAGCATGGCGCCGGTGCTAGCTTCACAAACAGTTCTGCTTTCTACTTTTAAAAGGGCTATATTTCACCCTAAAAATATAAATATACACATTATAATAGTATAAACTCTTCAATCAATGAACACAATAGCAGGCACTGGAAATACAGCTTTCTTGGTGAAAAAAGCCGACTTAATAAATTATATTACCTAACAGATTATTATTTAGTAGTGATGCTTGTCACTAATTCTAGCAATAGGATTAAAATTATAAGAATAACAAAACCCCAATCTTAGTCGATTGGGGTTTTAATGCATCCCGGCTTGATTTCCGGATTTAAATTACATAAATTCAGCAACTAGCTTATCAAAGTGAGCTTGATCTAGCTTCAGGTCAGCTTGTGATAGCGGAGTTTCTGAATAACCGCTAACTAGCTCCTGATAAGATTTACGCTCTGTATTTTGATAAATTAATCCAGTAACAAGACCGTTGTGCTGCATCAATGTCTGCATTGCTGCTTCACGGTTTGATGGATCATATCCTTCAATGTCGCCAAGCTTTGTCAAGTTTTCCTTGAACCAGTCGTAAGTGTTAACCTTGTTGTAAGTTACACAAGGGCTGAATACGTTGATTAAAGAGAAACCTTCGTGCTTGATTCCAGCCTCGATCAGCGCAGTCAAGTCCTTTAGGTCTGTCGAGAAGCTTTGTGCCACGAAAGTAGCGCCAGCTGTCAAAGCCAATTCCATTGGGGAAATGGCTTGCTCGATGGAACCTGCAGGAGTTGATTTTGTCTTGAATCCAGCAGCCGAACGGGGGGAAGTTTGTCCCTTTGTCAGACCGTAAATCTGGTTGTCCATGACAATGTAAGTGATATTGATGTTACGGCGGATCGCATGGACTGTATGTCCCATACCGATCGCGAAGCCGTCTCCGTCACCGCCGGAAGCGATAACTGTTAAATCACGGTTAGCCATCTTCACGCCCTGCGCAATTGGAAGCGCACGGCCATGGATTCCGTGGAAACCATATGAGTTAATATATCCGGAGATACGGCCTGAACAGCCGATACCAGAGATTACAGCCAGGTCTTCAGGCTCCAAACCAACATTGGCAGCAGCACGCTGCATGGCTGCCTGTACAGAGAAGTCGCCACAGCCCGGGCACCAGTTTGGTTTTACATTATTGCGAAATTCTTTAAAAGTCGCCATCCTAGAACAACTCCTTGCATTTTGTGTGGACTTCCTGCGGCAAGAATGGATTTCCGTCATACTTGAGGATCTTATGGATCTTCTCATGACTTCCAACATTCATCTTCATGATGTTTGCCAGCTGTCCTGTCGCATTGTTTTCAATAACTGCAACTTTCTTTGCAGATTTTACAAGCTGCATCATTTCATCAGCCGGGAATGGATGTACCAGGCGCACATGTGCGTGGTTTACTTTCAGGCCATCCTTCTCAAGTCTTCCCATTGCCTCTTCAATTGCACCTCTTGTAGAGTTGAAACCTACGATCAACAGATCAGCTTCCTCATGCGGAGCATTCTTGTGGATTGGCGTATTGAACTTCAGATTGCTGATTTTACGCATACGCTTATCCATTTGCGCAATACGGTTAGCAGCAGATTCCGATGGTTTTCCAGTTTCATCATGCTCAACACCAGTAACATGGTGGATCCCGTTCTTCATTCCTGGGATAACACGTGGTGAAACACCATCTTCAGTCACTTCATAACGCTTGAAGTAGCCCTTATTATCAATTTCAGGAAGTGCTTCTGTAGCCAATTTTCCACGGCGGATTTCCACTTTATCAAACTCAAGCGGTTCAACAGTTTGCTTTCCTAACGATAACTGCAGGTCAGTCAGCATAATGACAGGACACTGGTATTCTTCAGCAAGGTTGAATGCTTCAGCAGCATCATAGAATGCTTCCTGGACAGTACTTGGAGCAAAGACGATTTTAGGAATCTCACCGTGAGTTCCATAAATCATTGCCATTAAATCTGACTGTTCCTGTTTTGTAGGAAGTCCGGTTGATGGGCCGCCACGCTGTGTATCAACAATGACAAGTGGTGTTTCAGTGATGCCTGAAAGACCAATCGCTTCCATCTTCAATGAAAGACCAGGTCCTGCTGAAGCAGTAATGGCACGTACGCCGCCATAGTTAGCGCCGATTGTCATAGTGACAGCAGCGATTTCATCTTCAGTCTGGATAACTGTTCCGCCAAGAGCAGGAAGTTTCTTGATCAGATATTCCATGATTTCAGAAGCAGGTGTGATTGGGTATGCAGCCATGAAACGGCACCCTGCTGCTACTGCTCCAAGAGCGATTGCATCATTACCAATCATGAACAGGCGTTTCTGGCCATCAGCCTTTTCAAGCTGCATTGTCTCAGCTCCGCCTAATTGTTCTTTCGTATATTCGTAGCCAGCTTTGATGGCTTCCATGTTTTTATCGACAACTTGTTGTCCTTTGCGTCCAAAAATCTCCTGGACGACTTCTTCAAAAACTTGGATATCCAAGTCTAAAATTGCGCTAGTCGCACCGATGGCAACCATGTTTTTCATAAGAGATGTTCCCAGTTCAGTAGCCATTTCCGTAAATGGAACCGCATACATCGCAGCTTGAGTATCCTCAGGCTTCTTTGGGTCAAACTTAGCATCAGCAATAATGACGCCATTCTCATGCAATTCTTTGTAGTTTACATCGATCGTTTCCTGGTCGAAAGCTACAAGAATATCTAAATCGTCAGAAATAGATCGAACCTCTGTAGTGCTCACTCGAATCTTGTTATTTGTATGTCCGCCCTTGATACGTGATGAAAAGTGACGGTAGCCATACAAGTAGTAGCCTAGACGGTTCAATGCAATAGAGAAAATTTCCCCGGTAGATTCAATTCCTTCTCCCTGCTGTCCGCCAACTTTCCATGAAAGTTGATTGATCATCTCTTACACCCCTTTAGATACGTAAAAAAATATGTAAAAACGCTTCGTTATTAAGTGTAGCACTTTTCCAAGTAATTCACTAGAATTAAGCGGTTTACATCTTGCATTTATTGCTGAAATCTAGCAAATGGATGGTACTAAACGCTTACAATTCTAGACCTATGTGAAAAAAAAAGCAACCCTTTCCAGTTAATTATTGACGAAAATATGAATATTTTTTTATTTATTAAAATATTATAAGTTTCTTACTCTGCAACCCTTCGATTAATGGACGGAAATTCGCTGTCTCCATGGGATTCAGGCTCATTGCATTGATAATCTGGAGGCCATATTCCCATAAAGGAACTTGCTCACTTGTATATCAGAATAATATTTTTGTAATTCATTCCAAAGATTTTCGTATTCTTCGTTACCCTTGAGATTTTTTACAGAGAATTCAATGCCATCAAAGTCTGATCCAAATCCCACATGATTTTCTCCACCAAGAGAACAAATGTGATCAAGATGGCGAATGACATCATCTATTGAAGCAGATTCCTTTTTACCTGATAAAAATTCTGGCACAAAGGTAACTCCAATGACTGAATCCCGGTCAATCAGCGCCTTGATCTGTTTATCATTAAGGTTGCGCGGATGGTGGCAAAGCGAATAGCAGTTTGAATGGGATGCGAATACCTGGTCAGCTGATTCCATTACATCCCAGAAGCCCTGTTCAGATAAGTGTGAGACATCGCAGATTGTTCTGGTTTCATTCAGAAGCTGAACAACCTGACGTCCAAACCTTGAAAGACCAGCTCCCCGTTCCTCCATGGCACCATCGGCCACATAATTTCCATAATTCCACGTTAACCCTACTGACCGTACTCCCAACCTCAACAGAGTACGTAATTTCAATAGATCCTGTCCAATCGCATCACAGCCCTCCAGGGTCAGAACTGCGCCAATTTCATCATCGGCAAGCAGGTCAATGTTCACCTTGTCCTTAATCATCCTGATTTGAGGATGAGGCCTTAAGACTTTTTCATAAAATAAATCCGCCATTCGAAGTGCTGCTTCAAATTTCAGATCCGGGTGAACTGATTCAGGTACATAGATGGCAAACAATTGGACTTTGGTAGACGACGCCTTCAGCCGTTCAAGATTGACCTGCAATTCAGGTGATTTGGCAAAATCAAGCGATGGGTCCATGAATAATTTATATAGAACATCACAATGAGCATCATAGATTTTCACGAAAATACCTCCTCCTTACAATCATAATACTCCATTAAATAAAATAAACCTGCTTGCAATAGCAAACAGGCTGAATGTAACCTTTAAAGATTCTTTAGAATGCCAATCTATCTATAGGCTCGATTACGCTTTCATCTGGGTTCAACAATCAATTTAATGGCTGTCCGTTCTTCGCCATCAATCAGGATATCAGTAAATGCCGGGATGCAAATTAAATCGACTCCGCTAGGTGCTACGAACCCTCTTGCGATCGCTACTGCCTTAACGGCCTGATTCAATGCACCCGCCCCGATAGCCTGAATTTCTGCGCCCCCTCTTTCGCGCAGCACTCCAGCAAGCGCACCAGCTACAGAATTAGGATTAGATTTTGCTGAAACTTTTAATATCTCCATTCCTGGCTCCTCCTTATTTTATCCCGTCCTGGACGTCTAATGTGGACATCCAGTTTAGTCTGTTCCACTGCTACTATATTCAGGAGGAAGCCCACATATGACCTTCAGTAAAAAAAAGCACTGTAAGTGAAGACGATGTTTTGTTTGGTATGGTTCTGTGTGAGGCTGATTGCGGGGTTGACCGTACCCTTACGACGGTCCTCCCCCTCTTCATAAGGATATCGTTCGGGGCTTTTCATACCCTTATGCGGACTCTTTACTCTTCATAAGGATATCGTTCAGGGCTTTTCGTACCCTTATGCGGACTCTTTACTCTTCATAAGGATATCGTTCGGGGCTTTTCGTACCCTTATGCGGACTCTTTACTCTTCATAAGGGTACCGTTCGGGGCTTTTCGTACCCTTATGCGGACTCTTTACTCTTCATAAGGGTACCGTTCGGGGCTTTTCGTATCCTTATACGGACTCTTTACTCTTCATAAGGGTACCGTTCGGGGCTTTTCGTATCCTTATACGGTCTCATTCCTCTTCATAAGGGTACCTTTCAGACGGTATCGTACCCTTATATGGACTCTTTCCCCTTCATAAGGGTATCTCTCCTCAGGGTGGAACATACCCATAGCCATTTGCTACTTCATACACCTAAAATTAACCAATTCTGTGCAAATAAATAGACTGCAGAAAAACTCAAATGAGTTCACCTGCAGCCTAAAAAAGGTTATCCATATATTCTAGTCATAAAATGGATGGTCTTCATTAACAAGGATCTTCTGGATTTTCACTGCTTTACCAGTCTTCTTATCCAAATCTATCAATACTGCTGATAGTTGATTTCTTCCTTCCTTGGCTACTTCGAATCGCGTTGGGAGACTCGTCATGAACCTTCTAAGCACCGCTTCTTTTTCCACTCCTAATATCCCATCATAGGGACCCGTCATGCCTACATCAGTCAGATAAGCTGTACCAGCGGGCAATATACGGTCATCTGCAGTCTGGACGTGAGTGTGCGTTCCTACGACTGCGGAAACTCTCCCATCAAGATACCAGCCCATTGCCTGCTTTTCGCTAGTTGCCTCTGCATGGAAATCTACGAAAATGAGGGAAGTGCGCTTTCTTGCTTCCTCAATCAATTCATCTGCTTTTTTAAATGGGCAATCAATTGGCGTCAAGAAAGTGCGGCCCTGCAAGTTGATTATTGCCAGCTCTTCCTGGTTGATCTTTAAATAAACAATGCCTTTGCCAGGTACTTCTTCTGGAAAATTCGCCGGCCTGACCAGGTATTTAGCATTATCAATGAATTCGAAAATATCACGATTATCCCATGCATGGTTGCCTAAAGTTACAGCCTGTGCACCCTGCTCGAGAAACTGCCGATAAATCTTTTCGGTAATCCCTTTACCACTCGCTGCATTTTCACCATTTATGATTGTAACAGTCGGACGAAATTTTCCCTTTAATTTTGGCAAGTATTCCGTAATCATATCCCTGCCCGGAGAACCTACAACATCCCCTACGAATAAAATTCTCATTGCATTCACTTTCCTGTCTATAAATTAAGATATTTAGGCAGCTCTTTTCTTCACACATTATTGTATTAATCTCCAGTTCTTATGAGCCACCTAGAAATAGAATCCCCGCACCTTTAATTACATGATTAAAAAGAAGTAATCAATGTTAAAGCAGCCATTAGGTAAAATTGTAACATAACATAGAGATTAGAGGAAAATCATTGAAGTTTACGAGGCAATATAAAAAGCGGCGCCTAAGCACCGCTTTATTTTGCATATTCAACTGCCCGTGTCTCACGGATGACTGTAACTTTGATATGTCCAGGATAATCGAGCTCTTCCTCGATTTTCTTTCGAATATCACGTGCGAGGCGGTGTGCCTGCAAGTCATCGATTTGATCAGGCTTAACCATGATCCTGATTTCTCTACCTGCCTGAATTGCGAAAGATTTTTCGACTCCTTCATAGGATTCAGAAATCTCTTCCAGCCTTTCAAGACGGCGGATATAGTTTTCAAGAGCTTCGCTGCGGGCGCCAGGCCTTGCAGCTGACAATGCATCAGCAGCAGCAACAAGTACTGCAATGATCGAAGTTGGCTCAGTATCACCATGGTGGGAAGCAATACTGTTGATAACAACAGGATGTTCCTTATACTTAGTAGCTAGCTCCACGCCAATTTCAACGTGGCTTCCTTCTACCTCATGGTCAATCGCCTTTCCGATGTCATGCAGGAGTCCTGCACGGCGAGCTAATGTCTCATCTTCACCTAACTCTGCGGCAAGCAATCCGGACAATTGGGCTACTTCCATTGAATGCTTAAGCACATTCTGTCCGTAACTTGTACGATATTTCAAGCGGCCAAGAATTTTAATAAGATCTGGATGCAGTCCGTGCACTCCCACTTCGAAGGTAGTCTGTTCCCCAACCTCACGAATGTGTTCATCTACTTCACGGCGCGCTTTCTCAACCATTTCCTCAATTCGAGCCGGATGAATACGTCCATCCTGGACAAGCTTGTCTAGAGCTAGACGGGCTGTTTCACGTCTGATTGGGTCAAATCCAGAAAGGATAACGGCTTCCGGAGTGTCATCAATAATGAGATCAATTCCCGTCAACGTTTCCAGGGTGCGGATATTCCGTCCCTCACGTCCGATAATACGGCCTTTCATTTCATCATTCGGAAGATTTACAACTGATACAGTCGTTTCAGCAACATGATCTGCTGCACATCTTTGAATGGCTAGTGAAAGTACTTCTTTCGCTTTCTTATCGGATTCTTCTTTCGCCCTGTTTTCGTTTTCCTTAATCATTAGTGCAATGTCGTGAGCAAGTTCTTGCTCAGTTCGCTCCAAAATGATGGATTTAGCCTCATCACGCGTTAAGCCCGAGATGCGTTCTAGTTCAGTCTGCTGATTTCGTACCATCTCGTCCACTTTGCTTTCCATCTCTTCAATATGCTGTTGTCTTTTGGAAAGAGCGTCATCTTTTTTCTCTAAAAGATTCTCACGTTTGTTCAACGACTCATCTTTGCGATCAAGATTCTCCTCTTTTTGCAATAAACGATTTTCTTGTTTTTGCAGTTCATTTCTTCGTTCACGAATTTCACGCTCTGCTTCTGTACGCAGTTTGTGATTTTCATCCTTAGCCTCCAGCAGGGATTCTTTTTTCATAGCCTCTGCTTCACGCTTCGCATCTTCAACAATTTGTTCTGCGGCGTTTTTGGCACCTGCAATTTTTGCTTCCGCAACGGATTTACGATAAAAATAGCCAACAACTGCACCGACGAATAGGCCAAGCAAAATGGAGATGATTGAAATAATTAGATCCATCATTTTCACCTCCTCTTGCTATGAACTTGTGTTACGTTTTTTAAAGTGTCGGCATGTACATTGTTACAAGCATCAATATACAGCTCAAATGCTTTTAAACGTTTTTAATACCATGAAAATGAAAAATATACATTTTTAATTGTAAAGCTGTCAAATTTTATTGTCAAGGGTTTGTCCCATAAGGATTCTATTGGTTTGATTAATTATTCAATCAATTCTTATTTTCGGGATGGTTTCTGTAGATTTTCGATCCAGGCTCTTCACTGTAAAAAAACACAAACAAGGTCTCCTAGCTTTCAGGAGACCTTGTTCATAAAGATAGATAATCTATTAATCCAATTTGAGTTCTTCCTGGTCTTCATCAGTTTCAGTTACAGTGAACTCGCCATCAAGACCATAGTGATTACGGATCTTCTGTTTGACTTCAAGACGAATGGACGGATTCTCTTTAAGGAAAAGCTTCGCATTTTCCCTTCCCTGTCCAAGACGCTCACCATTATAGGAATACCATGAACCGCTCTTATCGACGATATCAAGGTCTGAACCCATGTCGATGATTTCTCCCTCTTGGGAAATCCCTTCACCATACATGATATCCACTTCTGCTGTACGGAACGGAGGAGCTACCTTGTTCTTAACAACTTTAATCCTTGTTTTGTTACCGACCATGTCATTGCCCTGCTTCAATGTTTCTGCACGGCGTACTTCAAGACGCACGCTTGAATAGAACTTCAATGCACGGCCGCCTGGTGTTGTTTCAGGATTACCGAACATAACGCCGACTTTTTCACGAATCTGGTTAATGAAGATTGCAATAGTCTTAGACTTGTTGATCGCCCCGGAAAGCTTACGTAATGCCTGGGACATTAAACGAGCCTGAAGACCGACGTGGGCATCACCCATCTCACCTTCAATTTCAGCCTTAGGAACAAGAGCTGCAACGGAGTCAACAACAATAATATCAATTGCTCCACTTCGCACAAGTGCTTCTGCGATTTCCAAAGCCTGTTCTCCTGTATCCGGCTGGGAAAGAAGAAGTTCATCGATATTTACACCAAGCTTCTGTGCATATACAGGGTCCAGAGCATGTTCGGCATCTATGAAAGCCGCCTGTCCGCCATTAGCCTGTACTTCTGCAATCGCATGAAGCGCAACAGTTGTTTTACCTGAACTTTCAGGTCCGTAGATTTCAACAACACGCCCGCGAGGATATCCGCCTATTCCCAGTGCGACATCCAGTGCAAGGGATCCACTAGGAGAAGTAGAAATCTTTGTGTCTGTCTTCTCTCCTAATTTCATAACTGAGCCTTTACCAAATTGTTTTTCAATCTGTTTTAACGCCATATCTAAGGCAGCTTGACGATCACTCACTCAAATTCCTCCTTATTATATAAAAACGAACCAGCATACTGCTTGGCCGCAAATCTCTTATTTAAAGCCTACTATTACTATACCTTTTTCCTGGGTGTTTGTCTATTAAAAAATCGAACATTTATTCGTTTTTTTTAGAACACGGGAAATTGAGAAAAATGAATTTCACGTGAATGATTCACTAGTTTTCAAACAGACTATACCCTTTAAATCAGGATTTTCGCAAGGAATCTTTCTATTTAAGAACCGGTAATGGTTCGGTGCAAAGGTCGTGATTGAATAAAGCAACAAAAATAAAACACGGAAGTTATTGCTTCCGTGTCCCTGATAATCTATTAATTATGATCTGGCAGCCAAACTTTACTGCCCTTTTCCTGATAGCGGTGCGGGAGCCACTCAGGCTAAGTTTTTCAGAATGGACTGATTGCCCTTTTACGTGTAACCCGATAAAAACGGTCCCTGGAGGATGACCCTCAAGGCTGTCGGGACCAGCCACTCCGGTAAAACTGATGCCGATATCAGAGTTGGTAAGCGCTGCGGCATTTATTGCAAGCTCTTCCGCACATTCACCGCTTACAGCCCCATACTTCTCGATTGTTTCCGGCTTAACCTTGACAAGACCTATTTTGGCTTCATTCGAGTAGCAGACTAATCCGCCTTTGAAAAGGAGACTTGCACCGGAGACTAAAGTAAATTCTTGCTGGAACATTCCGCCTGTCAAGCTTTCTGCCGCTGATATGGTCAAGTTTTTGTTTTTCAAAAGTTTCGAAAGCTCGATCATTAACGAAGTTTCGTCGTAGCCATAAAAATACTCACCGACTCTGTCCATGATTTCTGCTTCCACTTTATCAATCAATGCTTGTGCTGTACCTTTGGCATCATCCCTGGCCGTAAGCCTCAGTGTAACTTCCCCGTCACCAGCTAAAGGGGCGATAGTTGGATTGCTCTGCTGGTCAATCAAATCTTCTATTTCAGATTCAAGGGCTGCCTCACCGATTCCAAAAAACCGCAGAACCCTCGATTCAATTTTAGCATGATTGCCGGACATGCCTGATATAGCTCCCTGGCCATATTTCAAGAACATTGGCTCCATCTCGGATGGTGGTCCCGGAAGAAGCATGAACTTGTTGTCACCTGTTGCCAGGAACATTCCCGGAGCCATGCCATGTTCATTTTTCAGGACAGTGGAACCCTCTATCACGAGAGCCTGCTTCCTGTTATTCTCAGTCATTACCCTGTTCGTTTTTTCAAAATACAATTCGATGGACCTCATCGCTTCTTCATCAATAACAAGCTGCTTTCCGAGCTGCCCAGCAATTGTATCTTTTGTCAGGTCATCTTTAGTGGGACCTAATCCGCCAGTAAAGATAATCAACTCTGCGCGTTCCCGGGCAATTCCCATTGCGTTCTTCAACCGATCAGGATTATCCCCGACGACCGTATGGTAGAAAACATTGATTCCCAGATCGGCAAGCTGCCTGGAAAGGAATCTAGCGTTTGTATTGACGATTTGCCCAAGTAGCAATTCAGATCCCACAGCAATGATTTCGGCATTCATATCTTGTCCCCCCGACAAAATCAATTATTTGGAATTACGGAAAACTTGCATATTTTTAGCGAAGTAATCCCATCCAGACCAAATTGTAAAGAACATCGCCACCCATAATGCGATATCTGCAAACGGGATTGAGAATGCTTCAAAAATGATATTGTGCAGCAACAACGCGGAAATTGCCACTGTTTGTGCCCACATTTTAATTTTGCCAGGCATTTTTGCTGCAACAACCTCACCACCACCCGCAAGTAGTAATCGAAGTCCTGTCACCGCAAACTCGCGGCTGATAATAATGATGACGATCCACGCAGGGGCATACCCCAGTTCAACCAGCACAATCAGTGCAGAAGAGACAAGCAGTTTATCCGCGAGGGGGTCAAGAAATTTCCCAAGATTGGTAACTAAATTGTGCTTTCGTGCCAGATAGCCGTCAACCCAGTCTGTCACAGACGCAAATATATATATTAGCGCTCCAACAAAATGAGTGACCGGCATGGTTGTACCCAGAAGGGAAATTTCCCCCCATGAGAATGGGACAATCATAATGATCATGAATAACGGAATCAATAAAATTCGTGAAACCGTAATTTTATTTGGCAAGTTCATATCCTTTTCCTCCAGATGAAAAATTACAAAGCCATTAATTTGACTTCTTCATTATATCCAATATGTAAAAAACATCATTAAATATGCCTGCTAAATGAAAAGCGAAAGCGCCTTGGTTAGCCCCGACAAGCGCTGGAGGGCCGACCGGTGAAGTCGTTCTTTGACTTCATCGGTCGGATCGAAGCGACTCGAGGGGCTAGGCGCTGGAGCTAGACACTAATCTTAATATAAAAAGTTGATACTTTCTTACATAGAAAGTATAGCCCGTATAAACAAAAGTCCATACGGGCGTTTTGGCAAATCTTTCTTTTTAGTGGCTTTGCATCCACCAAAGCCTATAAACTTATTTCACAAAATTAATCGTAATCACTTGGGTCATATCTTGTTCAGGCGGTACTGCATACTCGAGCTTTTGGTCATTTACATAGATTTCGGTATCAGGTGCCCGTCCGATATTAATTACTGCCTTGGCCTCGTTTGATAAGTCCTCAGTACGGCTTTCATTTTTTCCTTTAACAAGGGTTTCCTGAAATATGGTTTTACCTGAACCATTTGAAAGACCTACCCATGTCTGTCCCAATGAAACAATTTTGATGACAAATGTTTCGGCACTCTTGAGTTCATATACCGTGTTGCTGCCACTGTTCGAGGCGACGGTAAGCTCCTGTGCAGGAGCTTCAGGCTCGGCTTCCTCTTCAGCTGGTTCCTCTTCTTCAGCAGCACCTTCTTCTCCTGTACCATCGTCGCCGCTATCTTCTGTAAACTCTTGAGTCTCTTCAAAGTTTGGCTTGCTCTTGTCTGTATTTGCAGGCTGGTCAGCCCCATCACCTGCACTCTCGACAATAAGATACCAAACGAGGGCAATGGCACCTATCATGAATATGGCAATTAGTATTTTCGGTAAGAAATCCAAGACTTTCGAAGTCTCAGGAGAGATGCTTTTCCTCGACTGGACACGGGAAAGCTGCTCAGGCAACTCTTCGTTGTATGTAGATGGAATTTCATTTTTGTGCTGCTCAAACAGCTGTTCTGGATCAAGGCCGACAGCTTCAGCGTATTGTTTAATGAATGCACGGACATAAAACTTTCCTGGCATCATTGAATAATTGCCCTCTTCAATACCAAGAAGGTAGCGCTTCTGTATTTTCGTGATGGACTGCAGTTCGTCCAGGCTGAGGCCCTTAGCTTCACGTGCTTCCTTTAATATATTTCCTAACTCAGTCACGATAACACCTTCCAATACTGTTAAAAATCAAATCCTCCAAAATCAGAATCGGTGAACATGTGATTCTTCTGAACCATGTCATAAACGATTTCTTCATCAGGATTATTCCGAAGTTCAATAATATAATCAAAATCATCCATTGTATATTCCGTGTTTTGGACAAAAATGTCCGGATGTTCCACTACCTTCACCGCAGGCAGGCGCATAATTTCCCTGACAAGCTGCCAGTGCTTTTCATTTGCTCTCCTTGTAGAAACGATTCCGTCAATGATAAATAGATTTTCTGCGTTGTATTCATCTTCAATTAATTGATTCCGGATTGTCTGTTTCAATAATGTTGAAGAAACAAACAACCAGCGCTTATTTGCACAAACGCTTGAAGCCACAACTGATTCCGTCTTGCCAACCCGCGGCATCCCGCGGATTCCAATCAGCTTGTGCCCTTCCTGCTTAAACAATTCTGCCATAAAGTCGACGAGTAGTCCAAGCTCATCCCTTACAAACCTGAATGTTTTTTTATCATCTGCGTCACGCTGAATATATCTGCCGTGCCTGACCGCCATTCGGTCACGAAGCTTAGGTTCACGGATTTTAATTACCCTTATTGTATCCATTGTATTCAAAATTGACTCTAAACGCTCAATTTGGTCATCATCTTTCGCAAGGATCAACAGACCACGTCTACCTTCATCGACTCCATTGATCGTAACAATGTTGATTGACAGCATACCAAGCAAAGAGGATATATCACCTAGCAGTCCTGGACGGTTAATTACTATTTCATATTCCAAGTACCATTCTTTCTTTTCCATCATTCTCCTCCTCTGCTATAAGGTCACTTGATTGCGACACATTTTGACATCAAATATCTAGCTACTATATTATATGATTTTCAAGGAAGATGAAAGGAAAAACAAGCCAGAAGTTAAAAGAAAAGAAAGCTATGCTTATGTGTCTATTTCAAAGACGTGCAAATAAAAAAAGAGAGGAATCTGACAGTCCCCTCTCAACCCTTACATATTATTTTGTGCCGTTGTTCTGTACAAGTTTAACCATCATTGTAGCGATGGCATGCTGTTCTTCCGGGCTTGCAACTGACCAAAGGTCTGCAAGGACTCTTTCCTGCTCATTTTTAGGATCGACGTTCTGTGCAAGATAGTCCCCGATTTGGTAGGCAAGGTCTCCCATAACTTCTTTATTCATTCCCTGGTCCTGCGCCTGATGAAGGCGGTCTCCCAAGAAATCCTTCCACTGATTCCAATTATCCAATACGGACATATTGACAACCTCCTTGTCTAAAATAGTACAAGGTTATTTTGCATACGTACGACAATTATTATTCATTACAATACATGTTTTGAAAATTTGTCACATGTACGTCACGTCAGCCAGCCACCATTCACTGCCAGGACCTGTCCAGTTATATAGGAAGACTTTTCAGATACCAGGAATTCAACACCACTTGCTACTTCTTCAGCTGACCCTAAACGACCTGATGGAATATCCTCGGTGATGGCCTCGATCTCCTCATGGGTAAACCCTTCAACCATAGGGGTTTGAATGGCACCTGGCGCTATGGCATTCACCCTTATATTGGAGCTTGCCAGCTCTTTGCTCAAGGCTTTGGCGAAGGCTAATTGCCCGCCCTTAACAGTCGAATAGGCTACTTCATAGGATGCGCCTGTCTGTCCCCATATCGAGGACACGATAACAATACTTCCGCTTCCCTTGGCCCTTAATTTTGGAATAAGCTTTTTCGTAAGCATCAGCGGGGACGTAACGTGAATTTGTATAAGTTCCTCTAAATCGGCTTCCTCTAAGTCCTCAACAAGACCATATAAGGCATTTCCCGCATTATGTACAATTGCGTCAAGCGAAAATATTTTTGAAGCTAATTCCAAGTATCCTGATTTTGATGCCAGATTTGCCTTGATTGGTATATACTCACCGCCAAAGTGTTCAATCTGGCCCATAAGTTCTTCCATTCCTTTTTTATTCTGGTTATAGTGCAGGTAAAGCGAATAACCTTCTGATGCAAGCTTCACGGAAATCGCCTTGCCAATCGCTCCGCTTGCTCCTGTTATGAGCACGTATTTCTTCATATTCTTCCTCTCCAAATACCTCATTAAATAATGCGCCGGTTAGGACCGGCGCATATCTTATTGAATGGCGGGTTATTTCTTATCCTTTGGGACAACCTGACAAACCGTGAACCGGTCTTCGGCAATCAGTTTGCTAGCCGCCTGCTTGATATCGTCTAGCGTCAGGCTTTCAAGCACCGGAACAACCTCGAATAAATCCATGTCGTTGAATGCATAGCGTGTGAACTGGTTGGCTATATACTCTGGTGAATTAACAGCCCTTAGAAACGCTCCTATTTTTTTCTTTTTCGTTCTTTCAAGGTTTTCAACTGTTAATCCTCGGCCTTCTTTTGCATCCATCAGCATTGCTTCAAGCTTGCTGGCAAGGACATCAGGCTCATTCGTATCACCACCAACCATTGCAAAACCAAAGCCCTGCTCCTCAGTATAATCGTATGAAAACGTATCATCGATTAACCCTGAACCATATAACTCGGTGTAGTTTTCAGAACTTTTTCCAAAAACTATATCAAGCATCACATTGATTGACAGTTCTTTTTTCAGCATCTCCTTGCCTGTTTCAGTTGGGTCTGCGGCCTTGATTCCAAGCAGGCACTTAGATGTCTGGACATTCATTTTAAGAACCTGTTTCTTTTCAGCAACCCCTGCCTGTTCCTCATCAAATACCCGCTTGATTTCAGGCTGGTTTTTGTATTCTTTTTTGCCCTGGTTCTCTTTTATCAAGCCCATGATTTCATCAGGGTTAACTTGACCAACTACGAACAATAGCATATTACTTGGATGGTAAAAGGTTTCATAGCATTCATACAGCATATCTTTAGTAATATGGGAAATCGATTCGATCGTACCTGCGATATCAATGCTCACCGGATGGTTCTTATACATATTCTGTATTAGGCCAAAATACAGTCTCCAATCAGGATTGTCATCATACATCGTGATCTCTTGTCCGATGATTCCCTTTTCCTTTTCAACTGTCTTCTCTGTAAAATATGGTTCCTGAACAAAGTCCATCAACGTCTCCAGGTTTTTCTCTACACTTGATGTACTGGAGAACAAATAAGCTGTTCTCGTGAAGGAGGTGAATGCGTTCGCAGATGCCCCCTGTTTGCTGAACTGCTGGAACACGTCTCCATCTTCCTTTTCAAACAATTTATGCTCAAGGAAATGGGCTATGCCATCGGGCACCTTCACATAATCATCCTTTCCCGGCGGAAGGAAGTGATTATCGATTGAACCGTATTTAGTTGTAAAAGTAGCATAAGTTTTATTGAAGCCTTTTTTCGGAAGGATGTAGACATCAAGCCCATTATTCAGCTTTTCGTAGTACATTTCTTCCTGAAGTTGTTCAAAAGTGATCTTCTCCATTATTTGTCCGCCTCCAATCCAGTTAAGAAGTAGACCGTATCAAGCTGCACCTTTTTGGCAACATCAACGATTTCTTCTTTTGTGGTTTTACTCATGCCCTGAAGCCAGTCATCGAGGCTGACATTTTGACGTGATACAACATTATGATACAGGACCTCTACCATCCCTCTTGCTGTATCCATTGTTTCAAGCATTTGGTTTTCAATCACTGCTTTTGTCTGTTCGATTTCCTGGTCAGTAAAATCGCCTGCTTGCATTGCTTCCATTTGTTCACGAATTATTTTTACAGCCAGCTCGAAATTTTCAAATTCAATGCCTGACATAACCATCATCAAACCTTTATGGCTTTCAAGACGGCTTGCGACATAATAGGCAAGGCTATTCTTCTCCCGGACATTCAAGAATAGCTTGGAATGTGAAAAGCCTCCGAAAATTCCGTTGAAAACCTGGAGAGCATAATAATCCTTATCACCATAAAGTACATTAGTTCTGTAGCCTATATTCAGCTTTCCTTGTTTGACATCCTCCTGATCCTTGACAGTTTTCTCTTCGATATGGATATTTTTGGAAGTATCAATGAATTTCGGTGTGCGCTGGTCAAATTGCAGGAGTTCTTGGGCAATCGACTGGACTTCTGTCTCATCAACATCTCCGATAATGAACAGGTCAAGCTCATCCTCCGCAAAGGCCTTTTTATAGTATTCATAGAGATTCTTTTCATCAATTTGCGGAATATCGTCAATCTCGCCATTAACATGGAGCGCATATGGTTCATCCTTGCACATTTCCTGGACGAGCCTAAAATTCGAGTATCTCATTTTATCATCATAGACAGCCTGGATCCGCTGCTTTAACGTTCGTTTTTCCTTTTCGACAGTTTCTTTATCAAAAGCTTCATTTTCCGCAAGCGGATTCACCAAAATCTCCGCCATCAATTCCATTCCTTTTTTCAGTAAAGGGTCACGGTCACTTAAAAATTTTTCATTAGCAATTTCCAATGAAAAACTTAGGACCTGATATTCTCCCTTTTTTGAAACATCAACATATAAATTTGCTCCGTAAAGCTCATCAAGATAAGAACGAAACTTTGAAGTGGATGGGTAAGCCTTAGAACTGCTTTGGAGCACGTACGGAAGCAGGGCCCGCTTTGTTACATCCTCACTGGTAAGGGGTGCCTTCATCTTCCAAACAATTGTATTCGTCTTGAATTTTTCGGTTTTAACAATATGGAGCTTGTAGCCTTTCATATCCTTGATACTTTCTGAAATGACAGCCATTGAAATCCTCCTTTATTTATAACACCAGGACTTGCTTACAATTATTCTTCTTCACATCATTGATGAAATTAAAACATTCTTCTCTGTTATGTATACGTTGTGAAGTCTATATTTAATATTCCAATAAATATACTCTAACTATACCTTTGACATTCAGACTAATTCAAGGAATTGGCAGCCAATATGGCAAAAGCTTCCCAAATGGGAAGCTCTTATTGCTTTGAAGCCGCTATTTCTTCGTTAGCTTTCGAATGATAATATGTATATCCTGATTCAAATTTCACCTGTTTTTTTCCGTTTGCCTTTGCGCTGTACAAAAGCTGGTCTGTATAGCCAAGAAGTTTATCAGGCAAAACTCCACCTTTTGAAGCTGCAATCCCAAAGCTCATTGTGACACTAATGCACTCATCGGTGAATTTTTCAGAAGATAACCTTGCATAAAGGTCATCAAAAAAACGGATTTGCCTGGTTTCCTCGATAGCCGGCAATAGAAAAGCGAACTCTTCTCCACCATAACGGAAAGCCTGTGCATCGTAGTCATCAGCCAGATTCCGAAAAATCCCACCTAAATTTTTTAAGATTTCATCTCCAGTCAAATGGCCAAACTGGTCATTGATTTGCTTAAAGTGATCGATATCTCCCATGACAAGCAAGAAGTTTTGCCGTGCACTCGTCATAATCCTTAGTTGTTCCTGGAAATGGCGGTGATTGTATAAGCCTGTTAAATAATCAGTGAACATCAGTTCATGAAAAATTTCCTTCTGTTTCAAATGCTTCCTTTCACGAATGACGATTAATGATCCAAACACACCGATGATCCATATGAAAATGAGATTTAAAATAAAAACAAATGTTGTATTAAAATCGAATTGAGCCTGTACAGCAAAAATAGTTGAGTAACCTGCTGTTAACGAAAACGAGGATATAATTGCCCCTTTCGTCCTCCAATAAATGGTTGCATGCATGACGACTAAATAAGCAATAGGAAAAAGCGGAGACAAGACTCCGTTCGTCAAGGCTAGAAGCCACATCAACGCAATATAATCAAATACGATTCCGGCTTTCGTAAGTAAATTAAAATATTCATTTCCCGCCGACATTTTAATCAAAGCAACCTGTGTTACGGCCATATAGACAAATCCTATTGCCAACAATATGGGAAATGTTTCTTTAGTGAAATTAAGCCTATCCGCCAGAGGGGGGGAAATAAAATACCATAATCCCTACCAACAAGAATATCCAGCGTAAATAAGAAAAGATTTTTTCCGTTTCACGATCATCCATATATAATGATAGTTTCATATGCATGCCCTCTTGACGATATTATTTTTAGCAAACTTTTCCTTTATATTAACACATATGGAAGATTTATTC
>NZ_JBIQOE010000170.1:0-10187 GCF_047739415.1 Mesobacillus sp. | reverse complement strand
ATGATTACTAATAAAATCAGCATGATGACTCCAGCTTTTGGGGCATCTTCTTTATTTTTCAGCCTAGTTGCCATCAGGCCGATTACTTCTATTCCTCCATACGCGTAAAAAGCGTAAATCAACGATGACCAGAATCCCTTTAAGCCCTCAGGAAACAGTTTCTGTGGAGATTTTGGCACCAATACTTGCTTGGTATCAAGATTAAACAAGCCAAATATAGCGGCAGCAGCTATTAGAATGAACATAATAATGGCGGCAGTTTTAATGATGGCTAATAAATCTTCTACCTTGTCAAATCCCTTATTCCCAGTAAGGACAACACCGATCGAGAGGAAAGCATAACCAGTAGCGAAAAGCCACAAAGGTATGTTTGGAAACCAGAATTGTGACAAAATTGAAAGAGCAGTAAGCTGGCTTCCCATAATCAGGATATTGGAACTCCAATAATTCCAGCCACAGCTGAATCCAGCCCATTGACCATAGGCCTTCTTAGCATAATAGCAAAACGAGCCATCCTGTGGATCTTCTGCTGTCATTTTTGCCAGTAAATTATAAACCACGTATGTACCGATTGCGGCAAGGATGAAAGAAAAAACGATAGATGGCCCCGTAATTTTAATACCAATTGCAGAACCGAGGAAAAAACCGGTACCAATCGTACACCCAACACCAATCAGTGACAGTTGCCACCATTTCAAATCTCCTTCATTGGAGCTATTTCCACATCCCGACTTTGATGATGGCAGAAAAAAATCCATTGTTTTACCCCCTTCCTCAACAAGTATTATCATTCGAGAATCAACTGCATTTTATGTATTGAACCATCAGGCATGAAAAAAAGTCGAATCCCAGGGAATCGACTTTTCACATTTTATTTCTTGTTCTTTTCTGATTCAGAGTCATTACTTAGTCCGGTCATCGTCCGATACATCTGGGTGTACATACTTCCTTGCACGATGTTTTCCAGGAAAAATTCACCTATGAGCTTTTTATATTCCTCGTCCTCAAACATTTTTTTATTTTGAAGCTCCATTTCTGCCAGTCCTTCATATGTGGAAATCAGTGCATAAGTATGGTCTTCACCAGAAATCGGCGATAAGAGTTCCACCTTGTGGTCATATTGTTCGTTACGGAAATTTTGGATTAATCGTAAGTTTTTGATGCCATCTGGAAATTTATCCTGTTTCATTTCAAAAGTTTGAATTACAATAACTGACATATCCTATCCCCCTGTAAAATAACGATAGGATTAGATTTTTCCATTGTTAGACTATCTATACATTTGCCAGATTAATCTTGTTTTAAATATCCTGACTACTTTACTCTCCAGCCCACAGAAAAATTATTTATATTTGCTTTTCAAATAAAATATTGCGATCGTTGTATTTAGTCATCATTTTTAATAAAATAAAATTTAAAATTAAGATGATGACACCTATTACAGCAAGTAAAAATGGCTTGATGACAAGAAATCCGGTTGCCTGACCTATGAATAGAACCATAATTGGCAGGATTAAGATCCCCCCAAGCTGCTGAGCCTCTTGGAAGCCCTTTGCCCTGGCAGATATAAATACATTCACCAGGATAGTAAATATTGTTATCATCGGGGTTACCCAGAACATCAGGGTGAGCCAGTTTGCATTAGGAAAGATGAAATAACCAAACATATTGTAAGTCATGCTTACAGTTATAAATCCAAATAGGAAGAAGCTTACCCATGTAATAATAATTGATGGAATGAATGCGGCAAGTACCTTGCCTATAAATAACTCCTTCACAGTAATTGGAGAAAACAAAAGGGTTTCCATTGTTCGTTTTTCCTTTTCACCAACAAAGCTATGAAGCGCAATCATCATCGCATTAATCGTTGGGATTAGTAAAAAGATCGAACCAAGCAGATAATTGACAGTAACGACAATAATTTGATGTTTTATGCTTGGAAGACTGGCTATCGATTCCCCACTCTTTGTGTCTTTAAGACCATGTACCACCTTATTCACTAAGTCAATTAAATCTGGTGACGAAACAGGTAAATTCTTTACCAAAAGAATAAAAGCTAACGGAAAAATAACCGAAAAAATCAGCGGCAATAAGATTAACCCTAACCATACCTGAGCCGAGCTAGTTATTCCTCTTATATCTTTAGCAGCTACAAGCCATATCAATTTTTTATTCATTTACCCCACTCCTGATTTTAAAATATAAGGATTCCAAATCGTTATTTTCAATCTCCACATGATGTACCCAAAATTCACTGATTATTTTTTGAAGCAGTGGGGTTATATGTTCACTTGAAGGCAATAAAAATTGCAATGTATTTTTATCTTTTATTAATACTCGATAACCGCCCCAGTGAGCTTCAACAGGCAACAAATTTGTAATAACTTTCAATTTAATTTGGCTGACATACCTTTTTTGAAGTTCACTTATTGTGCCAAAGTCAGTTATTTTTCCATCATTGAGAAAAAAGTATTCCTTACAAACATGTTCGAGTTGGCTCAAAATATGTGAACAAAGAAATATAGTCGTACCTTCCGTTCATTTAAATCCTTGAGAAATTTAAGCACCAGATTTATCCCCTCAGGATCCAGTCCATTCGTAGGTTCATCGAGAAAAAGGAGTTTAGGCTTATGCAGGATCGCCTTGATGATCCCCAACCTTCGTTTCATTCCTGTACTATAAGCACCAACTTTTTTATTCATATGCTCTTCAAGTTCAAATTCCTCCAGAAGAAGGTGGATTTGCTTTAAATCAAATTTTCCATATAGCTTGGAAAAGAAGATAAGATTATCAAGTCCTGACATTTCATGATATAAGCCAGCATTTTCAGTTAAAATACCTGTTGCCTTTCTAACTGTATCTCCATCGATTCCGGGATCCATGCCGAGAATTGACAGCTTTCCGTCTGTCTGGTTGATGACACCGTTCATAAGGCGGATCATAGTTGTTTTCCCGGAACCATTTGGGCCAAGAAGCCCTACAATATCCCCTTCTTTTACATTCATAGATACGTTGCTAAGTACCACCTGTTCACCGAAATGCTTTGAAACTCCATCCAGTTCGATTACACTTTGCGTCATAATGCTACCCCCTGTTTACTTACCCTTTTCTCATAAGACGGCCAATATTGAAAAACGTTCAATCAAGTTTTAGTTTGTTTTTTGGAAGTTGAAAAGTCAGATGGAGAATTTGCCTTTGTTCACCTCTTATAATGACAATTGCTGGCTCATTTTACAGCCAAAAAAAGGACCAGTATTTACGACTGGTCCTTAACCTTATAATTATTATCAATAACTAGCTCTATTGGTGACCTGTTTTTCCAAAAACTTGATTTTTCGGGCTCCAATAGGCTTCATTGGTGACCTGTTTTTCCATAATCTTGATTTTTCGGACGCCAATAGGCTTCATTGGTGACCTGTTTTTCCATAATCTTAATTTTTCGGGCGCCAATGGGCTACTATTAGTAACCGGATCCCCCGCTAATCGAAAGTTACTTATACTTCCCTTCTCATTGCCTGGAGGACATCTACTTTCGTTGCTCGCTGTGCAGGACGCAGTCCGGATAGAATCGTAACAAGGTAGCAGATGGTAAAACTGATGATTGGCAAGGTATATGGAATATGGCTGAATATCAGGCCTTCTGGCGGTTCTTCACCGAATGCCTGCTCTATGATCAGCGGCAGTCCGAAATTCACGATGAAACTGATGGCATAAGCGACAAGAGTTCCGATTGCTGCTCCGATTAGCCCAATATAGCTGCTTTCAAGGAGGAAAATCTTCTTGATTGTCTTTGGATTAGCGCCAATCGCCTTCATAATACCGATATCAGGTGCCCTTTCGGTAACAGCCATAGTCATTGTGTTGTAAATTCCTATCGATGCAATAATGATTGCAATAGTACCTATAAAAATCAATCCTGCTTTAACAATCATGAACATGACGTTTACATCCTTAAGCTCATTTATGACCGAATAGGATGGATAACTATTTTCATCTAATTCAGTAGTAATGTCTTTTACTGATTCCATATCTTTGGCATATATTTTCACTTGATCATATTGATCTAGAGGGATATCTGGCAGTTCCATGTCTGGATTGTTAGGGTCCTTCATCATTCCGCGTGGAGTACCTGTAAACTCCTCAACCTGCTTTAGCACTCCTTCAGAAACAAATACTACATTGTCATAAACCCATTCCTTTGTTGGTTTCTTTCGGATTCCTACAACCGTTACTTTCAATGGCTCTTTTATCTCTTTTCCATCTTCGAACTTAATGACATTCATAAAAATTTGCTTGCCAATCAAATCGCCTTTATATCGGAATTCTTCTTTTATTTGTCCCTGCTCATCATACAGTTCATCTGACAATTCTCTATTTGGCCGAAGGTTTTCTACAAAATGGTAGCCAACGACCACTTCATTTTCTGCTTTTGGAAGCCGGCCTTCCGAAAGTTCGAGTCCTGCTTTTGTTTCAGATGGCATATGGGCAACTACCGCCTGGGCATCTGTCTGGTGTTCGTCCACATCGAACATATAATTCTGCAAGTTCTTCCGTCTTGTTACAGCCTTTACATCGCCAATTTTTTCAAAGTAGGAAATATCTTCATCCGTCAGCTGTCTGAAGCCTTTATTCGACTCCTCTTTTCCTGGGACCTCAATTTCTGTCACAATCCTTCTTTCCAACGTTTCTTTTACGATGGATTTATGGAGACCAAACCCCACCGAAGCAAGCACAATCAGGAACGCCACGCTCATAGCCGTGGCTAGTATGGTCATAAACAACCGAGTCCGATTCTTTTTCATATTTTGCCTGACGAATTGAAATTGATCTTTAAGCCTCATTTGCCAATACCTCCTCAACAACTTTGCCATCACTTAATTCAATGGTACGATGGCCAATCTGGGCAACTTTATCATCATGAGTAATGATTAAAAATGTAATGCCAAGCTCTCTGTTTAATTTAATGATGAATTTGAGTAAATCTTCTTCTGTTTCCGAGTCAAGACTGCCGGTCGGTTCATCTGCAAGAATGATTGGCGGATTGACAATAAGTGCACGGGCGATGCTTACCCTTTGCTGCTGACCTCCTGAAAGTTCGCCAGGATAATGATCCTGATAGTCAGATAATCCCACCATACCAAGGATTTCATTTGTTCGTACTTTCCTTTCTTCCTCTTTGACTCCCTTTAAGATTAGAGGCAGTTCTACATTTTGATAGGCTGTCATGCTAGGGATCAATTGAAAGCTTTGAAAAATGAATCCCAGATGCTGAATCCGGAAGTCGGCAAACTTTGTTTCGTTTAATGTAGATGTTTTGATTCCATTGATCATGATTTCTCCTTCTTTTGGCCTTATAAATCCGCTGACAAGGTTAAGGAGTGTTGATTTTCCTGAACCGCTTCTGCCTACAATGGTTACAATTTCTCCTCTGTTCACTTTAAAAGAAACATCCTTCAACACTGGAATTATCGTTTTTCTCCCTTTTTTACCGATTTCGAATTCGTGGCTCAAATTATTGATTGATATCATTAACGCACCTCTTCTTCAAAATATTTGAATAAATTATATTTTTTACCATTAATTAAGCCGAAAAAAAAAGGCGATTGGTTTAATCGCCCAAATAGATCCATTAGGCTGGGTACTTCTCTGACATAACTTTTTTCAATTGTTTTCGAGCTCTGTGGAGACGTGTTTTGACTGTCCCTGATTTAATATTCAATTTGCAGGCAATTTCATCTTCTTTTAATCCGTATTGGAACCTCAATACCAACACTTGCTGGTACTCACTCGTCAGCAAGTACAGCATATGTTGAATTTCTTCTTTAAACAGGATGATTTCGACTTCCTTTTCTAGCGATTGGTTGTTATCATAATCACTGAAAATTTGTTCCATAATGCTCTGGTCAGATGGAAGCCATTTCCTTCTTTTCTCTGCCCGCAAATAATCAATTGCAGTCCTTGCCGCGATTGCTGCTAACCATGAACCGATTTTATGCGTATCTATGATGGTATCTGCCTTTTTATATGCCTTTATAAAAGTCTCCTGGACTACATCTTCTGCTAGATGTCTGTCTTTAGTAATGCTGAAAGCAATTTGACAAAGCTTTCTCCCGTGGATTCTATAAAGCTCGTCAAAATCAATCTTAGCCATATCCATCCCCCTTGCCCTGTAACTAGCTTTTGCAAGCTTCACTGCTTACAATCTTTGTCTAGTGGTTTTACTTAAAATGCTCCTTGATAAATGCTGGTACATCTTTATCGCTAAATGTACGAATCTCTTTGTGATTCCCTGCTTTGTATACGAAAATAGCGGTATACGGTGCTTCATTAAACCAGCCATAACCTGCGTTCTCTATCGAAGAGAGCAATTGGTCATGTTCACTCAGTTTAAGGGCATTTTTATCGTTCATAATACGATTAATTATTTCTTCTTCAGGATATTCCTTGAATTGTTCCTGTTCGATTGAATCATTTGTTACGACAACATAGTCTATATCATCAGGTGTCACAATTGCTTCTTTCAGCATGTCGTTTTCCTCCAGCCATGCGATGAAGCTTTTATATGAATGCTTTAATTCAATATGGTCATAATCGTTTATGCCTGACATAATTTCAATCGATGATGTGTTACCTACTGTATAATAATCAATTGAAAAAGGTTCTTGCTCAATTTCCTTCTTCAGGATTGCAATAGCCTGGTTAATTTTTTCCTTATCGGTAATTGTCAACGGGCTATCAGCTATCTGTTTGTTTATTCTAATAGAGGTAATGTCATCTGTATTCATCTTAAAAATAGGCTGGTGTGCATGCTTGTACTCCACTGATTCAAATATCTCTCTCATTTTGGGCTCGTAATCAAATCGATCGATGGTGTACTGGCGTACCAGTTTATCTCCATTTTTCAATTCATAAATAAAGAGAGCAAATTCCTGTGATTCCATTCCTTGTTCATTCATTTCTTCATTATTAATGATACTCTCATGGAACTTTCGGACAGCCTCAATATTTTCTTGCTGGTATAGTGGTTTTGGAGCAAGTCGATCATCCGCGTCCATATAAACGCGATTCGCGTAGGTGACACTTTTAATCTCATCTAGAGCAGGCACTTTTTTCTCGTATGGAGCGAACGCTTGAGTGATAAGGATCAAGACCACCATCGCAACCGCAAAATATCCAAGGCCTTTTACTTTTCCAAAGACCCTCCATGTTTTCTGAAGAACCATTTCGGCAGCGAAGTATCCGATGATCCCTCCAGCTGTGTATCCAAATATCAACCAGGCAAATTTATTCTGCATTGCATCGAAATACATGCCACCTAGAAGCATCATGCAGAAAGCAACTCCGTATTTAAAAACTACTTTTAAACCATTAAAAGCAATAGCCTCCGAAGCTGCTTCTATTTTCCTTTTTTTATAGATAAATAGGGACAGGACATATGAGACCAACACAAAGACTGAATATAAGAGAACTGCCTTCATAGATATTGACTGGCCCTCTAAAATAGTCAGATGAGAAATAGGTGAAAGATATTCTATATTCCTGAACTGATAATAATCACTAGGAAAACCATATAACATAAGTCCAAGATTATAGATAACCAGCAGAGTGAATCCAGCCGGAAACAGAAGCATGATGTAAGTCAAGACTCCCTGGACCACCGAAATTCCTGTTACCATTGCTATAAAAACTCCTGACAGGTAAAATACAGCGTTAAATATCAGGACGATTCCTGTCCATCTGAAAATATCCTGTATCTGGAAATATAAATTCAGGTCATACACACTGTGAATTAAAGCAGTAGCTATCGCAATCAGGATGACCGGAATAATCAGAAACAGAAAGCCTGACAGTGTATAAAAGTGGAAAATATCCTCCCGTTTCAATGGCAGACTATGGATTAAATCTGCTGCCTGCTTCACATGCAGGAAACGATAAAGAAAAATTGCCATAACAACTGGTACTGTAATAAACATGATGAACTGTATCGCAAAATTGAAATCAAACAATCTTTCCACCGGCATGAAATCGCGGTAGTTTTCACCGGAATACAGCATCATGATTCTTAATGGTATTGCGAAAAATAAAGCCAGGAAGTAAATGACGGATATCCAGCCGACGTTTCTTCCAACCTGGAGTACCATTTCTTTGTTAAACAATGATGTTTTTGATTGCATAGCCGATATCCCCCATTTCATATATAAAAATCTCCTCTAATGTCAATGGGAGGATATCAAAAATAACAGGATCAGTTTGATCGATAACCTTCTCGATCTCATCCTCTTTCCCCCTGATAATACATACCATGACACTTCCCCTTCTCTCGCAGTGGAGCATTGCCAGTTGATTTTCAAGGTGCTTCGGTGTTTCTCCCTTATAAGCTACCTGAACCTTATGTATATCAGATTTGAGGTCATCAAGGTCTTTTTCCAAAAGGAGTGACCCCTGATGTAAAATTCCAATATGGTCGCAAATATCTTCAATTTCACGCAAGTTATGGGATGATATCAAAATCGTCATTTCTCTGTCTGCGACATCCTGTATCAATAGGTTTTTAACCTTTTTCCTTGCCACCGGATCCAATCCATCCATGGGCTCATCAAGAATCAATATTTCAGGCATCGTCGATAAGGCGAGCCAGAAAGCAGCTTGTCTTTGAATTCCCTTTGAAAAGGTATGTAATTTTTTGTTCATGCTGAAGCCGAATACTTCGACTAATTTCATAAATCTTGCTTCATTCCATGAAGGGTAAATGCTTTTATAGAAATTCGCCATCTGCTTGACTGTATACTGAGGAAAGAAATATGGCTGGTCGGATATATAAAATATCTTCTCTTTTAAGACTTGGTTTTCAAAGACCGCAGAACCTTCCAAAAGCACCTTCCCAGAATCCTGGTTATAAATTCCAGCAAGCAATTTAATGATGGTTGTTTTACCTGCACCATTCGATCCAATCAAGCCGTATATTGAGCCTTTATTTATAGTCATATTGACGTTTTTTACAGCCTCGTGTTTTTCAAATGTTTTATTGATCTCGATCATTTGAATCATCTTGCCCGCTTCCCCCTTTCAAGCCATCAATGTTTCCAATCATCTCCCGCAACTCTTCAGCAGTAATGCCCAGGTACAATGCTTCCTGTAACAGTTTTTGCAGATCTTGCTTCACCTGCAGTATTTTATCTGCATCCTTGCCAGGGTCCATCGCATTGACAAAACTCCCCTTGCCTTTTAATGAATAAATGAATCCCTGAACCTCAAGCTCTCTATATGCCTTTTGGATTGTATTTGGGTTTATTGTCAATTGCTGTGCCATCTGACGCACAGAAGGCAATTGTTCATCAGGTTTGAGCACTTCATTAATGATCAGCTCTTTCATCTTATCTACCAGCTGCTCGTATATCGGTTTTCGGCTCCTCAGGTCAAGCTCAAACATAATGACCCCCTATCTGTACTAAGTGTACTATTATTATTAATACAGTTAAATTATATGTCAACCACTTCCAAAAAGATAGGGGATATTTTCTTAATAATTTCTTAAGAGAAATTAAGAAATCGATTACTAAATCATAACGAAGGGTTAAATAACAATGGTTAAATTATCTATTTAGTGTAATTTTACACAAATAATAAGTGTGTCCACAAGGTTTTTAGAGAAAAATAATTCGACAAAATAAAAAGCGCAAGCGCCTCGTTCAGCTCCGACAAGCGCTGGAGGGCCTGACTTGAAGTCGTTCTTTGACTTCATTGGCAGGACCGAAGCGACTCGAAGGGCTAAGCGCTGGAGCTGGATTAAGAAGACCTATATAGTTATCCTCAACAAAATAATTTTATTATTTCCTGGTATAAAAAAAACACCCTAGCGTTAGCTAGAGTGCTAATTTATAGTAGATAAAATCGCCATTTTCTTCAGATTCGTTTTGAAAAAGACATCTATCTAAAACCTTTTGGGTTGTTATATTATTTCTGGTCGTTTTCGCCCGTAATTCTTTCAGGCCCATATTCTTAGTTTTTGATATAAGCATTTGCAGCCCTTTGACAGCAGCTCCTTTGCCAGAGAATTGTTGTCCTACCGGATAACCGATACTGCCTGATTTAGTCACCCAGTCAATATCGACAAGGTTCATTCGACCGATGATTTGTCCATTTTCTTCTTTGATTAAATAAAACAGAGACCTTCTATCATCCTGTTC
>NZ_JBIQOE010000169.1:0-24703 GCF_047739415.1 Mesobacillus sp. | reverse complement strand
GCTCATGCCGAGTGGGAAGGAAACGACCGAGCAAATTCATTTGCTCGCAGCGTTTTATTTCCACTCGGCAGCTTTTCAGCCTAAGCTGAAAAGCCAGTGAAGCGTAAGCTTCACGAAGTGAGCCAAAAATCCGCAGAAACTCTGATATACATCTAATTCTGCAGATGGATCTCCTTGTCTTCTTACCACTTCCCCCACCCCGCCATTCAGCTCGCTGAATGGCGACATGCGCCGACAAAACACATTTCCATTTTAACAGAACAAGCAATTCAAAGTCGGGATATCCGCTCACAGCTTGTACATCATTTTATTTTTCACCTTCTGTTATAAAAAAATGTACTAGATGCCGTATGGTAGTTAAATCTGTTTGGTTTATTGGGAAGGACGGTCATTCATAAAATAGGCTTTCCTGACTTGGACAGCTTTTGGCTTTACTCCTTTAAACCTGTCAAAATAACGGCCTTTTCTTGACAACTTTTCGCACTGACTTCTCGAACCTGTCATAATAACGGCTTTTTCTTGACAGCTTTTCGTCCTTACACCGCGAACCTGTCATAATTACCGCCTTTTCCTGACAGCTTTTCACCCCAACACCTCGAACCTGTCACAATAACGGCTTTTTCTTGACAACTTTTCATCCTAACACCTTGAATCTGTCACAATAAAGGCTTTTTCTTGACAGCTTTTCGTCCTGACACCTTGAAGCAGTCACAATAAAGGCTTTTTCTTGACAGCTTTTCTTCCTAATACCTCGGACCTGTCACAATAACGGCTTTTTCTTGACAGCTTTCTGTCCCAACATCTCGAACCTGTCACAATAACGGCTTTTTCTTGACAGCTTTTCCTCCTAACACCTCAAACCTGTCACAATAACGGCTTTTTCTTGACAGCTTTTCCTCCTAACACTTCAAACCTGTCACAATAACGGCTTGAAAAGGACATCTAAGAAAAACCGATCTCCTTCACATTAATCAACAACACATAATAAAGAAACCAGTGCATAATTCACACTGGTCCCAAAATTTTTCTTCTATTATATATACTATCGCTTACGAGTGGACTTTTCTGTCCAGGTCTGCGACCATCCGTTGGCTTTTGATATAGTCTCTTTCGCGTTTTCTTTCGACTTCCATTCTTGCGTCATGGTTCATGCTGTAAACCTCGTAACTAATTCCGTGAGCTCCATGCATCGCTTTTTCCATTTCACTTGTGTAGTTCAGTTTTAGCTGACTAATAGTGAATCATCCCTTCGGTTTTTCGCTTTAATAAGCGATTTTTTTGATAGTGCAATCTTAACACCTTTTATTTACCACTATCAAAGCGGTTAAAACCGTTAATTTTTGGATGTGATGGAGTAAGGCGGCCTAACGCGACTTCACCTCTGCCATTCTTAGAATACTGGCAATATCCTCCCAAATGGAGCCTTTCCTGTTATTTAACAGCCAGTTCTGCTGCATGAAACAGCTTTTATTGCTGCAAAGTGTTCAGTTCGGACATTGCTTCCTGGACGAGTGTCACGGCCTGGCTCATTGCCGCACCACCGCCAAAGGCAGCTGTAACTCCAACTGCTTCCAGAATTTGCTCTTCCGTTGCCCCTTGGTCAAGGCAGCCTTTTAAATGATATATAATGCAATATTCATCCTGTGAATACAATGAAATTCCCAAAGCAATCAGCTGCTTTTCTTTTTGCGTCAAAGTCCCTTCCTGAAAACAAACTTCAGTAAACGCATTATAATGTCTGGCAAGCTCTGGCATTCTTTGCGTAAATAAACCCAAGCCTTGCTTATATTCATGCAGTGCTGCTTCGGTTGAATTCCGAGGTTCATAATGATGCTCCATTGCTTCCACTCCATTCTGCTTTTTCCTCGGTTAGTATGTTAATTTTCGCAGTCGGTTATGCGACAAAAAGAAAAAGCAGGCTGCACGTCTGCTTTTATCTCATGTTTATTCTTTTACTGGTACGACTGCACCTTCATATTTTTCAAGAATAAAGTCCTGGATCTCTTTTGAGTGAAGCACTTCAACTAGAGCCTTGATTGCCGGTTTGTCAGCATCTCCTTCACGAACGGCAATTACGTTCACGTATGGAGAATCGCTTTCCTCGATCGCGATAGAATCCTCTAATGGATTAAGTCCAGCATCAATTGCATAGTTAGAGTTGATTAATACTGCATCGCCTTCGCCATTGTTGAAAATTTGCGGAAGCAATGCTGCATCGTATTCTGTATCGAACTTCAATTCTTTAGGGTTTTCTTCGATATCATCAATTGTAGCCTTTACTTTATCCACGCCTTCTTTAAGAGTGATCAATCCCTCTTTTTCAAGCATTGTTAAAATACGGCCATGGTCTGCTACCGAGCTGCTCATGATAACGCGCGCTCCTTTTGGCAGGTCATCCAGAGTAGTATAGTCCTGAGAATAGACACCGATTGGCTCGATGTGGATTCCGCCTGCATTCTCAAACTTATAGCCGTGTTCAGCCATTTGTGACTCAAGGTACGGGATGTGCTGGAAGTAGTTTGCATCTAACTCTCCTGAATCAAGTGCCTGGTTTGGAACAACATAGTCATTGAATGTCTTGACTTCCATTTCAAAACCTTTTTCTTCAAGAAGCGGCTTTGCTTCTTCCAAGATTTCCGCATGAGGTACGTTTGAAGCACCTACCACGATTTTTTTGCTTTCTTCCTTGCCGCCTTCTCCCGATGTGTTATCCTCAGATGTTCCGCAAGCTGCAAGTCCTGCTGTTAATACTAATGCTAATAAAGCTAGTATCCATTTTTTCAATTCAAATCTCTCCTTTATCTCTTATCTAATTTTCTAGTGAAGAAATCACCAACAAACTGAATTAAAAACACGATAATCAAAATAATGATGGTCGCCATCAAGGTGACATCATTCCGACTTCTCTGGAAGCCCTCCATATAAGCTAGGTTTCCCAGACCGCCAGCCCCGATGACACCGGCCATCGCCGTGTAACTGACTAGCGCGATTGCCGTTACCGTGATACCAGAGACCAGTGCCGGCATCGATTCCGGCAGCAGCACCTTCCAGATGATCGTTGTCGTCTTGGCTCCCATGGATTTTGCTGCTTCTATGACTCCCTTATCAATCTCACGCAAGCCAATCTCAACCATCCTTGCGTAAAATGGAGCCGATCCAATGATCAGTGCAGGCAATGCAGCGTTTTCCCCGATCATCGATCCCACAATGAACTTTGTAAAAGGAATCAGAAGGACGATTAAAATAATGAACGGGATTGACCTGAAAATATTTACTATCGCACTCAATACTATATTGACCGGTTTGTTTTCCCATATATTGCCCTTAGAGGTCAAAAAGAGCAGCAGTCCAAGGATTGCTCCAAGAATGAAGGTAGCCACAACGGAAATGGCACTCATGTATAGTGTCTCAACTGTCGCTTCCCACATTCGGTCCCAGTTCACATTCGGAAACAAATTTTCAGCCATTTGAAATCACCTCCACGCCGACTTCATGCTGGCCAATATACTCTATTGCACGGACCACTTCGCGCTCTTCACCATCAAGATGGATGAACAAAGTTCCATATGAACCATCTTGTGTCTGCGAAATTTTACCCTGGACAATATTGACCGTTATTGAAAACTCACGAATCAGGTTGGTGATCAGTGGCTGTTCTGTCCCTTCACCTACGAATGTTAACTGTACAACGCGACCATGTGGATATCGCTCAAGCAAGTGGTCAACTGTTTCTTTGGTTTCTTCCGGTTCTGTCACCTGCTGGACGAATCTTTTCGTAATTGGCTGCTGCGGATTCTTGAACACTTCCAATACTGGTCCTGTTTCAACAATCTTTCCGCCTTCCATTACGGCGACTCGGTGACAAATTTTCCTGATAACATGCATTTCGTGTGTGATCAGGACGATTGTAAGACCAAGCCTTTTATTGATATCAACAAGCAGATCAAGAATCTGGTCAGTTGTCTGCGGATCAAGCGCAGATGTTGCTTCATCCCCAAGAAGCACTTTAGGGTTATTAGCCAGCGCCCTCGCGATTCCGACTCTCTGCTTTTGACCGCCGCTCAACTGGGATGGATAAGCATCTCCCCTGCCCTCAAGACCTACAAGTTCGATTAGCTCTTTAACCCGTTTATCTCTCTCAGCTTTTGCTACTCCGGCAATTTCAAGCGGGAAAGCGATATTCTCTGCTACTGTTCTTGACCAGAGCAGGTTGAAGTGCTGGAAAATCATGCTGATTTCCTGGCGAGCCTTACGCAGTTCTGCTCCCTTGATCCTTGAAACTTCCCTGCCTGCTACCACGACGGAACCTGAAGTTGGGATCTCCAGACCGTTCAGCATTCGGATCAACGTACTTTTGCCGGCGCCACTGTAACCGATGACTCCATAGATTTCGCCTTCCTTGACTTCAAGGTTGACATCATCTACCGCTTTAACCTCTCCCTTGTTGGAAGGGTAAATCTTTCTGGCGTTTTTTATCGTAATCAATTGACTCCCCCTCTTTACATCTACACTTATTAAAACCGTTAAAATTCCCTTGAAAATTAAGAAGGTTATCAATCTAGTTTCCCATTCCCTAACCGAAAAAATTCAAACTCCAGCATAAATGGGTAATAGACTCTATCTTAAACGGGGATGATTGTGCTCAAGTCTTTTCGAACAAGCTTTACGGCTATAACTTTTTAAGCATTTTTCGAAAAGGGCAAAATAAAAGCCTTCCTGCAAGTGAGCAGAAAGGCATAGTCATAGTGGATTCCTTTCTCTCATCTGCCAAAGCGATCCGCTTTGTGTGAATTGGCACCATTTCAGCAAGCAATGCTTACTGACGGTTGCCGGGTTTCATAGGGCACTTCCCTCCACCTCTCTTGATAAGAGCACGCTATTAAATTATCTAATCGGTTTTAAGTTACGAGTGTGATTGTAGCACGGAGTAAAAAAGGGTGTCAATAAAAATTATTTCTAAATACCTTTTGGAAGGTTATGGAATTCAGGCTCTGGCCTGGATTCCTGGCACTCCTGTTGCCTTTTCGATAGCCTGCTCCAAGTCCTCGATGATATCCTCCACATTTTCAATCCCGACGGAAAGTCGGATTAAATCTTCAGGAACTCCCGCTGCCTTAAGACCGTCTGAATCCAACTGCTGGTGTGTTGTACTTGCAGGATGGATGATCAGACTTTTAGCATCCCCGACATTAGCGACATGTGACCATAATTCTAATGAGTTAATCAGCTTTGCTCCCGCGTCCCTGCCACCTTCAATCCCAAATATGACAACTGCCCCTGCTCCCTTTGGAAGATATCGATCAGCAAGCTCTTTATCTGGATGTGATTCATGGCCTGGATAACTGACCCATGTAACCGCAGGATGCGACTCAAGATAATCTACAATTTTGCGTGTATTGGCAACATGCTCCTTCATGCGAACATGTAAAGTTTCTATTCCAAGGTTGAATTGGAATGCACTTTGAGGACTGATTGCCGGTCCAAGGTCACGCAACAGCTGGACTCTTGCCTTTACGATATAGGCGGCAGCTCCGATTGCCTCACTATAGACAAGATCATGGTAACTTGAGTCCGGCTCATTAAAGCCCGGGAACTTAGGAGACTGCCAGTCGAACTTTCCACCGTCCACAATGATACCGCCCATGACCGTTCCATTTCCTAATAGCCACTTGGTAGCCGAGTGGACAACGATATCGGCGCCATGTTCTATTGGCCGGCAAAGGTAAGGAGTTGCAAATGTGTTATCGATGATCAGCGGAAGACCTGCTTCATGGGCCACTTCCGCTACAGCTGCAATATCCAATACTCTGAGACTTGGATTGCCGATTGTTTCCGCATAAACTGCTTTTGTTTTCGGAGTGATCGCCTTTCTAAAATTTTCAGGATCAGCTGGATCAACTAGATGAACTTTTATTCCATACTTCGGCAGGGTTACAGCAAATAGATTGTAAGTGCCTCCATATAGATTAGATGCAGCAACAATTTCGTCACCCGCATGCGCAATGTTCAGGATTGCCATCGTGATGGCAGACATCCCGCTTGATAACGCAAGAGCACCTATACCGCCCTCAAGGAGCGCTACTTTTTCTTCTAGGGCAGTAACAGTCGGATTATGTATCCGTGAGTAAATGTAGCCCGCTTCTTTAAGTGCAAATAAATCTGCTGCATGTTCTGTGTTTTCAAATTGGAACGCATTGCTCGAATAAATCGGAACTGCTCTTGCCCCTGTTACCGGATCTGGTGACTGACCACCATGTACCCCCAGCGTTTCAATTCTGTAATTTTTGTGTTCATTAGCCATCTCCATCTCTCCAATCAATATAATTATCTGGGAAAAACTGAAACAAAAAACCCTCTTCCTAAGAAGAGGGTGATTGATCATCTCTCCTTATCTTTACAGAGCAAAAAACTCTGCTGGAATTAGCACCGTGTTTTCACAACCGGTTGCCGGGCTTCATAGGGCCATTCCCTCCGCCTCTCTGGATAAGAGTATTCAATTCTGTTTTTACTGCGTTAAAGTGATAATATCACGTCGTGAGATATCGGTCAATATATTTAGACTATTCAGATAAAATTTTATACAGGAAGTGGTCTTGCCAGATAAAATAACGTTTCCAGCACTAATTGGGCACGAAAAGGACAATCAGTTGTGAAATAATTCATTTTTACTCCATGACGCAGTTTCAGGTCTCCATCAAATAATTGATCCAAAAGCGCATCCTTTCCAGAAATCGTGGCAGTGTATCCAGTATGTATGCAGGTTTCATGGCAAGCCACCTTGCCATCCTTGAAAGACAAGTAGAAGGTACCACTCTCTGCTTCAATTTTTATAATTAGGTCCAGTTTGTTTACTAGTTGTTGAACATGCTTCTTATTCTGGATTTCATTCACAAACCTGGCGATCTGTTCCCGCATTCCGATCATCTCCCTTATAATACATATTCCATGTAATAAGGAGAAAACCTGTTAAAACCCTTCGACAAATCATACGGTGAAAGCGGAATTTACATTGTGAATAACGTAAAAAAAGACAATACCGTATGATATTTCGGCATCGTCTTTCATTTCCCGAGAAATATATCCAAAGAAATACAGTAATTAAGCTGGTTTTGTATTCACCATGCCGGATTTTGGCTTATCCATCGTTTTGAACACTACGAAGAAATATGTGGATCCTACTAAGTACAGACCTGCAGTAATGGTAAATACCGTTGCATATCCCCAATAGGAACCGTATTTCAAGACGATTCCAGTTGACACTGGACCCATAACGGCCCATCCAAGATTAAATACCATTTGATTCACAGAGTTGGCCAAACCCTTCATGGAATCATCAACCTTCGACATCATTAACGACATCTGGATTGGATTGCCTGCGTTCATTAGTGCCTGGCGAAATAAAAATCCTAAAGCAGCCAGCCAAAAATTCTCTGTGTACGCTGTCAGCAGCAGAAAGTGAAGGGATAGCATCTGCAACACCACTACCGCTCTCACTTCACCAAGTCTGCGAACGACCATTGGACCAATGATCATCGCCACAGCTGTTGCTCCCTGCCCAAGAGAAATAACCAAACCAATCAGTGAATTGGAAGCCATGAATCGGTCCGCAAAATAAAGGTTCAAATACGGAATGACTAAACCAGCGCCGAAACCTATCATCAATTGCGCAACTGCAAACAGCAGAATGATTTTGAAGCTGGCTTTGTGGGGAATTCCTTTTGTTTTTTCTTTTATATCGCTAGCCGATATGCGGGGTGGCCGTTTTTCATTTAACTTCATAATCGGAATCAGAGCAGCCAAAAACAAGAACGCTCCAATTATCAATGTATATCTGATACTTTCAAGTCCGGGGATCATCATGCCAAATAGGTCTGTGAGGATTCCGCCCAAAAGACTTCCTATTACATTGGCACCCGTCATCACCGCAAAATGAATACTGAATAAATGCACACGTTGATCAGGCTTCGAATTCTCCGCCAGCCACGGAATAATGGACACCTGGATAAATGCTGAAGCAAGGCCTGTTCCAAACGCAAAAAGAATTAATAGTGATTGACTCTCAACGATGCTCCGGGTGAATAAGATCAACCCTGTCCCGACAGCTCCATACAGCATCAGCTTTTTCCTGCCTGCTTTATCACTCAGGATACCTGCCGGAATAAGAATGAGAGCAGTTGCCAGCGAGGTCATGGCAATGACCTTTCCGTTTACAAGCTCATTATATCCTAATTCCCTGATGTAAAAGTTATAGATGACCATGAAAATGCCAAGGCCGATCTGGGTCAAAATGTTCGCAACGAAGGTAAGTCGTATGTTTCTATTATAGGTTTTAATCTGTGCCGCCCATTCCTGGTATAGAGCCATTATATTTCGCTCCTCGATTATTTCGATACACTAAATATAATAATGTTTTTGGAACGATATGTAAATCTTTTCGTTGTCCGAATGTATCGGCAATTAAGCAAAAAAAAACAAACGGCTTAGCCATTTGTTTTATATTTTTAATTCTTTAAGTTTTTCATAAAGATACGGAACGGATTGAAAAGCATAGATTTTCTCCTGAACCTCTCCTTTTTTCAACACAATCAGGCATGGTACACTGTTAATTTCAAAATGTTCTGCCATCTCAGGCAGATAATTTAAGTCTGCTTTCCCGGACGGTACATCAGGCAACAGCTGCTCTATAACCGTCAGCATTTTACTTGCTACCTGGCATGTTCCGCACATTGGCGTGTAGAAGTATAGGTATCCAGTTCGTTTTTCCTCCAGGAAGGCTTCCACCTCTGCCTTTGTCCATTCTTCCATCTACAGTCATCCTTTTTCTAAATACTCTGCATGAACGTCGATATTTGCTCCAATTAAAACTGTAGCAAGGTGATTTTCCGGTGCCGTCGCAACTTCCCTGTACATCCTGTCAATGTACAAATGGTTCGCCTCAGGAAATTCCCTCTTAAATTGCTTTCTCAATTTTTCCCCTGACGCATCTGCATCAACGAGGATATATACATCCTTATCAAAAAGAGAATCAATCAGCTCATCAAGCTTTGAAACACCAATTGTCCCATTCGTACAAATAATTTCGACCGGTTCATTTAGCAAGGCTTGCACTTTCTTTTTGTCTGACGAACCCTCTACTATGATCACCTTGTGATTTTCGTCCATCGTCATAACCACCTATGCACCAGAAAATAATTACTTTACAACATTATAAACATTATTAAATCATTTGTGCCGTAAACTTTCTTAAATATATTGTTACTGTTTTCGATGGATATTGCAAAAATTTAGACTAGCCTCCTGGAAGGCAATTTGCTTAGATTGTAAAAAGGGGCATATTGCCTTTTAGCTGCCGAACATCTATTTTCGGCACATAGAGAAAAACAGCGGCATGGCTGGCCGCTGTTTGGATTTGCTCAACACCAGCCGCCTTCATCACAATCAGTATACCGAGGTTCTGATTGATCCGGCACTGATACATGCTGGTAAATCTTATTCTGTTCTGCTTCAAAGTGGTGCTCCAATTTCATCTGCATTCCTTCTGGAAGCTCTATGGATCCAATGTGTTCGTTTTCCAGGTAAAGCTGTATCTCGCCGTTTTCAAGTTTTCCTGTCACTCTGTCCGTTATATCAAGTTTTTGTTTGTTCAGTGTCATGATTTTCACCCTTCTTGGATAGTCGATTACTTTTAGCTTGTCCGATTTCAGGGAATGAATTGATGGAAAAATGAAGGAGTTTTTGCCGGGGAAGAACAAAAAGCGCAAGCGCCTTGGTCAGACCCGACAAGCGCTGGAGGGCCTGACAGTGAAGTCGTCTTTTGACTTCATTGGCAGGACCGAAGCGTCTCAAGGGGCTAGGCGCTGGAGCTGGATTAAGTAAACTAATGGAGTAACCCAATAAATTCTTAACCAATCAGAAAACGCCTTGATGGCATCAAGGCGTCAGTAAATTTATTCTTTAATCATGTCTTCGTATTGTTCAGCTGTCATAAGCTTTTCTACTTCGCTGTTGTCAGATAGCTCGACAGTAATCATCCATGCTTTTTCGTATGGAGATTCGTTAACAAATTCAGGGCTATCGTTTAATTCTTCGTTAATTTCAACTACCTTGCCGCTAACTGGTGCATATAACTCAGAAACAGTTTTAACGGATTCCACACTTCCGAATGGCTGGTCAAGGCTGATCTCGTCTCCTACTTCAGGTAGTTCGACGAATACGATATCGCCAAGTTCAGATTGAGCAAAATCAGTAATACCGATGCGAACCTTTTCTCCTTCAACTTTTACCCATTCGTGTTCTTTAGAGTAACGTAACTCATTTGGTATACTCATTAACTATCCCTCCATTTGTATATCTCTATCGATTAATATCGATGGGACCAAAATTTAAAGCCAGACTTTTTCGTATTCATCCTCTTTAAAGCCTACCGTTACTTGCTCGCCGTCTGTCATCAGCGGGCGTTTGATGAGCATGCCGTCAGATGCTAGTAGTTCCAGCAGCTCACTTTTGGATGCTGTCTTGATTCTGTCTTTCATCCCCAGTTCCCTGTACTTTTGGCCGCTCGTATTGAAAAACTTCTTAATATCGAGGCCGCTTTTCTCCAGCATTTCTTCAAGCTGGGATTGGGAAGGCGGATTTTCGACAATATGTACTTCATTATAGTCCACTTCATGCTGGTCCAACCATTTTTTGGCGTTCCTGCATGTACCGCATTTAGGGTACCAATAAAACATCTTTGCCATATTTTTCACCACCCTTTGCTAGTATCCCATTAATGAAACCCTCTAATCGGATAGTAACATAATAGGACTAAAAAATACTAACATTCCGTGTTTAATTTCCCCGATATTTTCGGCATCCATTACTTTATTCAACATAATTCGCAAAATTCCTGCATGAAATAAAATGAATTAAAAAAGGCAGTTCATGAAAAGTGAAAACACTCCTCCCGGAAAACAGGAGAAGTGTTCAAAAATCATCAGATTATACGATGAAACGCTCTGCTTCGATCAGCTTTTCAGATGCTTCACGTTTCTTGGCAATAACGTTGATTGGAGTATGTCTTGTGAACTTACGCAATGCGGAAGTCAACATGCGAAGTGCGTCACCTTCTTCTGTTGCAACAAGAGTTTCTTTTGCGTCACGCTCGATTTCATTAAAGGCTTCCTGGCAGAAGATTTGCGTGTAAAGAAGCTTTTGCTTGCTCTTTTCCACTCCGTCTTTTGCGATTGCTTTCTCGGTACGAAGAACAGCAGATTCCATCGAATAAGCATTAGAGATGATATCCGCGATATTCACGAGGATTTCCTGCTCTTTTTCCAATGCTTTGCCGAATTTCTGAGCTGCCAATCCAGCAGCAAGCAAGCCGATTTTCTTCGCGTTTTTCACAAGGTATTTTTCTTGTGCCAACGGCTCATCGCCTGGCTCTTCAGGCATAAGCATCATTAGCTCTTCCTGCAGCTGCTGTGCTTTTTGCAATAATGGAAGCTCGCCCTTCATTGCTTTGCGCAGGAATGTACCCGGTACTAGCAGACGGTTGATTTCGTTTGTTCCTTCGAAGATACGGTTGATTCTAGAATCACGGTAAGCTCTTTCGATTTCATATTCCTGCATGAAGCCGTATCCACCGTGGATCTGAACACCTTCATCTACAACATAGTCAAGTGTTTCAGTCGCGAATACTTTGTTCATTGAACACTCGATCGCGTACTCGGCAATCGAGTCAGCGACTGCTTTACCGTTGTTGATTTCTTCCTCAGACAACTGGTTCATTCTTTCCTCGAACAAGCCAACTGTACGGTATACAGAGCTCTCAGTTGCATAGATTTTTGAAGCCATTGTCGCAAGCTTCTCTTTTGTAAGGTTGAATTGGGAAATCGGCGTTTTGAATTGCTGACGCTGATTAGCATACTTTACAGTCAGTCCGAATGCCTGCTTAGCTCCGCCAGTTGCGCCTACACCTAACTTGTAGCGTCCAATGTTCAAGATATTGAATGCGATAAGGTGACCTTTTCCAGCTTCACCAAGAAGGTTTTCCACTGGAACTTGAGCATCCTCAAGAATCAATGTACGTGTAGAAGAGCTCTTGATCCCCATTTTCTTTTCTTCTGCGCCTACGGATACTCCGGGATATTCTCTTTCAACGATGAAAGCTGTGAATTGTTCGCCATCGATCTTGGCATAAACAACGAATACATCTGCGAAGCCAGCATTTGTAATCCATTGCTTTTCACCGTTAAGCACGTAGTGAGTGCCTTCAGCATTCAGCTTAGCTGTAGTCTTTGCACCGAGTGCGTCGGAACCTGAACCAGGCTCAGTAAGTGCGTAGGCTGCAAGCTTTTCGCCAGTTGCCAGTGCAGGAAGGTACTTTTGCTTTTGCTCTTCATTACCGAAAAGTACGATTGGCAATGAACCAATCCCTACGTGTGCACCGTGGGAGATTGAGAAGCCGCCAGCGACAGCCATTTTCTCAGCAATCAAAGCTGAGCTGATTTTATCAAGGCTCAATCCGCCGTACTCTTCAGGAACATCTGCTCCAAGAAGGCCCAGCTCTCCAGCTTCCTTTAATAGTTTCACAGTGCGGTCAAACTCGTGCTGCTCAATATATTCAACCTGAGGCAATACTTCGTTCGTTACGAAATCCTCAGTTGTTTTTGCGATCATTTTGTGCTCATCTGTGTAATCCTCTGGAGTGAATACATGGTCGTATGTTACGTCTTCGATTAAGAAGCTTCCGCCTTTTACAAGCTTTTCTGTTTGGTTACCCATTTATTGTTCCTCCTATCCATTTTGGGGAGGGGCTTAGCCCCTCCATGTATTGTTTTATAAAAGTTCAAACACTCCAGCTGCACCCATGCCGCCGCCGATACACATTGTTACGACACCAAATTGCTCATTTCTGCGTTTCATTTCATGGATGACGGTTAAAGTCAGTTTCGCTCCAGTTGTTCCAAGCGGGTGGCCTAGTGCGATCGCACCGCCGTTCACGTTGACTTTATCTTCATCAAGGCCCAGCTCACGGATGACCTGGATTGATTGGGAAGCGAATGCTTCATTCAGTTCGAATACGCCGATATCCGACACTTGCAGTCCTGCAAGCTTCAAAGCTTTAGGGATTGCCACTACCGGGCCGATTCCCATGATTTCAGGCGGTACTCCGCCAAGTGCGAATGACCTGAATTTAGCGAGAGGCTTCAATCCAAGAGATTCTGCCTTTTCACGGTCCATGACCATGACAGCCGCTGCTCCGTCACTAGTCTGTGAGGAGTTCCCTGCAGTTACTGTGCCTTTAATATTGAAGGCCGGGCGCAGCTTCGCAAGAGTTTCCATGTTCGTCTCAGGACGAACGCCTTCATCCTGTTTGAATTGGATTGTCTTTTCAACAAGCTTATTGTCTTTTCCTACTGTACGGAGGGTTACATCGACAGGAACAATTTCATCCTCGAATTTGCCTTCCTGGATTGCTTTTGCCGCGCGCTGATGGCTTCTTACTGCAAAAGCATCCTGATCTTCACGGGAAATGCCGTACTTCTTGGCTACTTCCTCAGCTGTATGGCCCATCCCCATATAATATTGCGGTGCTGTTTCAGCCAATTTTGAATTCGGGCGGACGACATGGCCCATCATTGGCACCAAACTCATTGATTCCGCGCCGCCGGCTATGATTGTGTCTGCATGCCCAAGCATGATTCTTTCCGATGCATTCGCAATCGCCTGCAGTCCTGAAGAACAATAACGGTTGATTGTGATCGCCGGCACTTCATGTGACAGCCCGGCAAGTGCACCAATATTTCGCGCCATGTTCAAACCCTGCTCTGCTTCTGGCATTGCACAGCCGATGATTAAATCATCAATATTTCCTTCATAATTGCCTGCTCTTTTTAGAGTTTCTCTTACTACAAGTGCTCCAAGATCATCGGGGCGGACATTAGCAAGTGTTCCTTTTTTTGCTTTTCCGACCGGTGTCCGGGCTCCGGCTACGATTACCGCTTCTCTCATCTCATTCCCTCTCTTTCCTCGGATGTTTAGAATTTATCTTTCACTTCAAATCTATCAATCTATTAGTTGCGCAATGGCTTGCCTTTTACGAGCATATGCTGCATGCGCTGCTGTGATTTCGGTTCTGCCACAAGGCTCAGGAACGCTTCTCTTTCAAGGTCAAGCAAGTATTGCTCATCTACTTCGGTTCCGTATGGCACTTTCCCGCCGGAGATGACATATGCAAGTTTCTTTGCGATTTTCAAGTCATGTTCAGAAATGTAACCTGACAGATGCATTGTTTGGGCACCCAGCAGCAGGGTTGCATATCCCGGCTCGCCAGTTACAGGTACTTTCTTTCTAACCGGTGCCTTATAACCGCTTTCATATAAGTTCAATGCAGCCTGTTTCGCATCATATAACAAGTGATCGCTGTTCACGCTGATGCCATCTGCTTCATTCAGGAAGTTATTTTCACGAGCTTCCTCTCCTGAAGTGGAGACTTTAGCCATCGCGATTGTTTCGAATACTTTATTGGCAACCTTTTGAAGGTCAAAATCAACGCCTTTTGGCAGTCCTTCTAGATGCTTGATGTAAAGCTCCTTGTTTCCGCCGCCGCCAGGAATCAGGCCGACACCTGCTTCAACGAGTCCCATGTATGTCTCCATTGAGGCTTGGATATGCGCTGCCGGCAAGCACATTTCAGCGCCTCCGCCAAGCGTCATTCCAAATGGTGCAGCAACAACAGGCTTTGAGGAGTACTTGATTTTCATCGTTGTCTGCTGGAACTGGCGGACAACCATATCAAGATCCCAAATGTTATCGTCTTGTGCTTCCATCAGGATCATTGCCAGATTCGCACCAACCGAGAAGTTTTTGCCCTGGTTGCCGATTACAAGACCCTTATAGTTCTTTTCTACTTCATCAATCGCAAAGTTGATCATCTGGAGGATGTCAGGACCGATTGAATTGCTGTGTGAGTGGAATTCCAGAAGGGCGATTCCATCTCCAAGGTCAATCAGGCTTGCGCCGCCATTCTTTTTAATGACACCCTTTTGCTTTTTCAGAAGCTTCAAGTTGATTGCTTTTGGATTTTCCTCTACCGCAACGTATTCACCATTATGGTAATAGCTCAGCTTGCCTTCCCCTTCTTTATAGAAAGATGTGAAGCCTTTCTCGACCATTTCTTTTACCCATGCAGGAACAGTCTTGCCTTCAGACTCCATTTTGCTGATTGCTTTTTCGACACCCAGTGCATCCCATGCTTCGAAAGGTCCCATTTCCCAGCCGAATCCCCACTTCATCGCACGGTCCACAGCGACGATATCGTCGGCAATTGTGCCCAGCAGATCAGCTGAGTAAATTAATACAGGGCTGAAAATATTCCATAAAAGCTCACCAGAGCGGTCTTTCGCATAAACAAGCGCTTTCATTTTATTGGCAAGGCCTTTTTCCTGCTTGGCCATTTCAGTAGACGCTGTCTTTAATTTTTTCCGTGGGCCGTATTCCAGGGTCTGTGGATCAAGTTCAAGAATTTCCTTGCCCTGTTTCAGGAAGAATCCCTGTCCTGACTTGCTTCCAAGCCAGCCGTTTTCAAGCATCTTCTTCATGAACTCAGGTACTTCAAAGACTTCCTTTTCTTCGCCTTCAACCTGGTCATACACGTTTTTCGCAACATGCGCGAACGTATCGAGACCAACTACATCCAGCGTGCGGAATGTTGCACTCTTAGGACGGCCGATCATTGGGCCAGTTACCGAGTCAACTTCACCAACACTGTATCCGCCTTTGACCATTTCTCTTACTGTTACGAGCAATCCGTAAGTACCGATTCGGTTGGCGATGAAGTTAGGTGTGTCCTTTGCTTCGACGACACCTTTGCCAAGCTGGTCTTCACCGAACTTCTTTATGAATGAAAGAACTTCAGGATCCGTAGCTTTAGTAGGTATGACTTCCAGCAGCTTCAGGTAACGCGGCGGGTTGAAGAAGTGTGTGCCAAGGAAATGCTTCCGGAAATCTTCTGAACGTCCTTCAGCCATTGCCTCTACTGAGATTCCTGAAGTGTTCGAGCTGATGATGCTTCCCTGCTTGCGGTATTTATCTACATCAGTGAAAACTTTCTTTTTAATATCAAGGTTTTCAACTACTACTTCAATTACCCAGTCGACATCCTTGAGTTTTTCCATATCATCTTCGAAATTGCCTGCTTCAATTAGAGCAAGATTCTTTTTGGAGGCCAAGGGTGCTGGCTTTTGCTTCAATAACTTCTGCAGTGCTCCTGCACTGATTCGATTGCGCACCTGCTTGTCATCAAGTGTCAGGCCTTTCGCTTTTTCCTGTTCCGTTAATTCCCGAGGTACAATATCCAGCAGCAATGTCGGAATCCCGATGTTTGCCAGATGTGCGGCAATCCCTGATCCCATGACACCTGAACCAAGCACCGCTGCCTTTTGAATTTGTCGCATCAAATTTGTCTCCCCCTTTGACTCTTTTTGAATGAATACTCATTCATTTTTGCACCAAAAAAAATATGCATATAAATGAGCTCTGTTAATTACTACTATAAAATATTTCAAAAATTTCCGCAATAATAAGGTGCGGAAAAAAGAAAATTTTTTGAATTTTTAATGCTTATGCTTATTTCAACAGACTTGGGTATTCTAAAAAAGCGTTACTCTTATCTTTAAAAACACGGAGGTAATGATCATGGCAAGAATGAAAAAAGAGCCTTCCAAGGCTGGTGTAAGTGCTGCCAGTGTCAAAGGGAATGCAGGACCGTCAATGGGACAGGGCGGCGAAAGAAAACAAAACAGCCAGAACAGCCAATACAAAAAGTAATCAAAACCGCTTAAAAAAAAGCCTATGAAAACAGGCTGACATTTGTCAGCCTGTTAGTGTTTATTTCTTCAGCATTCCTTTTAAAACAAATGCCACGTTTGCCGGGCGTTCTGCAAGGCGGCGCATGAAATAGCCGTACCAGTCTGTTCCGAATGGCACATAAACGCGCATCGTGTAACCTTCATTCGCCAGCTGCAGCTGCCTTTCCGGCATGATTCCAAAGAGCATTTGGAATTCGAACTGGCTTTTCGGGATGTTGTTTTCCTTTGCGAAATCTTTTGTAAAATTGATGATGTTGTCATCATGTGAAGCAACTGCAGTGTAGTTGCCATTCAACAAGTGCATTTTAATGATTTTCTTGAAATTCTCATCTACATCCTTCTTCTCAGGGAAAGCTACTTCCGGAGACTCTTTGTAAGCTCCCTTCACAAGACGGAGATTTGGTGAGTATTGATTCAGATCCTCGATATCTTTTTCTGTCCTGTAAAGATAAGCTTGGATGACCGTACCGATATTATCGTATTCGGACTTCAGCTGCTTGAATATATCCAGCGTCTTCTGGCAGCGCTCATAGTCTTCCATATCGATGGTTACAAAAACATTGTTTTCTTTGGCAGTGTCCATGATCCTGCGCATATTGTTCATAACTACTTTTTCAGAAATATCAAAGCCGAGTGAAGTCATCTTGACGCTCAACTGGGCGTCCAATTTTTCACGGCCAATCGCTTTGATTGCCGCAATTGAATTTTCCGCTCTTTCATTCGCTTCTTTTTCATTGTCAACGAATTCGCCAAGATAATCGACTGTAACCGCCAAGTTCTTACTATTCAGCTCTCTGATGACCTCAACAGCCTGCTCAACACTCTCTCCGGAGACAAAGCGTTTTGCCCCTAAACGAAGACCATATTTCTTGGCCATTTTCGTAAAAAATTTATTTTTCGATAAAAAAAGAAAAAAGTTCCTCATTAATTGTTCCATAGCTTTTCCTCCCCTTAATGAAAACGATTACATTACCCTTAAAAAAAATTACTTCATCTATATCTATTTTGCAGAATCATTTTATCACTTTTTCAGAAGTTTGAATATTACTTTCGTAGGAAAATGTTCTTTTTTGGCGAATCTTGTCTTGCATACTTTAATTTGCCTCGGGAACGATAATATCCGATGGAATTATCAAAAATCAGGAGGTTCAATTATGCAGCAGCAAAACATGAATTTTCAGGGCCAGCAGCAAGGGATCATGCAGACGCCGCCTTCAGTAGTTTCAACAAAAGATTCTTTATATTTAACTGATATGCTCTCATGGAATTTACTTGCCATGAAAAAAGCACATTTCTTTGCACAGCAGTGCCAGGACCAGGAGCTGAAGATGGAAATCGAGAAGTGCGGCCAAATGCACCAGAAACATTATCAAAAAATCCTTACCCATCTTAATAGCCCGCAGAACCAGGTGTATTCAGGAACTCCAGGAATGCAATAAACAAAGCTGCAAAATATCTGAATTTTACAGGAGGAAAAGCGGATGAATCAGAACCAGAACCAACAAAAAATCCAGAATCCAGAAACACAGGTCCAAAAAACGCCGCAAATGAATGACCGTGATTTCATTAATGATATTTTAACGACTGAAAAATACATGACCCAAGGTTATGATACTGCGCTAAATGAAGTAAGCCACGATCAGCTTTACCAGGATGTACTTGCCATCTACACAGAAACAGCAAATGCACAGCGCAGCATTTATAATCTCATGTTCAAAAAAGGCTGGTATGGAGTGGAAGCGGCAGATGCACAAAAACTGCAGCAGTCACACCAGCAATTCCAGGGATATTCAAACCAATTCCCTTATGGCGGCCAGCAGCTTCAATAATGACTTTACAGCATCTTTTGAACCGGGCAAACACGCTCGGTTCTTTTTGCTTTGCTATCCTATCGTTCCCTCCCTTTCCTTTTTACTGTAGCGCATCCAATTAAACTTAAAAGAGGAATTCTTGCTAACCAAAAAACCACCTCGCTGCCGAGATGGTTCTTCGTTATTTCTGACGGTTCTTCTCATTCATTTCTTTGACCTCTGCGATCACGTTCTTGATTTGGTCCTTGGCATCCGGATATTCTGCATTCCAGTGCTTAGCCAGCGGCGGCATCGACTTGGCAATATGGCTGTACAGAATCCAAGTCTTTACCTTCTCTACGTTTTCAGCGGAGCCTTCGCCAACCAAAAGCTCTGTGTATTTTTCCAGCAAACCATCGAGTTGTTCAGTGAATTTTTTGTCCATTTTCACACTCCCTATTATATTCCGCAAGTTCGCGGACAGGTTTTGCAGTAACTGCCTTTTTCTTTGAGCATATAGCTGTAACAGCAGGTTTTTCGAATTCTGATATAACTATCGGTCTCTTCCTGATAGACTGGGTCACTGTAATATCTTGCAATTGGATTGTTATTATAGCGTCCAAACAGCTTCCCGGGAGCCGATTCGACCAGAAAAGAAAAGTCTTCTGCCGCCCTCGCCTTCACCTCAAGATCCTCAGTTTGGCTTAAGATTTTTTCATAGAGCCAGAAAATATAGACAGCAACATTTTCCCATAGAATCAACTTTGAGATTTTCGCAGATTTAGAGATTGCATCCATAACCGGAAAAAGATTATCCACAAACAAATGCCTGACTGCCTCTGCCCTCCACTCTTCCCGATCACCAGCCGGACACATGTCTGTGGTTTTATTTTTCAGATAAAACTCTGGCAGCCAAAGTCCACCCTTAATGGCATCTGCCAGAATAATATTTTCAGGAGACACATCCAGCTTTTTGTTAAAAGCGCTCATCGAATATAAATAGAGTACTGCTAGAAAAGCGTGCCTTTTCATAAAAACAGATGCTGCCGTCTTAAGGTCAGGAGCTTTCAGCCCTTTATTGAACCTTTTCAAGTAAACGCCCATCGTCGCTGCATCCATGAAAGGCCTGAAATCAATTTGCACATCCTTCTCAGGTTCAGCCACAACGAAACGATAGTTCGCAAGTATATCTATTTCATTTTGTGTTAGTTCAGTCCTCATGTTGGGGATCCCACTTTGTCCTTAAGGATTCGGCGCCCTTTTCCGTGCGGAATGCATAATGGTGTGCCGAACAGCGGATCGATCGTTACTTCACAATTCATTCCGAAAACATGCTTCACAAGACCACAGTTAATGACAATTTCCGGCTTTCCCTGGTCAAAAATTTTCTGGTCCTTTATCGCCACGATATTATGGGCATATCTGCAGGCAAGATTCAGGTCATGCAAAACCATGACAATCGTCCGGCCTTCATTTTCATTCAATTCATAAAGCAAATCAAGAATCTCAATTTGATGTGTCATATCCAAGTAGGTTGTCGGTTCATCAAGCAGGATGATGTCAGTATCCTGGGCAAGAGTCATCGCGATCCAGGCACGCTGGCGCTGGCCTCCGGACAACGAGTCGACTGTACGATCCTTGAGATGATCGATGCCTGTTGCCCTTAACGCATTGGTTACACTCTTTTCATCCTCTTCCGACCATTGCTTCAGCCAGGTTTGGTAAGGATATCTGCCCTGTTTTACAAGTTGCAGGACCGTTAGTCCTTCTGGTGCTGAAGGAGATTGGGGAAGGATGGCCATCTTGCGGGCAACTTCCTTTGTTGACAATTTTGCAATTGATTCGCCTTCAAGAAGGATAGAGCCTTCCCTGGGCTTAAGCAGTCTTGCGATCGAGCGGAGCAAGGTCGACTTTCCGCAGCCATTTCCTCCGATAAAAACAGTGATCTCACCTTTAGGAATTTGTATATCTAATTCATTTATAATAATCGAATCTCCATAGGAGAGCGTCAGTTTTTCCGTTTCGATTGCCTGAGTCATGTCCATTCCCCTTTCTCTTCAACTTTAAGTATTGCGAGTCTTGAATAGCAGGTAAACAAAATACGGAGCCCCAATACCTGCGGTAAAAACACCCGCCGGGACTTCTAATGGTGAAAACATTGTCCGCCCAATCAAATCAGCAAGCATGACAAGGATTCCGCCGATTAATGCTGAAACTGGGAGAAGAGCACCAAAGGCAGACCCAACCAGCCTCCTGGCCATATGCGGAGCCATCAGGCCAACAAAACCTATGCCGCCGGCAAAAGCTACCGAGCTGGCTATAAGTGCGGTGCTGACCAGCAAAAGCGCAAACCGCTGCCGCTGGACATGGCCACCGACCCCAGTTGCTATATCTTCCCCTAATTCCTGTACATTCACGTTTCTGGCAAAGATAAAGGCAATCAAGAGCATAATGATTGTCCAGGGTACGAGCACCGCTACATTTGCCCATGTCGAGCCATAGACCGTACCCGTGATCCAGATATTCGCCTGACTAGCCCGGTAAATTGGCCCCATGATCATCATTAGTGTCGTCAAAGCCTGCATCATGGCGGAAATCCCGATGCCAATCAATACGAGGCGCACAGGCGAAACTCCATTTTTCCAGGAAAGAAAATAAACCAGGAATGCTACGATCGCGGCACCTGCGAATGCGGCAACAGGCATCCATTCTATACTTACTGTCAGAGCATTATTATCATCACTGAAAATAGCTAAAAATCCTACAACCGCTACCGATGCTCCACCGGTGATTCCTAAAATATCTGGTGAAGCAAGCGGGTTCCGGATCATCCCCTGGAGAAGTCCCCCGGCGACAGCCAAACTGATCCCAACCATCAGAGCAACGATAATTCTCGGAAGACGGAACGATTGCACGACCAATCTCTCCATATCGCTTCCCCCGCCAAAAAACACAGCAAGGACGCTTATTGGGCTTATATCCATATCGCCCAGTCCGGTACTGATGACAAACACGGCAAATGCCGTAACCAGCAGGCCCAGAAAAATCGCCGCTGCTTTTTTATCGATCAAAAAAGAGATTTTATCCTTAAAAAGTCTTAAGCTTTTGTACTGGCTCATTTCCCGTTGAACCCCTTTCTCGCAATATAGATGAAAAATGGAGTTCCGATCATCGCCGTCATGACACCTACAGGGATTTCCTGAGGCATTAACACATATCGGGCAGCGATATCCGCTGCCAATAACAGCATCCCTCCAAAAATCGCAGAGAAAGGAATGACCCAGCGGTGGTCAATGCCAACCACTGCCCTCGTCAAATGTGGAATCACAATCCCGATAAAACCAATTGGACCTGCAACAGCAACAGCCCCACCCGATAAGAGAACAATGATAATACCGGTGCCCAGCTTGACAAAACCAGTATTCAAGCCTAGTCCCTTCGCTACATCCTCGCCCATTGACAGGATGTTCATTTTAGAAGAAATCACAATAGCGGCAATCCAGCCAATCGCTAAATATGGGAGGACTCCAATGAGAGTCTCCAGCTTGCGCCCCTGTACAGAGCCCGCGAGCCAGTACAAAACCTGCTCTAGAGCAGCTTCATCCAGTACGAGCAAACCCTGGGTGAACGAAGAAAACATCGCGGTCATCGCCGCTCCTGCAAGCGTCAATTTCATCGGGGTTAGTCCTTCACGCCCTGCCGAGCCAATCACATAGACACTGACGGCCGCAAGCGCAGCACCTAAAAAGGAAATCCACGCGAACGCCTGAAGGCTGCCGACTGAAAAAATCGTCACAGCTACTACTACAGCGAAACCAGCTCCCGCATTTACGCCAAAAATACCTGGTGATGCGAGTGGGTTTTTCGTCAATGTCTGCATCAGGACACCCGCAATCGCCAGGCTGGCACCGACTGCAGCAGCAATCAGTGCCCGTGGAAGCCGGACTGATTGAATAATAATATGTTCATTTGATCCGTCATAATTCGTGAAAGCATCATACGCGGTTACCCATGATGTGTCTGTATAACCGTATACGATGCTAGCGCATATTAAAAATAAAACGAATAAGATTGCAATCATTAGACCGATCCATCTATGGCCATTGGTTTTAAGCAGCATGATGATTTAACCTTTCTTTTTGAAAACTTCTTTGTAATATTTGTTGCTATCACAGAAAAAATTATTAAAATAAATCTCCGCAGCAAATTGAAATTAAATAACTTATGAAAACAACCATTTAAAAAAGTTGGTTATATTGTTTATTTACTTTACGTGAAAAAGAATTCCTTTTCACTAATTCACCAGACAAGTTCACAAAATCGCCAATGATGATGAAAATCATTATCAATTAGTGTTGACAATGTCTCCCCTTGCATTTTATCATAAAGGAGCAGTAATTGAAAACGATTATCATTAACGTTCTAGGAGGAAATACATATGAAAGCTTCAAAATTCTTAATGACTCTTATCTCGATTTTCACAGTAATGCTATTAGCTGCTTGTGGAACTGATGAGGATCAGGCGAAGGATACAGCTGAAAAACCAAAGGAGAAAGAAGAAAGCTATACCGTTGAACATGCTATGGGTACGACTACACTCGAAAAGACTCCAGAGAAGGTCGTCATCCTGACAAATGAAGGTACAGAAGCACTTCTTGCGCTCGGAGTAACTCCGGTTGGTGCCGTTCAGTCATGGACTGGCGACCCTTGGTATGACCATATCGCAGATGAAATGAAGGATGTCCAGGTTGTTGGCGTTGAAAGCCAGGTTAACGTAGAAGCAATCGCGGCATTGCAGCCAGATTTGATCATTGGCAACAAAATGCGTCAGGAAGATATTTATGAACAGCTAAAAGCAATCGCCCCTACTGTGTTTGCCGAGGATCTTCGCGGAAACTGGAAGAACAACTTTGAACTTTATGCAAAAGCTGTAAACAAGGAAGAAAAGGGCAAGGAAGTACTTGCTGCTTATGATCAGCGAATCGAAGATCTAAAAGAAAAACTAGGTGATAAAGTAAATATGGAAGTTTCCATGGTCCGCTTCATGGCTGGTGACGTACGTATTTACCACAAGGATTCATTCTCAGGCGTCATCTTGGAACAAATCGGAATGGCTCGTCCTGAAAGCCAGGATCAAGAAGACTTTGCAGAAAAAGGCGTGACTAAGGAACGAATTCCGGCAATGGACGGAGATATCCTCTTCTACTTCACATATGATGAAGGTGATGGCAAAGCAACTGAAGTTGAAAAGGAATGGATCGAGGACCCGTTATTCCAAAACCTTGAAGTAGCGAAAAAAGGTGAAGTGCACAAAGTAGATGATGCCATCTGGAATACAGCTGGCGGCGTAAAGGCTGCTAATCTGATGCTGGATGACCTTGAAAAATATTTGTTGAAATAGGCTATTTTCTCAATACTTTGTTGCTTTTGATTACAAAATAGGATTGAATGACATATTTTCTTTGCAAACTTGACTCTTTATCATGAGAAAAGAGCATGCACACTTAATACCGACCAGCAAAATGGCTTCATATACGTTAAAATTGGCTTTAGGATTTTAACAACACTCTTTACGAAAACAGCCTTGAAATAAAATCTCCCCAAGATTTTATTAACCTAATCCCCCTTCCCAATTAATATAAAAGACAGAAAAACCCGCAAAACTCTTGCGGGTTTTTCTTTTTGTCTTTCTTTTTGTCTATACAAATGAAAATTCGCAAACATTCTTCATAATCCTCCCATTTTCGGAAAGAATAAGCGTAAATCCAGATTGGCGGAGATTATTCATGAGACAGCTAATCAAAAAATAGCTAATGCAAGAAATTGAAAAAGAAGCAGCACGTAAAGATACCGAAGGACAAAAACCAGAGCAATATCTCAATGATCATGAATGGGAAAAAGCTCTGTTAAAATCGCATAATTTCAAAAAGACCTTTTACGTGAACCAAAAAACAGGAAAAAAATTCTGCTTTTCTTTCATGACTACACTTGTAGATGAAAGCATCCTTCAGAATAATGCCCTTCCCTATTTGCTGGAAGGAGATTTCACGGTAATCGAGG
>NZ_JBIQOE010000168.1:0-31887 GCF_047739415.1 Mesobacillus sp. | reverse complement strand
ATAAACATCCAAGTAATTGGTGTATTGTTTCGTCAGTTTTTATTCGAAGGATAATAGATACTTTAAAAGGAAGGCCAAAAAGTTAATTGGTTTAGGAAGTGATTAGAATTTTTCATGCAATCATATTGTTTCTTCTTGCTGGTTTAGCTGAAATTGGCGGAGGCTACTTAATTTGGCTATGGTTAAGAGAAGGAAAACCATATTACTGGGGATTAGCTGGCGGGATTGCCTTAGCTCTCTACGGTGTTATAGCTACATTTCAGACATTTCCTTCATTCGGCAGAGTTTATGCTGCTTATGGTGGAGTGTTTATTGTCTTATCCGTTTTATGGGGATGGGGAATTGATAGAAAAACACCTGATTTATACGATTGGTTAGGTGCAGGAATATGTATTCTTGGCGTTTCAGTAATGCTATTTTCACCACGCCAATAGAAGGAGAATCTTTGATGGTCATACAAGCTAATATGTCACCAAAAGAAATTGTCGATGTTTGGGAAAATACAGCCGTGGTTTTTACAAAGTATAATATTCCTATTGTAAACCAATCGTTGGAAAAGCTAGTCAACAATGACCTTTTGATTTTTTTGCTTCAAGAACTAAATTCTATTGTAGGAAGTTCTATTGCAACTTGTATTGAAGGCGGCTGACAAATGCCTTTACAAAAAGAGTAGGTTACTCTTTAGTTAACATCTTTAAAAACAAATAAAAATTTATCCATAATTGTAAAGTTATGAAAAAGCGATTAGAGTTAGGAAAATCTAACCGCTTTTTCACTATAGTTCTTTATTGATGGACTCATATAGCATCTTTTTCAATTCATTGACGGTAAGTTAGTTTTCTTATATAGACGCAGGAAAGTAACTACAATATCCCTTTCTGATTTCATTTATTGGGTTTATCTTTAGCTGCTTCCTCAATTGTTTCATCCGACATGATATCTTTAGTAGACTTCTTGAATTCTCTTAATGTCGAGCCAAACGCTTTCCCGATTTCGGGTAACTTAGAAGGACCGAATATTATAAGGGAAATCACTAAAACTAATATTAATCCTGGTATTCCAATGTTTTGAAGCATAAATTCACCCCTTAGAAAACATTATTAATTTCCGATTATATACAGAGCAAGGTCTGAATTCATTTAGTAAAAGTATTCGTTAAGATTCAGATCCTTACCGAGCCTTTTTAACCCTTGATTGATTTTATATATAGTAGAAAACCGCGGGCGATATTTTGAATCTCTGAATAGTTTCAAGATGGTACCGCTACTTAGGTTAGTTGCTTTTTCCAACTCAGATTTTGTTATATCTTTTTGATTATCAAACCATACTCCAAATTTACTTTTTTGTTCATCGAGGCTCATTTTAGTGACTCTCCCTTTTAGTTGTCATAGCAGCAGTTGGTCCTAAGTAAACTAGAAACATAACTTGAGTAAGGAAGGCCATAAAGTCCATCCATAGTATCAAGGTTAGAACTTAACAAAAAAAGCAGTAAAGTACATAATTAACAAACCTATGGTAAATCCAGAAAGGTTCAACCATGAAACAGATTGTTCCTTATGTGTTCGATGATCTTCAATGAGCATTTTTGTAATAACATAAATAACTTGCAAAATCGCCCCTGCTCCAATTCCTAAGAATAGAGCTCCCATTATTGGTGAGAAAATAAATCCGCCAAACCAAGTTCCTAGAATTGCAGGGCCGCCGGCAATTGTACCAAGCAACAAAAAGTCTCTTATCCTAGGCTTCGTTTTGAGCAATGGTGCTGCGATACCAATTCCTTCAGTAATGTTATGAAGTGTAAAGCCAATAATAAGGAATGTTCCCAAAGCAGCTTCTCCAAGTCCAAAAGAGGACCCGATTGCCAAACCTTCTCCGAAATTGTGGAGGCCTATTCCTGTTGCCATTAAGAGCGACATAGCAAAAGGTGTATACCCTTTTGATTCTTTTTTCTTAATTTGATATTGATCAAAGCCTATCAATAGTAAAAAGGTCAGTGATGCTCCGATGATAACCACCATGTTTCCTTGCAATACTGAAGGAGCCTCTGCTCCGATCTCAAATCCGTCAGCTAACGTACCAACAAATAAGAAAAGCAATAGACCCACAGTGAGCGCAAGAATAGCATTAATCGTTTTTCTTCTAAACCTCTTCATAAACGGAAACCACAATAGACCGAGCCCTATCGGTACAATTCCAACATAAAATCCAATTAATCCGTAATTTAAAAAGTTGTTAAAATTAGCTTGTGGAGTAAGTGTTGCTGCGGCAACCTCACCTTCTGTAATGATAGCATTTTCAGTAATCAGTTTAATGACATGGGGATCTCCTTGAACCCATGGATAATTGATTTTTACCGTTGCTTTATCAAAACGTTCTAGAGTAGCGCCAGGTGAAACACTAAAATTCCAAACAGAGTCATCCACCATCACCTGGGCTATAGTTAACGTTTCCGGACCGGTATTGCTTACCTTTAATTCAAAACCAAGTTTCGTTACGATGATTCTCTCAATATTTAATACTTCAATAGGAGCAGCTGGCTCTTTCTCGACTCCTGCACCATTTGCAAAAATCCAACCTATGACTCCAAACAGCAAAGCCATAGGAATTAACACAGTAAAAATCAACTTAATCTTCATTGTCTTCCCCCCATTATTCTACTTCAAAAAATCCCATCCAACCCAATTCGGCAAATTCACTTACATGCGCATGGAACATATATTTTCCTGGATAAGGAAAGCGCATCTCCAGAATGCCACGCTCTCCTTGGCATTGCATAATGGTGTCTGTAAATTGAGAGGGGTTGTCACTTCTTCCAGTCGGATAATAAGTAAAATAGTTAGCATGGAGGTGGAAAGAGTTAATTAAATCAAACTCCGTCAAGTTACTTAGGTAGATACGGACTAGTTGATTTTTTTTCACTTTAATTGGATGGTTCATGAAGGCAAAAGCATACCCGTTTACGGTGTAAAACTCATTTTCTCCATCTAAATCTAAATCATATCCATTCATGACCATGTTCAGCTCAAGAGCTTCTTCTCTAGGTTTTTTCGGATCAATTATGAAATTCCCATATAACCCTTTATGAATATGACGGGCAAGTGGCAATACGTGACAGTGGTATACCTGCATTCCATATGGCTTGGCTTCAAACTCATAAGTAAATTTATCCCCTGGGTAAATTGGATCCAGACCATCCATTTCTGGAGGATGGATGCCGTGGAAGTGAATAGAGTGAGGATGGCTTCCCTTATTGAAAAAATGAAAACGAAGTAAGTCCCCTTCCGTACATCTAAAAGTAGGGCCAGGAATTGTACCGTTATATGTCCATCCCGGAAACTTAATACCCTTTGCTATCTCAATTTCCTTGTCAACAGCAACTACTTCATACTCTCGTAGGGTTTGGCCATTTGGCAGCACACTGACTTTTCCATAATCGAATGTAGTAAGTAATCTTTCAGCCATTTTATAACCGGATGTCTTAGTTAAGTCAGTCATATTATTATGGTTCATATTAGCATGATCATTTTTACCCTTAGATTCAGCTTTTACCGTTGGAGTTAGAGGTGTCATTTTATTTAAAAAATAACTACCTGCAAGCCCTATAGCCCCGGCTGAACCTATTTTTAGTATATCCCGTCTTGATACTTTGTCGTTTACGGACATGTATAACCCTCCCATAAGTTACTGACTTTCTGTTCCCTCTACGCTCAATTTCCTGTTGTTGCTTAAAATCTGTCAAATTATTAAACTGGCACAATACCCAAATCAAGCAACTTTCTTCGCATTGTTCGTTCTAAAGTAAGATTAAATTTTTTAAATCGTTTTTCACACCCTCGAGCAAACTTTTTTTAGTCCAAGCCATCTATTTTTCCCCTACACTATAAATTTTGCCCAGGGCAACTTTTATTTCATTATATGTGTATATGTTCATATTGTCAAAAAGTTTGTAATAAAGTTTTATTAATCACAACTTAATTAAAATTATTAAGAAGATCAGGAATTGCTGCCGTCTAATGGCCTAATAAATAATATAGGACCATACTAATTAGTCATCTTCTGACATGGACTACATCAAAATAAAATAAAAAAAGATATTTCCATAAGAGATACTGAGCAAAGAAAAAGCCTGCAGGAAAACCAGTGTTCTGTTAAATAACAATGTATTTTAGCCTACAAAAAGTACTGTGAATATTTGAAGTTCACGAATTAACCAAGATATTGAGAAATAAATAAAACGGCAGTATTTCTGCCGTTTTACACTCGGAGTAGTTTTAATAATGAACTATCTAGAATTACTTCAAAACTGCTTTACCGTCACTTGTGATACGGTTCACCACGATTAATCCGAAAAGCACGATAAATCTGCTCTACCAAAATCAGCCGCATCAGCTGGTGGGGAAAGGTCATCTTCGAAAAGCTTAACTGCTCATCAGCCCTTTTCAAAACTTCATCACTCAGTCCAAGAGATCCGCCGATGACAAAAGCGATTTTACTTTTTCCGTACGTCGCTAGTTTATCGAGAGTATCTGCGAGCTCTTCTGATGATTTGAGTTTTCCATTAATGGCTAAAGCGATGACATATGTATCTAAGCCGATTTTTGCAAGGATGCGCTCTCCTTCTTTTTGCTTTACCTGAATCATTTCAGTTTCGCTCAATTCTTCCGGTGCTTTTTCATCAGGTACTTCGATGACTTCCACTTTTGCATAGCTTCCGAGTCGTTTTAGGTACTCCTCAATCCCCTGTTTCAGGTATTTTTCTTTTAATTTTCCCACCGTCACGATTGAGATATTCACAGTCATCCCCACTTTACAAACAGATTACAAACAGTTTACAAACAAGATATCCACAATAGTTATCCACATATTCACATCACTATCCACATTTAGTAGGCGATCATTCGTTCGCCACAATATATACAGCAGGTTGTCCACAGTATCCACAGACAAACTCAGACTTATCAACAGACTCTAACTTAGTTAATTGTGGTGCTACCTCAAACTCATCAACCGCTTCATCCAGCGCTAATTCTACATGTTCACCGCAGCAATACTTCATAACACTCATCCTTTCAGCTTCTTTTTATATGATTATCATTTGCTTAAATTCACTTTTAAATTTATCCACAAAGACCATTTTAACACAAAAAAACAGGAAGCATTTCGCCTCCTGTCATTATCCACAACTCCTATAATGTTTCTCCGCCTAACTTCATTGTTGTTTCTTCCAGTTGGCCATTTCGATAATACTTGACCTGCATGTCATCGCCAACCTTCTTTTTATTGTAAAGGTGCTTGCGCAAGTCAACAACATCCCGGATTTCCTCGCCATCCATTTCCACAATGACGTCATACTCCTTCAATCCAGCCTGAGCTGCAGGAGAATTTGGCTGTACGCCTCTAACTGCGACACCATAGTTAATTTCCTTCGGCAGCTTCAACGTGTTTTCCTGGTGGTAGGCTGAAATTTCATTTACGGAAGCTAATTCGACACCCATGAATGGACGTTTTACTTCTCCAGTCTTCTCTAAGTCATCTATTATTGGTGCAGCATAATTAATTGGAATAGATAAACCAATACCTTCTACAGCACTCTGAGCAATTTTCATTGAGTTAATGCCAATCACCTGGCCGTCGATATTAATCAGAGCTCCTCCACTGTTGCCGGGATTAATGGCTGCATCCGTCTGTAAAACTTCTGCCTGCCAATCTGGAGTTCCATCCTGATTGATATCGACTGGAATGGCACGTTCTAAACCAGAGATAATCCCCTGTGTAACGGATCCTGAAAAAGTAAGTCCGAGTGGATTACCGATTGCAATGACTGGCTCACCGGGTTTCAGCTTGTCAGAGTTGCCAAATTCGGCTACAACTTTAATTTGGTCAGCTGGAACCTCCAACACGGCCAAATCAGTCCAGATATCACTTCCTAAAAGTCTGGCAGAAATTTTTGTGCCATCACTCAGGCTCACTTCAAGCTCGGAAGCTTCTGCCACGACATGATGATTTGTGACAATATAGGCTTTGTCCCCTGCCTTCTTATAAACAACTCCCGATCCTGTTCCGCCTGATTCCTGGGATTGACCCCAGAAGCTCGTGCTTTCCTGGATATTTGTAATGCCGACTACTGCATCTCCAGCCTTGTCTACTGCTTCAGTAATTTGCGAGTAAACATCAATCGATACATTTTTTTTAGTGGTATCGCCTTCTTCATTTTCTTCAGAAGACTCTTCGTCAGTTGCCGTTGTTTGATTATGAGGTTCAATTTTGTATGGCAGCACATCCAAGTTAGATAAAAAGGGAATCGAGAAGATCACCAATAATGCACCTATGATTGCGCCTGCCAGGCTGGCCCAGAAAAAGCCGCCTTTCCTGCTGTTTTGCGGTTTATACCGGCTTTGATAATCCTGATCATAATAACCCAATGTCCACCAATCCTTTCATTGACCAATAGATACTTTAGTTATTCTTATACAGATTATTATACTATCAATGACGATATTTTCTAAATCATAAGCCCATCTGTTTCCTTTTGAAAAATAAAAAGGAGCAAAGGCAATCTAATCCAAATGCCTTTACTCCTTTACCTATAAATTCATTGCCATAAACAAGTTAGATTGCTGTCAAAGGGGTCGGAGTCTTCGGATCTGTATCGATCAAATCGAATTGTTCTCCCACTAAGATGCCCCTTCCTTCCAAGGTTTGGCTGACTGACATCCTTGCAAGGTCCTTCATATTATTATCCGTGCTTAAATGGGCAAGATAAATCCGCTTCGTTTTATCTCCTGCTACTTCACTCATCGCGACTGCGGCATCCTCATTCGAGACATGGCCATAATCGCTAAGGATCCGGCGCTTGACACTCCAAGGGTACCTTCCCATCCTAAGCATCTGGACGTCATGGTTGCTTTCAAACACATAGGCATCAGCATTGGAGATGATCCCCTTCATCCGGTCGCTGACATAGCCTGTGTCTGTGATAAGCACCAGCTTTTTGCCGTCTTTATGGAAGACGTAAAACATCGGCTCGGCCGCGTCATGTGAGACACCGAAGGATTCGATATCCAGGCCGCCGAATGTTTTCACGGTTTCCATATCAAAAGAAAATTTATGCTCAAGCGGGACTTCCCCAATCAAGCCGTCCATCGCTTTCCATGTTTTTTCATTCGCGTAGATTGGCAGCTTATACTTACGGGCAACGATTCCTATGCCTTTTATATGATCGCTATGTTCATGCGTCACTAATATACCAGAGAGGTCCTTCATTTCACGGCCAATTTGCTTGAATAATGCCTCCATCTGTTTGCCGCTCAATCCAGCATCCACCAGAAAGGATTGGCCCTCCGTCTCCACATAGATCGCATTTCCCGTACTCCCGCTAGCGAGAACACTAAAATGCAAACTCATATCTCTTCACTCCGTAATTTTATTTTCACCGTCAGACAACGGGATGACCCGACCTTCGAATGCATGTACAAAAAGGTTCTCCTCGCCATTGACTTCAATCCGCCACGTCGGTGTCACTACATGTGATGCAGTCAGTGAAACCAGAGTCGAATATCCTAATTCAAAATCAGTAATTTCACTCTTTGGCTTGATTAAACCTTTTTTATACAGAGTTTCCAGCGCCCTTAATGGAGGCAGCAATTCTTCTGCATCCGAGAGTTCATCGATGATTTCCACATACGTTTGTTTATACGAAGTCACTTCATTATCTTCATTGAAGAAGAAAGTTAGTTTCGCATTGCTGTTATAGTAAAATGTCTTGTTGTCATATTCCTGGTAATAGGTGATCGTTTTTTCTTCATCATTCTTATTCCAGAACTTATACTGTTCACCAGCGAAAATGTTTGTTTTTATAAAATCAGACAGTTCAGCTGGCTGGAACTTGCTTGTTAATTTAAAAGGCTTTTCAAGCTTTCCTTCAATAGAAGTCCCGTCCCCCAGACTGACTGTCTGTCCTTTGGTCTTGGCCATCTCCTCGGTTGTGAAAACCTTCGTCCTGACACTAAGATACTGCTCTTTCTTTTTAACATCAGGAAGTTCAACATAAGTGATATCATCGTTCTTCAGCTTTTCCTCCAGGGTCGCTTCCTTTGGAATTTCATACTGGGCAGCATCCCTCGTGTTCATGAACTGATATACAAGGTAAACATCAAGGACGAGGAACGTGAGAATAAAGATTGTCTTGATCCTACTCCAATCCATTATTCAATTCCTCCTCCCATATCAGCTGCCGCCATTGCTGATCGTATAAATAAAACCAGCCTGGCTCCAACAGGATCAATGAGTTTTCTGGTCCCTGGGTCATGTAATAGCCTGGCATAAGGTTTTGAAGCAATTCCAGCTTAAAATCCTTCTTGCTTTGCAGGTATTCCAGCGCTTCATATCCTGACGGCAATGTCTTTGTGACGACATCCGGATTCAAAGGCAGCTCCAGATGGAATCCAGGGCGTACATATCTGCTGATTTCCGATTGTCTCCACTGTTGATAAATCTCGGACATTCCTATCTGGTTGAACACAGGATATCCTTCCTTGCTGTAGAGACGGAATAGAACATTCTGGTTAAAATCATCCTTATAAACATAACGATAAGTCTCCGTCCAGCCGCCATGACTATTCACAAACTCGATGCTTTTCTGCAAAACATTGTTCGTTCCGATAACAGAATCACCGGACCTCACAGGATTCACATAGTTAATCATATTTGTTTGCGTATCCACGATCATTTTGCTGGCAGCATCGGTGTATTCCTCCACGCCCTCAACCATGCTGCGCTGAACAAAGCTCGGATCCGCGAATAGCGCATCCTTGAACTGTTCTGAATCCAATGGATTCTGGTAATAAGTATGCATCACCATTTTCACTTCTTCGGTTGGCAGATAGATTTTCCTTATGTCTGAAACGTTATAAAGGAAATATGGCGTCAGCCTTCTGGCAGAATCATAGTATTTGTTAGTAAAACTATTGATATAGGAAGGACTTACATTGCTGACATAGACTTCCTGGTTTTTTTGCGAGTAAAAATAGACAATTCCCTCTTGTTTCTGCTGTGTCTCTGAATTGATGATGATCCGGTCGAAGTCAAACTTCGGGATATCCTTCTCGTCAATATTCAATACTCTTTTATAGAGTTCAATTGGTACCTCATCTGGAAAAATAATCTCGGTATTGTCTCCCAGGGCTATTTTTTCATTAAATTCACTGATCCGCCCGGGATACTGTTCCATATCAAAGTACTTCCATTTTGAAATGACACCAATGATATTATCAATATAGCCATTGTCTACAGAACCAAACTGTTTCCCGCCTACATGATAAATAATCTGGTGCGGCTTAACGATTTTCTTAATTTCCTTCTGTGTAGCAATATTCACTTCTTCAACCGTTTTTTGGTCGTTGACTAACTCATAATCCGGCTGGTATGTCCAAATATTCCAGGTTAATAAACCACTCAGAACGACGAGAAATGCTAAAATAACAGATTTTATATTTTCATATTTCATGACCAATCATCCTCTGCACTCCGGTCATAAGGAAGAGTAAATTGAACGGTTGTTCCCTTGCCTTCTACACTTTCTGCCCAAATTCTGCCGCCATGGGCATTGACCATTTCCTTGGCAATGGCCAGTCCAAGGCCTGTCCCGCCAAGTTTTCTTGTCCTGGCTTTATCGACACGGTAAAAACGGTCAAAGATTTTATCAAGATTATCTTTCGGAATCCCTACACCTTCGTCCGAGATGCTTGCGACAATCTGGTCATCCAGTTCTCTCACTCTGAATGTGATTGTCCCGCCCTCAGGCGAATACTTCATGGCATTAGAAATGATATTATCGAGTACTTGAGTAATCTTATCTTCATCTATTTCTACGAAAATCGCATTCTCCGTGATTTCCCTTTTGAAAGAAACGTTTTGTTCCTTCGTCATTTCGAATCGGTCAATGATCCTGTTAAAAAAGACCGGGAAATTAACCCATTCCTTTGAAAGACGATAATCTACACTATCAAGTTTTGAAAGCTGCAGCAAATCGTTAACAAGGCGGATCATCCGCTCTGTTTCACCTCTGGTAGTCTCAAGGAAATTTGGAGCGATTTCCTCATCCCTCCAGGCACCTTCCGCTAACGCCTCAAGATAGCTGCGCATCGTTGTCAGCGGAGTCCGCAGTTCATGGGAAACATTCGCAACGAATTCACGTCTCTCCATATCAATTTTTTCTTGTTCCGTAATATCGTAAAGAACGGCAATCAATCCATTCACAAAGCCGCTTTCCTTCTGAATCACAGAGAAGTTTGCCCGAAGGATAAATGGCTTGCTTTTCGTACTGTAATCAAGGACGATTGACTCTTTCTCCTGCAGTAAATCTTCAAAAGTATAATTTTCATCCAGACCAAGTACAGAAACCAATGGCTGTGACTGGACTGTTTCACGTGGAACACCAAGCATCTGTACAGCAGGGTCATTAATCAGGATAATACGCCCTTTGCGGTCTGTGGAAATGACACCGTCGGTCATATAGGAAATGACAGAGGAAAGCTTTCTTTTTTCCCCTTCAGTTGTTGCCTGTGCCTCTTGCAATTTTTTCGTAAGGTTGTTAAAAGTGATCGCAAGCTGGCCAATTTCATCGTAACCATACACTTTAACCTTTCTGGAAAAATTGCCGCGCGTCATGGCCAGCGCCTGTTTGCGCATATCGGATATCGGCCTCGTGATCGTCTGTGCCAGCAAGACTCCCAAAATGGCTGTGAAAATCAGGGCAATGGCTGTTCCGGTAGCCAGGATCTTATTTATATCATTCATCTGGTCAAAGATATTTTTAATATTGGCTACAAGATAGACAGCACCTATCGCTTCACCGTTATGCATGATAGGCGTTGACAGAACCCAAACTCTTTCGTTCGCTTTCAACTGGATGACGTCTTCATCCTCTTCAAGTATGATCGAACGCTTAATCTTGGCGTCTGGAGTCCTCTGTCCCACCATCCCCTGATTGCTCGAGCTTGATGTTCCAAGTATTTTAAAACTGCTTCCGTCTATTACTCGAATTTCGGAAATATCATTGGCTTTAAAATCTCTCAAGATTTGCCTGATCGCTTCCTCTTTCGTGGGATCTTCCTTCCCGCGCTCCTTGACCATCTCTTCCTGTATATCATAAACCAGCAGGTCCACACGGGACTTTACAGATTCCTGGTAATTCGTCATCAAGGTCGTCTCAAGTTTGCGGACAAAGTAAACTCCGATGATTTGCATGGCAACGAGAATAAGCAACACATATATAATCACAAATTTAAGATGAATAGAGCGAAAGAAACCTACCTTTTTCATCTCTGTCCTTACTCCTGCTCAGAGTTTCTTAAATAATATCCTACTCCTCGTCTTGTCACGATCCATGTCGGATGGCTAGGGTTATCCTCAATTTTTTCGCGCAGACGTCTTACAGTTACGTCTACTGTACGGACATCTCCATAGTAGTCATAGCCCCAAACCGTTTGCAGCAGGTGCTCCCTTGTCATGACTTGTCCAATATGCTTGGCAAGATAATGGAGAAGCTCGAATTCACGATGCGTCAATTCAATTGTCTCTCCTCTTTTGGAGACAACATATGCATCAGGATGGATCGTCAAGGAGCCCACCGAAATTTCATTTGACTCTTCCTGTTCATCCTCTCTGATCGCATTCTGCTGATGACGGCGCAGGTTTGCTTTTACCCTGGCAATCAATTCCCTTGTGCTGAATGGCTTTGTGACATAGTCATCTGCTCCAAGCTCAAGTCCAAGAACTTTATCGATTTCAGAGTCTTTAGCAGTCAGCATGATAATCGGCATCTCATATTTTTTACGGACTTCACGGCAGACTTCCATGCCATCACGCATCGGCAGCATGATATCCAGCAGGATTAAATCTGGCTGAATTTCCTCTACCATTTCAACTGCCTGGTTTCCATCATATGCACAGTAAACATCGTAACCCTCTTTTTTCAAGTTGAACTGTAGAATATCTGCAATTGGTTTTTCATCGTCTACTACCAGGATTTTTTTCTCCATACCAATTCTCCTTTTTAAGCCAAATTAACAATCGTATATTAATGAATCTTTTCTGTGTTAACATGCTATCTTATCTATTTTACTGTAAATCAGTGAAAAACTGAATTTTTCTGTTATATAACTTCTTTTCTTCTCTTCCCAATTGTACCAATCCTGCCCATAATATAAAAATAACTGGCTTTATATGATTGCGCGTAACCTATAATGTTTTTTTCAAATGCAAATCTAATGAAAAAAGTCTCTAGTTTGACTAGAGACTTTTTTAAAAATGGAATCACTTTCGATTTAGTTTAGAAAGTGGATCGATAATCTTTCCATTTTGATATACTTCAAGATGCAGGTGGATACCAGTGGAATTACCTGTTGTTCCCATGATCCCGATACTCGAACCGCGGGAAACTGTCTGGCCTACGCTTACTGAGATTGATGCAAGGTGGGCATACATAGTGCGGTAGCCGTTATTGTGGTCGATGATGATTTTGTTGCCATATCCATCGCCCTTGTTACCGGCATATACTACATTCCCATTATCAGCAGCCTTGATAGTATAGTTGCTTGGTCTTGCAATATCGATTCCTTTATGCATCCTGCTCCAGCGATAGCCCTGGCGGCTGGATATATATCCTCCATTTGTCGGCCATACGAACGTTCCATCTCCACGTGAAGGAACAACTTTTGTTCCTTTGATGATGATTTCCTTCACAGGCTCTTTAAGTACGGCTTCTTTGATGACTTCCTTTTTGATTACCCTGCCATTTTGTTCAGTCAGCGAGGAGGTGACGCCCTTCATACCAAGCTGGCCTTCCTGCATTGTCTTCGTATCTCCCTTGAACATGGAAGAATCTTCTTTGACTTCTCTTTCGAAAGGCACTTCTTTTTGTTCGTAAACCTGGCGGTTGACCACGACTTCAACGAATGGCTTCAAGACAGTCACATTTAGCTCTTGGCCTGGCTTCAGTACGGTATTCTCATCAAATCCTGCATTTAAAGAAAGTAATTGAGCAAGCGTCAGATCGTGAGCATTTGCGATGCTCCCCAATACATCCCCTTCTTTAACCTGGTACTTCTGTTCCTCTAAAGTACCCTTTTTAAGGTACTGGATTGCTTCCTCTACAGAAAGTACTTTTTCAGGATCAACTTTTTCATCCGAATTTGAAACTTCATGAGTGAAACGGACGTCTAATAAACGAGTTTCATTTTCTTTTACTTCGGGTACTGGTAGATTAGGAGATTCTTTTCTACTCTCCACTTCGGCTAACTCTTCTTCAGTAACGTATTCTAGCATTAATGTCCTAAGTACTTCTTTTGCGGCTTCAGCATCTTTTACATATGCTATTGGCTGATCACCCATTACAAGAGCTGTCGCTTCGGCCTGGACAGTCATCTCGTCTTTAAGCACTTCTATTACTTCACTTGTATTTGCATTTGCAGCCGAGCTGAACACTTGCTCAGGAATAAAAGATACGTCTAACCCAAGTTCAACATCAAGATCCGCGTATTCCTTCTTCACGGATGTCAACTTATCTTCTACCAGCTGTTCTACTTGTGCTTTATCTGCTACAGTTCCTATAAATTTATCATTTACATATACATGATACAAAGTTGTTAATTCAGAATCCGCCGCAAGTGCAGCATTTCCTGCACCAAAAGACAACGCAGCTACAGTTACCGCTACCATGATTGACTTTTTTAATGCTGGCTTCATCTCTCTAGATGTTTTGCCGGCAAGATTGGACAGCCTATGTTTTAAATTATTCATCCTGATCCTCCTACAACGGTCAAACACTATTAGTCTAGTTCTAAATAACTATTATCTGATAATTGTACCTTTATACTTTACCATATAATGTATCGATGGGAAGACTAGTCTTCATTATGTAACAAAAATGTATAATAGCTGACATTTTATTACGATTTTTGTCAGTTAAATGGAATTTCATATCAGATTATTTTCCTATCCTGAAGTTTTGAAATGAGTCGAAAACCTAGTAATATCAGGGTATTCTCCTACTTTAGGCACATAGTTATTGAACAATGTTGTTAATAGCAACACAAACATGTTAAAAATAGGTAATTTAACGTTATGTTACATGAATGTTACAAAAAAAAGAGAGCATGTCATATGACACGCTCCCTTTTTTAATGGCTCAGGACGGAATCGAACCGCCGACACAAGGATTTTCAGTCCTTTGCTCTACCGACTGAGCTACTGAGCCACGATAATATGTTGTTCCCTAAACTCCGATTGGTTTAGGTCCTTTGCTCGAATGACCTCTCGGTCTTTCTCGCAGGTTGACGCTGAAGCAAAGTCGATGATGTGAGCAACCTGCTCTACCGTCTGAGCTACTGAGCCAAGATAATACTCTTAAATATGTAATAAAGTGACCCCTACGGGATTCGAACCCGTGTTACCGCCGTGAAAGGGCGGTGTCTTAACCGCTTGACCAAGGGGCCATATAATTATCCAAACAAAAGGATTTTTTAAGAAAGAATAGTGAGCCATGAAGGACTCGAACCTTCGACCCTCTGATTAAAAGTCAGATGCTCTACCGACTGAGCTAATGGCTCGTATCTTATCATTTTTTGTCAAATTAGTGACAACGTTGTTTATATTACCATAGCATTTTATTGTTTGTATATATTTTTTTAATATTTTTTTGCTTTTTTAGGTTTTTCTTCGTAGTTCCCTCTGCTTTCCTTAAATTTGTTCAATTTTATAAATAGAAATTCGCTAAAAAAAGGTTAATTCCGCGATTTTAAGGACTTTTCCCTCGAAATAGACTGGCATTCCCGCGAAAAACCACATTAATTCCGCGAATTCATGCCGAATTCCGTGAACTGGAAACAGCTAGGACTCACTCTATAAAAAACAAGCCCCCAATCCAAATCATCGGGGGCTTGTTTAATAATTATTATGATCTCCAAGGGCTGCGGACGACATTTGTCTGAGTTCTGTCCGGTCCGACTGAGAAAATTGACAATGGGATGCCTGTCAGTTGTGAGATGCGCTCAAGATAGTGTCTTGCGTTTTCTGGCAGTTGGTCTAGTGATTTCACACCTGTGATATCTTCTGTCCATCCTGGCAGCTCCTCGTAAACTGGCTCACATTCAGCAAGTGTCTTTAAGCTGGCTGGGAATTCTTCGATTAGTTCGCCTTTGTAGCGGTATGCCACACAAATTTTGAGCGTTTCGATTCCCGTTAACACATCGATAGAGTTCAACGATAAATCAGTAATTCCGCTGACACGGCGTGCATGGCGGACAACGACGCTGTCGAACCAGCCGACGCGGCGTGGGCGACCTGTTGTCGTGCCGTATTCGCGTCCTACTTCACGGATCTGGTAGCCGATTTCGTTATCTAACTCTGTAGGGAATGGTCCATCACCGACACGAGTCGTATAAGCCTTTGAAACTCCTACGATATGAGTAATTTTTGTTGGCCCTACTCCCGAGCCGATTGTGACTCCGCCAGCTACTGGATTGGATGATGTAACAAACGGATATGTTCCCTGGTCGATATCGAGCATGACGCCCTGTGCACCTTCAAATAGTACACGGCGTCCTTCATCCAAAGCATCATTCAAAACAACGGATGTGTCGACCACATAATCTTTGACTTGCTGTCCATACTCGTAATACTCGTCTAAAATATCCTCTAGCTTAAATCCTTCAGTTTCATAGATGCGCTCGAGCAGGCGGTTCTTCTCCTCGAGATTGCGGGTTAGCTTTTCCTCGAAGACTTCCCTGTCAAGAAGGTCGGCAATCCGGATACCTGTTCTTGCAGCCTTGTCCATGTATGCAGGACCGATTCCCTTCTTGGTTGTTCCTATTTTATTAGCACCTTTGCTCGCTTCTTCCACTTCATCAAGTTTCAAGTGATACGGAAGGATGACATGCGCGCGGTTGCTGATTCGCAGGTTGTCTGTCGTAACATTTTTATCGTGAAGATAGGCGAGTTCCTTCACGAGGGCTTTTGGATCCACAACCATGCCGTTACCTATGACGCTGATTTTATCTTTATAGAAAATTCCTGATGGAATCAAATGCAATTTATATGTTTCACCATTGAACTTTATTGTATGTCCTGCGTTGTTCCCTCCCTGATAACGGGCAATCACTTCGGCATTTTCTGAAAGGAAGTCAGTAATCTTCCCTTTTCCTTCGTCTCCCCATTGTGTTCCAACTACTACTACGGATGACATATAAAAAGCACCTCCAAAGGTATACGGTTATTTTTTTCCGCTTCAAACATATAAAGTTTACCAGTAATAATAGTATAAAGTCAATTAAACACGAACATTAAATTTATATTATATTTATTTCGTTCGTAAAACCCTGCATCCTATATTGATCTAATAAAATAAGAGCCAAAAAAAGAGAATCAATCCATAAGGATCAATTCTCATTATGCCCCAGGTGGAGCGTACGATTCGTCATACCTGTTTTCAATGTTGACGAATTTATTGTATTCTTTTACGAATGCCAGCTTTACGGTTCCTACCGGGCCGTTACGCTGCTTGGCAATGATGATCTCAATGATGTTCTTGTCTTCTGATTCCTTATCATAATAGTCATCACGGTAAAGGAAGGCTACGATATCGGCATCCTGCTCAATTGAACCGGATTCACGAATATCAGACATCATCGGACGCTTGTCCTGTCGCTGTTCCACTCCACGGGAAAGCTGGGACAGTGCGATGACAGGGACCTGCAATTCACGCGCTAACTGCTTAAGGGAACGGGATATCTCGGATACTTCCTGCTGACGGTTTTCGCCGGCACGTCCACTCCCAAGGATCAGCTGCAAGTAATCGATCATGATCATGCCAAGTCCCTGCTCCTGCTTTAAACGTCGGCATTTTGACCTGATATCGGTAATTTTGACACCCGGAGTATCGTCAATGAAGATTCCTGTATTCGACAAGCTTCCCATCGCCATCGTCAACTTGCCCCAGTCCTCATCGGTCAGGGAACCTGTACGAAGCCTCTGGGCATCGATATTTCCTTCCGCACAAAGGACACGCATGACAAGCTGTTCTGCACCCATCTCCAAACTAAAGATTGCGACATTCTCTCCTGTCTTTTTCGCAACGTTCTGGGCTATATTCAAGGCGAATGCTGTTTTACCAACAGAAGGACGGGCGCCAACGATGATCAAATCGTTTCGCTGAAAGCCAGCTGTTATTCGGTCCAGCTCAGTAAAGCCAGTCTCAAGGCCGGTGATATCTCCTTGACGGTTATGCATTTCCTCAATATTATCGTATGTCCTGACAAGGACATCTTTTATATTATGGAAGGCTCCTCCGCCTTTGCGCTGGGCAACCTCCATGATGTTCTTTTCTGCTTCGGCAAGTAATGCTTCGACTTCATCCTCACGCATATAGCCATCTTCGGCGATGCCTGATGCTGTCCGGATCAGCCTTCTCAGCAATGACTTTTCTTCTACGATTCTAGCATAATACTCTATATTAGCAGCCGTCGGCACGGACGCCGCCAATTCACTTAAATAACTGACGCCTCCAACATCTTCAATCAGCTTGGACGATGCCAATTCTTCAGTGACGGTAACCAGGTCGATGGCTTTGCCTTTATCATTTAAATCAAGCATAACGTTGAAGATTTTCTGGTGTGCAACACGATAAAAGTCTTCGGGTACTAAAACTTCTGAAGCAAGAGTTAAAGCTGATGGCTCTAAAAATATTGCGCCTATTACGGCTTGTTCCGCTTCCATGTTTTGCGGCGGAAGTCGATCCGCGAATAATTCACTCATCTGCCTGCCCCCTTACAAATTGACTCTTTCTCTGAACGAAAAAAGTGATCAGCAGAACCGATCACCTATTTCTGTAACTATATTAGTTTATCATGTTTACGGCTTTATGGAACTGTAAATTATTTTCCTTCTTTTACATGAACATTCAATGTTGCCTGAACATCTTTATGTAGCTTTACCGGAACCTTTGTGTATCCAAGTGTGCGAATTGCGTCCTGAAGCTCAATTTTTCTCTTATCAAGCTTGATACCATTTGCTTTTTGCAGCTCATCAGCAATCTGCTTGCTTGTGATTGAACCAAAAAGACGGCCATCTTCTCCTGATTTTGCAGATAATTCTACTGTAACTTTTTCCAGTTTTTCCTTCAAAGCTTTCGCATCTTCAAGCTCCTGCTGAGCCACTTTCTCTTCTTTCTTCTGTTGTGCGTTCAGGGAACTCATAGCAGCTTGATTTGCTTCAACTGCAAGACCCTGTTTGATCAGGAAATTGTGTGCGTAGCCATCTGCCACATTTTTGATTTCGCCTTTTTTGCCTTTTCCTTTAACGTCCTTCAAAAAGATTACTTTCATTCTTTTTGTCCCCCTTCTAAATAATCCTCTATCGCATTTTGTAAAAGTGTTTCTGCCTCATCCGTGGATATATCATACATTTGCGTTGCAGCATTGGTTAAATGTCCGCCACCTTCGAGATTTTCCATGACTACCTGGACATTGATTTCCCCAAGTGATCTTGCACTGATGCCTACCGTGTCTTCTGATCTTTTGGAGATTACGAATGATGCTGACACGCCGTCCATCGTCAGGAGTGTATCTGCTGCCTGTGCAATCAGTACCTGGTCACAGTAAACATCGTCCTCGCCTTTGGAAATGACGATACCATCACGGTAAAAATAAACATTCTCTATAATTTTTGCTCTTTTGATATAAGTATTAATATCTTCTTTTAAAAACTTCTGGACAAGAACGGTATCCGCACCATGGCTTCGCAGGTATGATGCAGCGTCGAAAGTACGGGCCCCTGTCCTTAAGGTGAAGCTTTTCGTGTCGACAATGATTCCTGCCAATAAAGCAGTAGCCTCAAGCATCTGGATTTTCCCATTCTTCGGCTGATATTCTAGCAATTCAGTTACTAGCTCAGCCGTCGATGAAGCATAAGGCTCCATGTAGACGAGCAGCGGGTTCTTAATGAATTCCTCGCCCCGGCGATGGTGATCAATCACGATGACGTTCTCAATCCGGTTCAATAGTCTTTCATCGATGACAAGTGAAGGTTTATGAGTATCGACAACGACAAGCAATGTGTCATCAGAAGCAATTTCATACGCCTGTTCTGGTGTAATGAATCTTGAGTAAAGAGATTCGTTTTCCTTAATCTCATCCATCAAGCGCTGTACACCTGTATCAATCTCATTTTTATTATACACAATAAAGCCTTCACGCTTGTTCATTTGTGCTACTTTCAGGATGCCGATTGCCGAACCAATTGCGTCCATATCCGGATTTTTGTGTCCCATGATCAAGACCTTGTCACTTTCGACAACCAATTCCTTCAATGCATGAGAAATGACTCGCGCCCTTACCCTTGTGCGCTTTTCAACAGGATTCGTCTTGCCGCCATAAAACTTAACTTTGCCATTAGGCTGTTTGATCGCTACTTGGTCGCCGCCGCGTCCCAAAGCCAAATCCAGACTGGATTGGGCCTGTGTTCCGAGCTCAGGAAGCGAGGAATACCCTGTACCGACACCAATGCTCAAAGTTAATGGGACATTCTGCTTCGATGTTGTTTCCCTTACTTCATCGAGAATCGTGAATTTCCCTTTTTCGAGCAACCGGAGAATATGTTCACTAAAAACAGCGATGAATCGTTCTGAAGAAACCCTTTTGAGGAATACTCCATTATTGGTAGCCCATTTATTTAAAATGGAAGTAACAAGACTGTTCAAGCTGCTTTTCGTCTGATCATCCATTCCTTGAGTCAGTTCCTCATAGTTATCAAGATAAATAATCGAAATGACCGTGCGCTCATCATGGTACATTTTTTCGATTTCTGCCTGTTCGGTCACGTCGAAAAAGTAGAGCAGCCGTTCCTCAGGTTTGTGAATGACTCTGAACTTCCGGTCGTGAAGAGTAATGATTTCAGTTTCCACTTCTTGCTTAATCAATGGAATGACCGCATCGGCTACATCATACAGCGATTTGCCAACAAGAGAGTCTTCATTGAAACTAGCAGCAATGAAAGGATTCGTCCACTCAATATAATAGTCGTCATTGATCAGCATGATCCCAATAGGCATTTCCATCAATGCTTCTTCGCCGACTTTTTTTACCCGATAAGACAGCGTGGAAATGTATTCTTCCGTCTCCTGCCTAATTATATGGTTAACTTGAAAAATGAGATATATCAACAGGCCAGTGAGAATAAACCCTGCCGCTCCTATAATCCAGTTATAGTAAGACAGAAATCCAATTAGCACCAGTGTTACGGCCATCAATCCATACAATGGATAACGTATTTGCCGCCTCTCTAAATAAGAAGGCATGTGCTCAGCTCCTAAAGCGTTAGTTTCTGATTACTTCTTCTCCCCAAGACGTTTTCTTAAGTCAAACCCTAAATCAATTATACCTAATATCCTGACAATATAAAGAACAAATGGCAGGAGGAAGGTCAGGATAAGGACGATGATTGGAACAGCTTTAGGATACCGTTTTAAATGTGTTACATAGAACACTAATGATAGCCCTTGGAGAACCATCAGCATCTGCAGGATGAATGTAAGATTTGAAATCGCCCAGAACCAGTAAGTCCCTTTTTCCGGCTGCATGATCAATGCTGCAATCATCGCGATAAGATAGTACCATAAAATGCTTTTAGGCAGATTCAACTCCCTGAATGGAGGCCAGTACGGCACCTTGATCCCAAATCGCTTCAAGAATGGGAACGAGACAAGCTGAAGCAAGAACACAATCAAAAATGAAGCCATGACGAACATGCTTGGCATAAGCACTTCCATCATATCAATCATTGATTCAAATTGCTTGATGAGCATCTCATCAGGGGTCTGCCCCATTTGTTCCAGCATTTTAATCGCCTGGTCGGTAGAGACACGAAAAGCTTCCATCAGTTCTTCGATAATATTAATTTTAAATAAAATGACCGACAATGCATATTGTGCCACTAAATTCAAAAGAAACACGAGGGAACCTGCTATGTATGCTGTAAACCTGCTTTTCCCTTTCCTGACCATGTAACCCATCACAGCTCCAGTCGTCCCATATGCCAATGCAAGCGGGATTGCCAGAAGTGACCCTAGAATCATCGATAATAATACAGCTGCGAGCGTAAACACAGCCGTACTTTTACCGTCATACTTAGCACCGAAAAACAAAAATGGCAAAGAAAGAAAGAGGTTCACAACTAACCCCAGGCCAGGTATATAAAAAGTGATCAACAATAAAACCGCAAAAATCGCTAACAGGATGGCTCCTTCCGTCAGCTTGTATGTATTCTTCATAATCCACCTCACAGAAATGCGTATGCGCCTTGGTCAGACCCGACAAGCGTTGGAGGGCCGACCGGTGAAGTCGTTCTTTGACTTCATTGGGCGGACCGAAACGACTCGAGGGGCTAGGCGCTGAAGCTAGACATTGAAATGCGTAAGCGCCTTGGTCAGACCCGACAAGCGTTGGAGGGCCGACCGGTGAAGTCGTTCTTTGACTTCATTGGGCGGACCGAAACGACTCGAGGGGCTAGGCGCTGAAGCTAGACATTGAAATGCGTATGCGCCTTGGTCAGTAACTAACATAGTCTGAGTTAGACATTGTAGTATGTAAGCTTAATAATTCCTTTTATAAAATAACCGATAAGAACTATTTTATCTTGTATGAATCAGACAAGCAAACGAAGTGTCATATACCTAATATAAAAGGCAGCGGGATGCCCCGCTGCCTTTTAAAATCCGATCATTATTCGCCTGAAACGTATGGCAGTAATGCCATTTGACGAGAACGTTTGATTGCAACTGTCAACTTACGCTGATACTTAGCGCTTGTTCCAGTTACACGGCGTGGTAAAATCTTACCGCGCTCAGAGATGAATTTTTTCAAAAGATCTGTGTCTTTGTAATCGATCTTAGTGATTCCGTTTGCTGTGAAGTAGCAAACCTTACGGCGTTTTGCACGTCCGCCTCTGCGTCCACCCATTGCCATGTTCATTTCCCTCCTTGTGTATTATATTTCAAGTCCGAGTTATATTAGAATGGAAGATCATCATCTGAAATGTCGATCTGGCCGCCACCTGCAAATGGATCTTCATCTACTTTTGTATAACCTTGGTTCTGGCGTTGATTCTGATTCTGATTCCCGAATGGGGAACCTTGATCATTTTGACGGGAGTAGTTGTTATCCCCTCTGTCTGAAGTTTGACCTTGACCTTTTGGCTCAAGGAACTGAACACTCTCAGCAAGAACTTCTGTAACGTATACACGTTTACCATCTTGTCCCTCATAGCTGCGAGTTTGAACGCGTCCATCAACACCTGCAAGGCTGCCCTTCTTCAAGAAGTTAGCAACGTTTTCGGCTGGACGTCGCCATACCACACAGTTGATGAAGTCAGCTTCTCTTTCCCCCTGCTGGTTGGTAAATGAACGATTTACCGCAAGAGTAAAAGTAGCCACCGCAACTCCATTCGGTGTAAAACGTAATTCAGGATCCTTGGTCAAACGACCGACAAGAATGACACGATTCATCATCAGAATCAACTCCTTCCCCCCAGCAAGAATGTTCCATGTGAAACATTTTCCGCTGAAAGTTTATATTTATATCATTTATTATTCTTCTTCTTTAATTACGATGTGGCGAAGGATATCTTCGTTGATCTTAGCAAGACGAGAGAATTCCTCAACTGCTGCCGGAGTAGCGTTTACCTTAACAAGCTGGTAGTAGCCATCACGGAAATCATTGATTTCATAAGCCAGGCGGCGTTTTCCCCATTCCTTAGCTTCTGCAACTTCCGCACCGTTTTCTGTAAGGATTGAGCTGAAACGCTCAGTAAGAGCCTTTTTAGCTTCCTCTTCAATGTTTGGGCGGATGATGTACATAATTTCGTACTTTCTCATCACTGTCACCTCCTTTTGGTCTAAACGGCCCCATTACAGGGCAAGGAGTAATTGATTAATTACTCACAAGATGAAATTATATCACAGAATATATTCAAAGGCAACGCTATGTATAGCAATTCTACTTTTCATATTCTGGGCTATTAATTCCTTTGATGAAATACTAACATATGTTCGTGTTTTTGTCCAAGTTTTTTATCTAAAAATAAAAACTCCACCCTGCATTAGCAGGGCGGAAATGGATTATACATTAAAACGGAAGTGGATGATGTCTCCGTCTTTTACTTCATATTCTTTTCCTTCAAGGCGTACTTTTCCAGCTTCCTTGGCTGCTGCCATGGATCCTGCTGCAAGAAGGTCATCGTAGTGGACTGTTTCTGCACGAATGAATCCACGCTCGAAATCAGAGTGAATGACACCTGCACACTGAGGTGCTTTCATGCCATGACGGAATGTCCATGCACGAACTTCCTGGACGCCAGCTGTAAAGTATGTTGCCAGTCCAAGCAGACTGTAAGCCGCACGAATCAACTGGTCCAAACCTGATTCTTCAATGCCTAGTTCCTCTAGGAACATTTCCTTTTCTTCGCCTTCAAGCTCAGCGATTTCTTCCTCGATTTTTGCACTGATGACGATTACTTCTGCATTATCTTTTTGTGCAAACTCGCGGACTTTCTGTACATACTCATTTCCGCTTGGATCAGCGACATCTTCTTCACCTACGTTAGCAACATAAAGCATCGGTTTGATTGTAAGCAAATGAAGTTGTTTAACGATTTTCATTTCTTCTTCAGTGAATTCGACCGCACGAGCTGGTTGTTCAGCTTCAAATGCATCGCGCAGGCGAGCCAGGATTGGAAACTCAATAGAAGCTTCCTTATCTTTTTGCTTGGCCAATTTCTCGACGCGGCCAATTCTTTTTTCAACCGACTCCATGTCAGCAAGAATCAATTCTAGGTTAATAACCTCGATATCGGAAATTGGATCTACTTTACCTGCAACGTGAGTGATATTGTCATCTGCAAAACAGCGGACTACCTGGCAAATCGCATCTACCTGGCGAATATGTGAAAGGAATTTGTTTCCGAGTCCTTCACCTTTGCTCGCCCCTTTTACGATTCCGGCGATATCAGTGAATTCGAAAGCTGTCGGTACAGTCTTTTTCGGCTGTACTAGCTCAGTCAATTTAGTTAAACGATGATCAGGAACCTCAACGATTCCGACATTCGGGTCAATCGTACAGAACGGGTAGTTGGCTGATTCAGCACCAGCCTGTGTGATCGCATTAAACAATGTAGATTTCCCAACGTTGGGAAGTCCAACAATACCTGCTGTTAAGGCCATCCATGTCACTCCTCTATTTAAAAATGTATCTATTCAAGCAAGAATCACCTAAACGATTTTTTCCTCTCACAATTATAGAGATTACGAAGGGAAAAGACAAGCTTATAAGAATTGCCCCTCTTGGTGACCTCTTTTTCGATCTTCCTGAATTTTAGGGCGGCAATAAGCCCCATTGGTGACCTCTTTTTAGACTTTTTTGGAATTTAGGGCGCCAATATGCCTCATTGGTGACCTCTTTTTCGATTTTCTTGAATTTTAGGGCGCCAATATGCCATCTTGGTGACCTCTTTTTCGATTTTCCTGAATTTTAGGGCGCCAATGTGTTGATCCCTGCTCCTCAAAAGAAACGCCGCACTCTCAATAAAGTGCGGCAGTACAGTCATCAATCTTTTTCAGTTTTTTCAATATTGACCAGGCAATCGTAAAGTGTGCTACCGAGTCCGTTGTCAGATTCCCTGCTTGAGGTCAACTGGTTAACGGATCCACCGAAACGGGCGCTCAATCCCTCATCAATATTAACCGTTCCCGGATGGGCAGCCTTGAGGATCGAAACTGTCCCATGGATTTCGCCTCTATCATTCCAAACACGGACATAGTCCTGGTCATTCAACCCCTTTTCGGCAGCCACGCTACTAGCAATCTCTACTTTCACATAAGGTTCTGGCTGGAACAGGTGGAAATGCTGTGAATGGTTGGAACGCAGCGGGTGGATCGTTAACAATGTATAAGGGTATTTTTCCGCCAGATCGGGATTGGTCCATTTTGTTTCAGTCGGCAGTGACAGCTTGATCTGGCCGTCAGTGACTGCAGATGAAGTGAATTCATATTTGCCGCTTGGTGTCTTGAACTTCCGATCTGCCCATGGAACCTCATCCACTGGCAACTCAGTAAATTTATCATCCCGAATTTTTTCGAGCGAAATGCCTTTCTTCAACAATGAAGCGAGCCCCATTTCCAAGAAATCTTCTCTTGTAAAATCAAACTCCTCGCCAAAGCCTAATCTTTTAGCGAGTTCCGCCCAAATCCAGGCATCCGGTTTTGCTTCTCCGGGTGGCTCTACCAGCTTCGGACCGTGATTCACATAATGGTGGTACATCGATGAATAGTAAACATCTTCTACCTCAAATGCCGTGGCAGCTGGCAAAACATAATCCGCAAGCTCTGCTGTATCCGTCATGTACTGGTCGATGACTACCATTGTTTCTAGCGACTCAAACGCCTCTCGTACTCTATTCGTATCTGGTACCTGTGTCAGCGGATTCCCGCACGTAACAATTCCCATTTTTATCTCAGGATCAACAGCCGACAGGATCCCCTCTGCCTGCCTCATCATTGTAAATGTGCGTGAAGAACTTTTCCGCTCAGCCATGGACATATTCTGGTAGTCGAAGCTCTGCCCTACCTGCTTGTTCGCATAGTTGGCTCCGCCGCCAGGAATGCCGATATTGCCGCTGACAGCCACCAGCGCATCCAGCAGCCTGATCGTATTCCCGCCATTTTCATAACGCTGCATCCCAAGGCCCATGATCGTTGATACTGGCCGGTCAGCATATACTTCTGCAAGATGAGTGATAATCTCAATCGGCACTTCGGTCACTTCACTGATATAGTCCATTGTTACGCTATCCAGCAATGCCTTTAAATCACGGAAGCCAACTGTATAAGCTGCCAAAAACTCCTCATCATGTAATTTCATCCTTAGCAGTTCCTTCATTATCCCAGCTGCCAAAAGTCCGTCAAAACCAGGCTTGATGGAAATGTATTCATTGGCCAGCTTAGCTGTTGCATTAAAAATAGGATCAATCACATAAATCTTTGTGCCATTCTTTTTCACAGACTGCAGGTTTTGAAATAGATGCATATTCGTACGTGCAATATTCCTGCCCCAGATGACGACATGCTTACTATTCGCCAAATCCGCTGGGGAATGGCTGTAGGCATCGCCAAAATCCCAATTTTGCGCTTCAATCCCGGCTCCCCAGCAAATTGAACCGGTCAGTTCTGTCACACCGCCGTATAGATTGAAAAAGCGGCTGTCGAGATTGGAAAGTAAACCACTGTTGGCGTAATCATGGCTATGCAAAACCGAAGTGGTGCCAAAGCTTTCTTTATAATGATCCAGTTTTTCCGCAATCTCATCCAACGCCTGCTCCCATGAAATCTGCTGGAAACTGCCCTCGATTTTTTTTAACGGAAAAAGTAATCGATCTTTTGAATTTGCTCTGTTCTCAAGCATCCTGCCGCGGCCGCAAATTTTCCCCTGTGTGATTGGATGCTCGGGATTGCCTTCAACCTTTGTTACCTTCCCATCCTCGACGGTAACAAGGAATCCGCAGCTGTCCCAGCAATTCAGCGGACATGCTGAATGATGTACTGTTGCCATTTCCTCATCTCCCCACTAATTTTCTATATCGTTCATTAATTTTAATAATAAGGATAATACAATAACGATAAAAAAAGAAGCAGGATTAATCTTCCTGCTTCGATAAAACTTTCTTTACTTTTCTTGTGAACTCTTTTCTTGGAATCAAGACACTGTGCTGGCAGCCTTCACATTTGATTCGGATATCCATGCCAAGACGGATAATTTTCCACTTGTTGATGCCGCAAGGATGTGGTTTTTTCATTTCAACAACATCATTTAGTTGAAACTCGTGGTCCAATTTTAAAACCTCCTTGTTTATTTACCGAATTCTTTCTGCTCTCCGCCTTCCTGGCGAGAGTACATGACCATTCTTGGGAATGGAATTTCAATTCCGTGCTGGTCCAGGAGAAGCTTGATGTCCTTGCGAAGCTGTCTGCCGATATACCAATGTTTCATCGGCAATGTTTCGGCAACGATTCGCATTACCACCTCTGAAGCGCCAAATTGCTGGACGCCTAAAAGCTCAGGTGTCTTAACCAATTCTGGATACTTTTCAGTTGTTGTATCAAGGTACTCTTGCAGTACTTTTTCAGCGTATTCAATATCGCCTTCATAAGCAATCCCGATATCAAGGACCGCCACACTGTTGTAAAGAGAGAAGTTGGTGACTTCTACGATGCTGCCGTTAGGGAGGATATTGATTTCCCCTGTAAAGCTTTTAATCTTCGTCGTCCGCAGCCCAATTTCCTCCACAGTTCCCTCAAATTGTCCAATTCGTACATAATCGCCTACAGAGAACTGATCTTCAAAAATAATGAAGAAACCGGTAATGATATCCTTCACAAGACTTTGCGCCCCAAAGCCGACTGCCAAACCCACAATCCCAGCGCCGGCAAGCATTGCTTTGACATCGATTGCCATCGCCGCAAGAATGGACATGATCGCAATAAAATAGACAACGTACGTTAGCACGTTTTCAAGCAATTTCATCAAGGTCGCTTCACGCCGCTCCGTAATCCGTAGCGGCCCTCTCGTCCTGACCTTGAAGAAATTGCGGATTGCAATCTTTCCGATTCGGATGAACAAGCCTGTGATAACGAGGATCGCAATGATCTTTAAAACACTTTCCCCAATCGCAAACCAGAGATCTTCATCCATCAGCTTTTGACTCATTTTATTAAAAAATGCTTGTGTCTTGGTCAGACTTTCTTCTGTTTTACTCATATTCTCACCCGCCTGCAAAATTCATGCTAACATTAAACTATAACAGAGCCTCTTTATTAAACGTTATGTAACAAACTAGTAAGTTTCATACAAACACAATCATTTTATCAAGTTTTATAATGTAGTTAAAGAAGACTGTTTCTGTAAGTTGATGGCATAACGAAATATTTACAACTCAAAAGCATTCTTTCATTTCAACTCAATATAATATTATTCTAATATAATATTATTGTTTTCCGATAGAGTCCAAACCATTTAAAGTCTTATTATAAAAAATAAGTCATTATTCCTCTATAAAAGATTCACTACTCCAAAAGACCCTGTTTAAATCTTTCTGTTTACAGGTATGTATAGATTACAAAAAAAGTCCGTATACTGATAGTACGAATTTTTAAGGAGTTGATCCAATGAATCTCAAAAACCATTTTTTCGAGCGGAAAAACAATGTGGCAAAAATTAACCATGAAGATGATCTGGCTGCCGAAAAGCTGGCTTCTGAAATCCTGGACCATTTGCCTAATTTCAGCACACGCCCAATTGTTTTTGTCTGTATTGGAACCGACCGCTCTACCGGGGATTCATTGGGTCCGCTAATCGGAACGCTGCTGCAGGAAAAGGAAATTGCGCCATACCATGTATATGGGACACTCGATGATCCAATCCACGCTGTAAATATGGATGCGAAACTGGCCGAAATCAAGCAAATACACTTCAATCCTTTTATAATCGGCATAGACGCTTGCCTTGGCCGCTTAAAAAGCGTTGGTTCCATCCAGGTAGGCAATGGGCCCGTCAAGCCTGGTGCCGGAGTGAATAAGGAACTGCCTGAAGTCGGAAACATGCACATTACCGGCATCGTCAATGTCAGCGGGTTCATGGAATTCTTTGTATTGCAAAATACAAGATTGAACCTCGTTTTAAAAATGGCAAAAACGATCGCAAACGGTATTTTCGAGAGCAGTCAGCAACTACCGAAGAAACAGGATTGGCCAAAATTGAATTGGGATCTTGAAGCTGAGCAGCCTACAGTTGCTGAATAACGAGTCTAAAAATGCCTGGAAGGTATCCAGGCATTTTTTTATTCTTTCCGCACGCCAATCTTTTTTGAAACATAGAGTGTGACAAGGCCGATTATTAACGAAATGAGAAAAGGAACAACGAACCACCCTGGCATCACAATCGTCCAATAAAGCAAGTAAGCAGTTATCGCAAAAATCAAAATGCTGAGTATAAATAATAGACTGGAGAAAAACTCTTTCACTATGAAATCACCGCCTATATCCCAATCATATAATGTGAGACAGTGACAAGAACACCAGTTACAAGAATACCTGGCAGCAGGTTTGCAACCCTGATTTTTGTCAATCCAATCAGATTCAAGCCAATGGCAAAAATCATGACACCGCCGGTTGCAGTCAGCTCAAGGATGAAGCTGTCCATCAATGCCTGCGGTATAAACTTATCTATTTGAGTCGCAAACAACGCGATTGTCCCCTGGTAAAGCATCACAGGAATCGCCGAAAAGAGAACACCAATGCCTAGTGTGGTAGTCAGAATTAATGCCGTGAAGCCGTCAATGATTGCTTTTGTATATAATACGTCATGGTCACCGCGGATTCCGCTGTCCAGTGCACCGATAATGGCCATGGCGCCAATGACAAAAATCAATGTCGCAGTCACGAATCCTTGTGAAATACTGCCTTCCCCTTTCGAACCAAGCTTTCTTTCAAGCCAGTCCCCGACTGCATTCAGTCTATCTTCCAGCTTCCAGGCTTCACCGAGGACTGCACCAATCACAAGACTCAAAATAACAATCAGGAAATTGGCACTTTTAAAGCCCATTTGCAGTCCCAGAACCATTACCGCCAGCCCGATACCATGCATGACTGTGGCTTTCATATTTTCAGGGATTCTCGTCAATAGCCTGCCCAGCAAGGTCCCTATGATAATCAATAGCCCATTAACAATGGTGCCAAGTAAAAACATATCGTTCACCTATCTTCAGATTTTGTATGAATACGGATATGTAATGCCTGTTTTCACATTTTTTGTTACTTCGTACATGTTCTAGTATTCGAGCTAAAAAAGATGTCGGGGCTCTTTTCGAGGAGACTTCTTAATTAGGATTGCTTTTATACTCGTAAAAACCCAGGTGCCGGTTTTACTTTTGGTTGAGAGTAAAGTTTACGAAAAGAGCCTAGTAAAAAAAGAAGCCATCAAATTGATAGCTTAGGAGTTTTGTTGATCTAAAAGTTCCAAAATCCGTTCTAAATCATCTTTCGAGAAAAACTCTATTTCAATTTTCCCTTTATTTTTGGATTGTTTGATGTTAACAGTGGTTCCGAAACGTTCACGAAGCGTTGTTTCACGCTCTCGAATGAAAACATCTTTTGTTACTTTCTCTTTTTTTGTTTCACGTGGAACAACTTCATTCAGTTGCTGGATCAGCTGTTCAAGCTGGCGGACATTCATTCCATCTTTAAGAATTTTATCGACCAGGATTGGAAGCTTGTCTTTCTTCCTTAATCCTAGAAGCGCGCGCCCATGACCCATGGAAATCTTGCCATCTGAAATAAGTTGCTGGATTTTCGGAGGCAGCGACAGCAAGCGGATATGGTTGGCCAGATGCGGCCTGCTTTTTCCCAGCCTTTTCGCTAACTCTTCCTGCGTAAGCTTCAGCTTCTCGATCAAAGTTTGATACGCAATTCCCTCTTCGATCGGATTCAGGTCTTCGCGCTGGAGATTTTCCAGTACAGCAAGCTCCATCATTTGCTGTTCATTCAGCTCACGGACGACTGCCGGCACTGTTTCCAGCTTAGCTTCTTTTGCTGCCCGGAAACGCCTCTCCCCAACTACGATTTCAAAGCCTTTTATCGTTTTCCTGACGATAATTGGCTGAAGGATTCCATGTTCCAGAATCGAAAGCTTCAACTCCTCGATTGCTTCTGGCTGGAAAACTTTTCTCGGTTGATAAGGGTTTGGCCTAATTTCTTTGATGCTTATTTCCTGGACCTTCTCTTCTTGTTCAGCTTCCATGTTAAAGAATGCATTCAATCCTTTTCCTAAGCCTTTAGCCATTTGCAACCACTTCCTTTGCAAGATCTAAATAAACCTCTGCCCCGCGGGACTTTGGATCATAAATGATAATTGGCTCTCCATGGCTTGGAGCTTCACTCAGCCGGACATTCCTTGGAATGACAGTCTTGTAAACTTTATCCTGGAAGTACTTCTTCACTTCTTCGATGACTTGAAGACCAAGATTCGTACGTGCATCCAGCATGGTCAGTAGTACGCCTTCAATCTTTAGATCCTGGTTCAAATGCTTCTGTACAAGGCGGACAGTATTCAAGAGCTGGCTTAGCCCTTCAAGTGCATAATACTCGCATTGGACAGGAATAATGACGGCATCTGAAGCCGTTAAAGCATTCAGTGTCAATAAACCAAGGGACGGTGGACAGTCTATGATTATATAATCAAAACGATCCTTCACTTCCTCGAGAGCCCGCTTCAGGCGAACCTCCCTTGAGATCGTGGGCACAAGCTCGATTTCCGCTCCAGCAAGCTGGATAGTCGCAGGAATTGTATATAAATTCTCTACCGCTGTTGGATGAATTACATTTTTGGCTTCAACATCGTCAACAAGAACATCATATATGCATTGCTCAACATCCGCTTTTTCAATTCCAACACCACTCGTTGCGTTTCCTTGAGGGTCCGTATCGACAAGCAGCACTTTTTTTCCTATGTATGCAAGGCACGCACCGAGGTTCACAGATGTAGTCGTCTTGCCGACTCCACCTTTTTGATTCGCAATCGCGATGATTTTTCCCACATTGTCACCTTCTTTCAAACCCGTAAAATGGAATATTCAGCTTTATCAAGCACAAAATGCATTAAATCAGGGCCTTCCCCGTCATCCATAAAGAAAATGGGATGCCGAAAAAAGCAATCATGTATTCTATTTTATCATGAATCTAGACAGTTGATAGAATTTTTATTAAAAAGAAATAATGCGGTAATATAACATGTC
>NZ_JBIQOE010000167.1:0-2591 GCF_047739415.1 Mesobacillus sp. | reverse complement strand
GCTGGCCATTTGGCTAAAAAAACGAGCGGCTACGAGATCCATCTAATGGGGTGATATCATGAATGTGAACGAAGCAATGGACCTGTTAAAGGAACAGGGTTATAAGCATACTGGAAAAAGGGAAGATATGCTCCAGTTGTTTTCCGATAATGACAAATATTTGACTGCTCGCGATGTCCTGGAACAAATGAAGGGGAGTTATCCTGGCTTGAGCTTCGATACCATCTACAGGAATTTGAGTGTGTTTGCTGATCTTGGTATTCTGGAAATGACAGAGTTGTCAGGTGAAAAGCATTTCCGATTCACCTGCTCACATAAAGAGCACCATCATCACTTCATTTGCCTTGACTGTGGCAAAACGAAGGAAATTGAGACCTGTCCAATGAGGAATATTGAAGCAAGCTTCAAAGGCTATGATATTTCCGGACATAAATTCGAAATATACGGTCGCTGCCCTGACTGTGTTCAATAATTAAAAAATAACGATAAAAACGAAAAAACGGCCATGCAAGTGGCCGTTTTTAACTATTTTTTAAAAACCAGTTTTCTACCCATTCATTTGCTTCCTGCCAGTTATTCACCCGGATAACTCCTTCAGGAATCGGTTCCTGGTTATAAGGAGTATTGAAAAGGATAACCGGAATCTGTAGTTCTTCATGCAGGTTAACTGCATTATCGTGTTTATCCTCAAAAAATATATCCACTTCGTATTTTCGTGCTGCCTCAATTTTATCGTGCGAGCCGATCAGATGGATGTCATGGTACCTAAGTTCGTTGGCAGAAAACCATTCTTTAGTCAGATCTAGTAAATGTGTTCCCCTTGCACTGATGAAAAATAATTCGTGGTGTTTCTCCCAGCTTTTTAAAATTTCCTTAGCTCCTTCTGCTAAAGGCGAGTTGGAATAAATTACTGGCTCCATTTTTTTGAACCAGGCTGCGAACTCTCTTTCAGAAACAGATACAAGCGGCATAAAATCATATTGCTTAATATCATCCAGTGTAATATTCAAATCGAATCCTTCATTTAAATAAGGTACAAATGTAGTCGGACAAGTGACTGTACCATCGATGTCTATGCCAAAACGTTTTTTCATCAATCTGCTCCTTAAACATTGATCTTTCTTTAATCTTACCAAATATGTAAGGCACGCAAAAGATTTACTTTCTCAAGTTAGTCAAACATTGCCATGATGAAATCCTCAGTACTCGTAAACAATAATAAATGCTCCACTTAAGAAAGCGAGGGATTAAAGTGGCAGACCAAGAGCGAAAACAGAGAGGTACCGAATATATCACTGAACCTAAGCAGGATGTCATCACTATAAGGGATGCGCGTGATGAAATATACCAGGAAGAAACAGCAACTGAACTGTACTCTCCTGCACGTGATGAGCATTACCAGGAAATGACTGCGATCGCAGGTCCTGAACGTGAGGAACACTATCAGGAAATGACTGCAATCGCTGGACCTGGGCGTGATGAGCACTACCAGGAGATGACTGCAATTGCCCGACCTGTACGTAAGGAACAGTATCAGGAAGAAACTGCGGCGGAGATTGCTGCTCCTGCACCACCTGCATTTACAAGAAGTTCAGAAGAAGAAAGTACAACTGGAGGACGAGGGCTTGCTTTATCAGCTCTTGCCCTATCGATCTTGTCGCTGTTTATTTTACCTGTTCTTTTCGGAGCTGCAGGGATTGTCCTTGGCTTCATGGCTCGCAGAAGAGGATCCGCTCTCGGAAGCTGGGCGATTGGGATAGGGACAATCTCAATTCTGGTCGGCATCTTTATATTGCCGTTCTTCTAACGGTGCAAAATGATTGCCAACAAAAACTGCCCGGGAATTGTTTCCCGGGCAGTTTCATTGTTTATTTCTGAAGGGCAGCTTCGCGAATCTTCTCTTCAGCGATTTTATCGATTTCTTTCTTAAGTTCCTCTACCATTGTTTCCTCAGGCACTTTGCGGACAATCTCTCCTTTTCTGAAAAGAAGGCCTTCTCCTCTTGCACCCGCAATGCCGATATCAGCTTCACGTGCCTCGCCAGGACCGTTAACAGCACAGCCGAGGACAGCTACCTTGATTGGCGCCTTAATCGTTGAAATGTACTCTTCTACCTCATTGGCAATGCTGATCAGATCGATTTCGATCCGCCCGCATGTTGGGCAGGAGATTAGTGTCGCCGCATTAGCTGCAAGGCCAAACGACTTAAGCAGCTCCCTTGCGACCTTAACTTCCTCAACTGGGTCTGCACTCAATGATATCCTGACTGTGTTGCCGATTCCCTTGCTGAGAATCGCACCAAGCCCAGCGGCACTTTTGACGGTACCAGCAAATAAAGTCCCTGATTCCGTAATTCCAAGATGAAGCGGATAATCAAAAGCCTTTGCTGCTTTTTCGTAAGCTTCAATCGCCAGGTTTACATCAGAAGCCTTCATCGAAACGATGATATCATGGAAATCAAGGTCCTCGAGGATTTTGATGTGGTGCAGAGCACTCTCTACCATTCCATCTGCTGTAGGATAGCCGTATTTCTCAAGAATCCGTCTCTCAAGAGAGCCAGCATTAACACCGATTCTGATAGGGATCCCGCG
>NZ_JBIQOE010000166.1:0-5142 GCF_047739415.1 Mesobacillus sp. | reverse complement strand
AATCTGAATATCATCTTTCTGGAAAGCTTCAGCTCTTCAATTGGCTGAAAAAGCAAGGAATCAATGCTGAACTCGAAAGTTTCGACCCACAGATGAAGCAGAAACCGGACATTGCTTTCGATTTGCAAAACCAAAAATATGCAATTGAATTCCAATGTTCAGTTATACCCGAAGAGACTTTTGTGAAAAGGACCAGAACTTATTTGCATTATGGTGTAATACCAATTTGGGTTGCTGCAGAGACATTGGTCAGGCGCAAGAAAAATAATGTTGTATCAATCAATAACTTCCTCTATCTCTTCACTAGGCAGACAAGGCACACTTGGACTATCCCGGCTTTTTGTCCGATTTCAGGGCAATTTATCAATCTGAATGGAGCCATTCCAATCACTTCCAAGAAGACAATCACGAATCTTATAGTGAACTCACTTAATCAGTATTCAATAGAGGAGCTACTGAGCCCAATCGATAAGCCATTCCCCATATTGAAGACTTGGCAAGCTGAAAATCAAAAGCTGAAATCCCGCTACTTAACTTCCCCAGGAGCATGGCAAAATCCATTTCTGAAAGAACTCTATCGCAATCACCTAAGCCTTCTTACACTTCCATCCGAAATTGGCCTTCCTGTCCGCTCGAGCCCCTATATTGAAACACCTTCACTCATATGGCAGACATTCTTATACCTAGATGTATTCCGGCATTATCAAAAGGGGGACATAATAATTTATGCAAATATCCGGGAAGCCTTTGATAGGCGAGTAAGCAGGAAAGAAATCAAACTACGAACCCTGCCTGTTGCTGGGCAAAGAGACCATTGGTACGCTCTTGCTGAATATGTATTTCTTTTAACAAAGGTATCATTCTTGGAAAGAATCAATTCAGGTACAGTGAGAGTACTCCGGGAAATTATTATCCCAGGTTCAATTGACGAACAAATCAATGCAGAAGGCAACTTTTTCACCAAGTACAGAAATGAAATTACACAATCAATATTCCCACTAACATGAAATGTGATATAACTGCGTAAAATAGGGTAGTTAGAATGCAAATTCTCAAAAAGAAAACTTTTTCCTTATTTAATTTTATAGAAGGAAATAAGAAACCATTATCGAATATATGTTACTAGAAAAGTTTTTCGAAATCCGAAATGTTGTTAGGAGGATCCATATGTCAAACGAATCTACAGTAAAGAAATTACCAGCAAGGGACGAGGTTTCTGCAGAGAATACTTGGAGACTTGAGGATATTTTTGCGGTTGATGAGCAATGGGAAAAAGAATTTAATGAAGTTAAAGGATTGATTCCTTCTGTTCAGGAGTATCAAGGCAAGCTTGGTGAAAGTGCTGAACAACTTTATAGTGCACTCCAGTTGCAGGATAAATTGCTTGAGCGTCTAGGACGACTTTATACATACGCGCACATGCGCTATGACCAGGATACAACGAATTCCTTTTATCAGGGGCTTGATGACCGCATCAAGAATCTGTATTCTCAAGCAGCAAGCGCACTTGCCTTCATCGTGCCGGAAATCCTGGCTGTTGATGAAGAGAAAATCAAAGGCTTCTTGAATGAAAAAGAAGAGTTGAAGCTTTATGAGCATGCATTGGAGGAAATCAATCTTCAGCGTCCGCATGTGCTATCCGCTGAAGAGGAAGCGCTCCTCGCTCAAGCATCAGAGGTAATGAGCTCACCTTCGAATACATTTGGAATGCTGAACAATGCTGATTTAGAATTCCCTTCAATCAAGGACGAGAACGGAGAAGAAGTGGAGATCACGCATGGCCGCTATATCCGTTTCCTTGAAAGCGAAGATCGCAGGGTTCGAGAAGATGCTTTCAAAGCTGTGTACAAAACATATGGCAGCTTTAAAAATACCTTTTCCAGCACATTGAGCGGAAATATTAAAAAGGATAATTTCAATGCAAGGATTCGCAAGTATGACTCTGCTAGGCATGCCGCGCTTTCTGCGAATAATATTCCTGAAAGTGTTTATGAAAACCTTGTGAATACCGTTAATGACAACCTGCACCTCCTGCACAGATATGTCAAGCTTCGCAGGAAGGTATTAGGTCTTGATAAGCTTCATATGTATGACCTTTATACACCGCTTGTTAAGGATGTGAAAATGGAGATTCCTTATGGTGAAGCAAAGGAATATGTCCTAAAAGGTTTAGCACCTCTTGGAGATGAATATAACAATATCCTAAAAGAAGGATTTGAAAATCGCTGGGTGGATGTTTATGAGAATAAAGGAAAGCGCAGCGGAGCTTATTCTTCAGGGGCGTATGGCACTAATCCATATATCCTGATGAACTGGCAGGACAATGTTAATAACTTGTTTACGCTGGCTCACGAGTTTGGCCATTCCGTGCACAGCTACTACACCAGAAAGACGCAGCCATATCCATACGGCAACTACTCTATTTTCGTTGCTGAAGTGGCGTCTACTTGTAATGAAGCATTGCTGAATGACTATATGCTAAAAACAATTGATGATGAGCAGAAGCGACTGTATCTTCTGAATCATTACCTCGAAGGCTTCAGGGGAACAGTATTCAGACAGACTATGTTTGCTGAATTTGAACATATGATTCACCAAAAGGCACAAAATAACGAGGCGTTAACGGCTGATTCTTTGACAAAAGATTACTACGAGCTCAACAAAAAGTATTTCGGTGAAGAGGACATCATTATTGATGAAGAAATCGGTCTTGAATGGTCAAGAATCCCGCATTTCTACTACAATTATTATGTATACCAGTATGCGACTGGCTTCAGCGCGGCAACAGCGCTGAGCAAACAAATCCTTGAAGAAGGGGAGCCGGCTGTTGAGCGCTATATTGATTTCTTGAAATCAGGCAGCTCAGATTATCCAATCGAAGTACTGAAAAAAGCGGGCGTCGATATGACAAGTTCTAAACCAATCGAGGATGCATTGAAAGTATTCGAAGAAAAGCTTAACGAAATGGAAGCATTGCTTTCATAATTAGAAAAGCGCATGCGCCTTGTCCAGCCCCGACAAGCGGTGCCCGCCTTAAAGCGCCACGTCCTGTGGCTGGCGGGTCTATCACATCGTGTGCCACGGAGGGCCGTCCATGAAGTCGTTTTTTGACTTCATTGGGCGGACCGAAGCGTCTCGAGGGGCTAGGCGCTGGAGCTAGACAATTCTCGAAGTGATATATATTCTCTGCTTGCATAAACGAAACCGGCCGCAGAAATTGCGACCGGTTTTTTACCTTCTAACACTGCCTAAGGTCAAAAAAGACTCTTGATCTTGAAAGGCACCTGGAAAAGAGAGTTAGAAGCCTTTGAACTTTTTTCGGTTATTTAAATATATCAGTAAAATAAATAATGCTAGAAATAGAATAGGAGAGGTTAGATACAAGGGCAGGAGATGCATTAATCCAAAAATATGAAGGATAAATGAAAAAAGTATGAACAGAGCAATAAGGGAAAGACCTAGTTTATCCAATTGAATCACTCCGGATCGCTTTATAGTTCATTTATATGCTTCAGTCCAGGCATTCATGAATGGGATTTGACAATATTGTGAAATAACACACAAGGTTATTGTGATAGGAGGAAGGGTTATGATATATTTATAGCGTGAAGTTGATCACAAGCAAACATTTACCCCTTTGTTTGACCGTGAAAAATTTCTCCCATCCCCTTTGTTCGTATAAAATAGAGAAAAGGTCTTGCAGTTGGAGAGCTGCAAGGCCTTTTTCTGTTTATTAATGCGTAAGTCATACATAATTAGGTGAAAAAACACTAGCAGAAGTGATGAAATAAAAATATATAGACTATATCTCGATATATATTGGCGATATTTTAATTTTATCGACCACATTTCGAAATATATCGGCGGATTATTGATTTTATCGACCACATTTAAAAATATATCGGCGTATTTTTAAATATATCGACCAACCGCTTTTTATCGAGCGGTTGCCTAGGAATCTTTTCTTTATATTCCAGTGCCCCAAACTGAAGGACAGTCTACACGATCAACAAATTAAAAAGACCGCGCAAATGCACGGTCATCCTTCAACATATCGCCAAAACACTCCATATTTAGCGGGGATTTGTTCGACTTGTTGTTTTAACATTAATTTCTTTAATTCCTTCTCTGCCTGTTGAACAGTTATATCATATACAACGGCTACTTCCTTGGAGGCGACCATTTTGTATTGCTTCAGGAATTGTTCGAGAATCGGCGGATGGGCCGCTTCTGGTTTTTCCTGCAGCATTTCTTCCAGGATCTGCACGTATACCTCATATGGGTAAAGACCGGTAATCTTAATGCCTTCCTCTTCAATATTGGCGTTAAAAAAGACGAAAGTCGGGATTTCCTGGACATCCATTTCATTCGTTATTTTTAAATCACACTGAAATGCTTTTGCTGCTGTTTCAGAATGGATATCGGTTACGAATTCCTCTACGTCTAGACCGACGCTCCTCGCGCAGTTTTTTAGTACCTCGAAGTTCGAGACATTCTGTTTTTCAAGAAATAGCACTTCCTGAAGCTTGCGCAGGAACCTGATGCCTTTCTTTCTCCCCTGAAGCTCAGCTGATTTTATTGCAATCGATGCTAGATACGGGGAAGACACAGGATTTTCAAACCACAGTGAACCGTCACAGGACATACCTGTTCTGCTTGCAGTTTTTTCCCAAAGCTCGGCAATTGTTTCATAACGTTTTTTCCTGCTCATATTCAGGGTGGCAAGTTTGCCGCTTAAAACATGGCGAATTGAAAAATACTTGCCGTATTCAATTTGGAGCTTTTTGATGATTGGTTCGAGTGCCCAGCATTCCGGACAGAGCGGGTCGACAAACATATAAATCTCGATAGGTTTTTTATCCAAGCTATGGCAAAACTCTGATGGATCATAGCTCAAAAGGTTTTCCCGACTCAGTTTCATGTGTTATCACCAGTTTCGTCATCTGGTGTATTGATCATATGCTGGGCGGTCAGGTAAAGTCTTGCGTAAAAGTCCTCTCTTACAGGGCCTTCAAGACCAACTTCATCCATGGCCTCAGCCATACATGCAAGCCATGCTGTTGCCCTGGTCGGCGTGATTTCGAAAGGCAGATGTCTTGCGCGGAGCATTGGGTGGCCATGTTCATTGGTATATAAGGGCGG
>NZ_JBIQOE010000165.1:0-43691 GCF_047739415.1 Mesobacillus sp. | reverse complement strand
GATTTTTTGAAGGAACTGCGCTCTGATAATGCAGCCTCCACGGAAGATCATCGCGATATCGCCATAATTCAAATCCCAGTTATACTCTTCAGACGCCGCTCTCATTTGTGCGAATCCCTGTGCGTAAGAACAAATTTTGCTTAAGTAAAGTGCCTTGCGGATTGATTCAATAAATGCCTCACGGTCACCATTAAATGGTTTTGCTTCAGGACCGGCAAGGACTTTGCTTGCTTCCACACGCTCCTGCTTCATAGCGGAGATAAAGCGGGCGAAAACCGATTCTGTGATAATTGGCAGCGGCACTCCAAGGTCAAGCGCACTCTGGCTTGTCCATTTACCAGTACCCTTTTGGCCAGCGGTATCAAGTATCATATCAACAAGCGGCTTGCCAGTCTCGTCATCCTTCTTTGTAAAAATATCAGCCGTTATTTCAATCAAATAGCTGTCAAGCTCACCTTTGTTCCATTCCGCAAACACTTCATGAAGCTCTTGGGCACTTAATCCAAGAACATGCTTTAACATGAAATAAGATTCTGAAATTAGCTGCATGTCGCCATATTCAATTCCGTTGTGGACCATTTTTACATAATGACCTGCTCCATCCGGGCCAATGTAAGTCGTGCATGCTTCACCATTAACTTTTGCAGATATATCCTGGAAAATAGGTGCGACCAGGTCATAGGCTTCTTTTTGTCCGCCAGGCATGATCGAAGGTCCGTGAAGTGCACCTTCCTCCCCACCTGATACACCGGTACCAATAAAGTGAAACCCAAGCTCGCTCAATTCCTTGTTCCGGCGCTGGGTATCAGCAAAATATGTATTACCACCGTCAATGATGATATCGCCCTTTTCCAAATGAGGCTTCAATTGCTCGATTGTCGCGTCCGTCGCTGCACCAGCTTTGACCATCAGCAGGATTTTACGCGGCTTTTCAAGCGATTGAACAAATTCCTCAATAGTATAAGTTCCGACGATATTCTTGCCTTTCGTTTCGTCAAGCATTTCATCCGTCTTTTCCCTTGATCGATTATATACAGATACAGAATAACCTCTGCTTTCTATATTCATCGCCAGGTTTTTACCCATGACAGCGAGACCAATGACACCGATTTGCTGTTTTGACATAGTTCTGCTTCCTCCTTTATGAAACTGTTTTTTTAAATCATACACACTAATTTAACAAGGTACATATAAGGTTGCAAACAATCTGGTTTGTTCCTCTTTATTTTGACTTAAGCTGTTGCCGATAAACCTCCATTAAATATCTTTTTTCTCACTTTCATTACTTCTTCTGCGGTCCTGAAGGAAATCCTTATTAAAACTCGTCCCCGCCCCGGTATTCTCCTTAGTTGGAGTCTTTTTCACCTGTGAGCCAGCACTCTCAATGATATTTTTTCCGTATTTCTCACGCAACTGGCTCATCGTATTGATAAGAGGTTCCTTTTTCGCATCCTGCTCATAAGAGAATAGGTCGAGCTGCTTGACTGCTTTGTCGGCTTCAAGCAAGTCGGTGCCCGTAATCCCTAGCAGCCGGATAGGGTCTCCATTCCAGTGCTTCAGAAAAAGTGTTTTGGCTGCTGCGGCTATTTCGTCCTGCTTAGATACAGGATTCTGCAGTTTCTGGCTTCGTGTGATCGTCTTCCTGTCCTTGAATCGAATCATTACACTAATGCTTGTGGCGACCGCTTCTTTCCTCTTCATCCTTGCAGCTACTTGCTCCGACAGTCGATCAAGAACTTTCAGGAGCTCAAGTTGATTCGATATATCCCGTGGCAGCGTAGTCGAATTGCCGATGCTTTTAAAATCGTACACAGAATCCGGATCCACCTGGCGGTTGTCCTGGCCATTTGCTCTTTCTTTCAATCTTATTCCGTTGATGCCTAGCAGTCCTTTAAGCTGGATTTCATTCGCTTCCGCCAATCCGCCAATTGTATCGATTCCTATACTTTTTAGTTTGTCCGCTGTCTTTGTTCCTACTCCATGCATTTCCCCGACCTCGAGCGGCCAGAGGACCTTTGGAATGTCACGTTTTCTTAAAACGGTAATCCCCATTGGCTTCTTCATATCCGAAGCTGTTTTCGCCAGGAATTTATTTGGGGCAACACCTATGCTGCACGGCAAGTCCAACTGTTCAAGGATTCTTTTTTGAATGCTTTCAGCTATCTCCAGAGGCGCTCCGAGGTCGGAGCATTCCGTTATATCCACATATCCTTCATCAATTGAAACGGGTTCGACTACCTCTGTGTACTGGCGCAAAATATCGAACATTGCAGCGGATGCTGTACGGTATCTGTCAAAATTCGGTTTTTTTATGATTAAGTCAGGGCACAGCTTCTTGGCTTCCCATAAAGGCATGGTTGTCCGGACGCCGAATTTCCTCGCTTCATAGCTGCAAGTGACAATGATTCCGCGTCTTTCTTCTGGATTGCCGGCAATTGCCAGTGGCTTGCCCTTCAAATCAGGATCGTAAGCCATTTCTACAGAAGCATAGAAGCTGTTCATATCAACATGCAAAATGACTCTGCCCTTTTTTGGATACATTTCTTTCATGATCCCACTTCCCAAATATACGTTCCCTCTTAGTTTAACAAAAAAAGGGCTTCAATACTTGCGTAAAGACTGATTAATAGCCAAAGTTGAATTTATGAACTTTATGTGAAGATATCGAATAATACTTTAAAGATATATTGGAAAAGACCGATATAAAAGTATATGACAAAGAAAAGACGGGGGCGTACGAAATGCAACATTGGTCGATTGGCAGAAAATATGCAAGCGTTTTCGCATTCATTATGGTCATTTTCCTGGCCAGCTTTATTTATTTATCAACGGTTTTAACCGATCTCCAAAAAGCGATTAATCTTGCTGAGGAGAAAAGTGATTATGCCATAATGATTAGTGAGATGGGTTCTTCTTTCCGACAGAAATATATTATTATCACAGACTACATAACAGAACCAAAGCCAGAGCTACTTGCGGCGTATGAAAAAGAGGCTGAGCAATTCAGTGCTTCATCGAAAAAACTGCAAACATATGTAAAATCAGAAGAAGCAAAAACTTTACTTACTGCAATCATGAATATAGACCAGCATATGGATAAAGTGTGGGAAGAAGACATCTTGAAGACTGTCTCGGAATTCCAACAGAACTTTGAACAGGTTGATATTTATACCCAGATCAGCTTGACGAACAAAGCAGAAACAATCCGTGATATGAACATCGAGAAGTTAAGTGCCATCAGGACAACGATCCTTGATGACAGAACAAAAATAATGAAGGAAACCCATACTTCAATAGCTTCGATGATCCGAAATACTTTTATCCTTATCATATTCGCATTCATTATTTCATCTGTATCCATGTACTTTGTTTCCCGAAACATTAGCAAGAGCCTTAAAAATGTAGTCGCATACTGCAAAAAACTCGCTGCCGGTGAATTAAATGTCCAAGCATTGGAAGCGAAGAGCAAGGATGAAGTCGGCCAAATCATTTTGGCTATGAACCAATTATCAGGTAATTTGAAAGCATCCATTTCGAGTATTATGACGTCTTCTAACCAGGTAAACGAAATGTCACGGAAACTTAAACTCAATGCAGAAGCTACGACTGAGGCTAACAATGAAATTACAACATCGATCATGCAGGTGGCATCTTCTTCTGACGAACAAGTGAAGATTTCCGAGCGAACAAATGAAGCGGTAGAAAATGTCTCTTCACAATTAATTGAAGTTACAGGGTCCTTAAAAGAGACACTTTATACAACCTCTAGTACAAAGGATAAAATTGAGGAAGGAAAACAGTATGCGTTAAACGTGACTGAACAAATGGATCAAATCAATGGAAAAGTATCCGAGTTAGCGAATGTGATCCATTCTCTGAAAAACAATTCTCAGGAAATCCATAGAATCATTGAAATCATCACCGATATTTCAAACCAAACCAATTTACTCGCATTAAATGCTGCAATTGAAGCGGCAAGAGCTGGAGAGCATGGAAAAGGGTTCGGTGTCGTCGCCCAGGAAGTCCGCAAACTCGCTGAACAATCCGCTGGTGCGGCAGACAGTATCCGCACCATCCTTGAGCAGACTGGTAAAGAAACAAACCAGGCCGTAAGCGTCATGGATCAAAGCCAGGAAACCGTACTAAAAGGCAATGAGCTTGTGGAGAAAGTAGCCACCATTTTCGCGGAGATTGCCGAATCGATTGAGGAAGTAAGCATAAACGGCAACACGGTAAGCGATGCAGTCATCAATGCTAATGAAAAGATGGAATCAATGGCACAGTCTGCCAATGAAGTGATTACCGCATCCTCAAGATCCGCGCTATTCCTTGAACAGGTAGCAGCAACAACAGAAGAACAGAATGCAACGATGCAGGAGCTATTGGAATCATCCAGCAAACTATCAAGCATGGCTGAAGACCTGAGGAAGTCATTCTCCAGTTTTAAGTTATAGACAAAAACAAGCTGACCTGGTGGGGTCAGCTTGTTTTCAATTCTTTACGAGGAATTGCTCTAGTTAAGTAACTCTTGCTTTTGATTTTTCATATATTCCTTTATTTCTTTGATGCCTTCAAGTGATTGGATCAATGCTTCCGGGTCGATCAACATGATCATCCGTTTATCAAAATTAGCTACACCCGAAATGAAACTTGTCTTTTGATAGGCGATAAGGCCCGGCTGCTTTAGATTCTCCGCCGGAACCTCAAGAATCTCCTTTGCATCCCTCACAAGGGCTCCGATTGAAATTTCCGCTGTCTCGATCACAATCAGCCTGGTTTTGTCTTCAACTTGAATTTCCCGGTTGTATAGCACCTTTTCCAGGTCAATGACCGGAATCAAGTCTCCCCTTACCTTCGTGATGCCTGTTACATAATCAGGCATATGCGGGATCGCTGTCATTCCTTCCATTTTTTCAATGGAAACGACATACAGAATCGGAAATGCATATTCTTCATTCCCAGCTTGAAAAACTACCGTCTTATTGCTCTCAGCCATGTGAGTCCACATCCTTTATAAATTTCTGTCTATCACTCTATGTATGTAAATTAAATGGTTCACTGATGAATGCTGTAATTGATATGCAGGTCATTCTAAGTATTATATCGGATTCAATAAGGTCACCTTTAGGATTTTTGATGAACGAGCATGTATTAATAGCCATTTTGATGGTTTCCTCTATCCAGAATGTCTATTAATACTTGTTTATTGGACGTTTAGGTGGCTCACTCTTGCCGAAATGTCTATTAAACCTTGTTTACTGGACATTTCGATGGCTCACTCGTTCCAAAATGTCTATTAAAACTTGTTTACTGGACATTTCGAGGACTTCCTCTTTTAAAAATGTCTATTAAAACTCTTTGGACATTTTTTCATATGGCTTCCTCTCTATAATGGTTTTAGAACGTTCTAAAATAGAATTAATATTCCCCTAACTCTAAAATAAACAAAGGGCTCCCCGACAAGGAAGCCCTTCAATCTTATTGTGCTGCTACTTCTTCAATCAATGCGATGACCATCTCAGCAAGCTTATTGAGCTCTTCGATTGGCATTCTTTCATTTGTTGTATGGATTTCTTCGTATCCTACAGCGAGGTTGACTGTTGGGATGCCAAAGCCTGCAATGACATTTGCGTCGCTTCCGCCACCGCTATGCAGTAATTCTGAGCTTCTGCCGATTTTTGCGGCTGCTTTTTTGGCAAGCTCAACGACCAGGTCGCCTTCTCCGAATTTGAATCCAGGGTACATTACCTGGACATCGACATCTGCCTTCCCGCCCATTTCCTGTGCAGCTGATTCGAATGCCTCTTTCATTTTCGCCACTTGCGCTTCCATCTTTTCAGGAATAAGAGAACGTGCTTCTGCAAGGATTTCTACATGGTCGCAGACGATATTTGTCTGTGTACCGCCCTGGAAACGTCCGATATTAGCAGTAGTTTCCCCATCAATACGGCCAAGCGGCATTCTTGCGACAGCCTTGGCAGCAATCGTGATAGCGGAAACACCTTTTTCTGGAGCAACACCTGCGTGAGCAGTTTTACCATGGATGACAGCTGCTACTTTTGCTTGCGTTGGGGCTGCAACAATAATGTTTCCAACCTTACCGTCACTATCAAGTGCATATCCATACTTCGCTTTTACCAAAGAAGAATCCAGTGCTTTTGCGCCAACGAGGCCTGATTCTTCCCCAACAGTAATAATGAACTGGATCGTTCCATGCGGGATTGATTGTTCCTTGAGGACGCGGATTGTCTCAAGCATGACCGCTAGTCCAGTCTTATCATCAGCTCCAAGGATTGTCGTTCCATCAGTCACGACATAACCATCCTTAATGGATGGCTTAACCCCCTTGGCAGGAATGACAGTATCCATATGAGAAGTAAAATAGATTGTATCTACACCTTCTTTTGTACCTTGTAAAGTACAGATCAGGTTTCCTGCTCCGTGACCAGTTTGTGCAGTTGTATCGTCCTCGAAAACCTCTACTCCGAGGTCCTCGAATTTTTTCTTTAGGACACGTGCGATTTCAGTTTCATACTTTGTTTCAGAGTCAATTTGGACTAGCTCTAAAAACTCATTCAATAAACGTTCGTTATTAATCATCCTAGCCGACCTCCAATTATGTATATACTACTTGAGTATAACGCTAATTGAATAACAACACCAAACACAAAATCCTATAGCGGAATGTTGCCGTGCTTTTTACCCGGTCTATCTTCCTTCTTTGTCCGGAGCATTTCAAGCGACTGAATCAATTTGATTCGCGTTTCGCGCGGATCGATGACATCATCGACCATTCCCTGGCTTGCAGCGACATATGGGTTCGCAAATTTTTCACGATACTCATCGATCTTCTGCTGCCTTGTCTGTTCAGGATTGTCACTGTTCTGGATTTCCTTCGCAAAAATAATATTGGCAGCCCCCTGTGGTCCCATTACAGCAATTTCTGCATTCGGCCAGGCAAAAACAAGATCCGCACCGATGGATTTGCTGTTCAAGGCAACATATGCTCCTCCGTATGCTTTCCTTAAAATAACGGTCAGCTTTGGTACTGTTGCTTCTGAATAAGCATACAGGATTTTCGCTCCATGACGAATGATGCCGCCATGCTCCTGTTTAATGCCAGGGAAAAATCCTGTCACGTCTTCAAATGTAATAATTGGAATATTGAAGGAATCACAGAACCTGATGAAGCGTGAGGCTTTATCAGATGAATCGATATCTAGTCCTCCCGCCATCACCTTCGGCTGGTTGCAGACAAGGCCAACGACCTCACCTTTGATCCTTGCAAGACCGATGACGATGTTTTTTGCGAAATCCTTTTGTATTTCAAGGAATGAATCGGTATCGACCACTTGCTGAATGACCTTGCGTACATCATACGGACGGACAGCGTCAAATGGAATGGCATCAGTTAGGTCTGGACGATAGTCATCCTTATCGTCGGCTTCCAGGCGCGGCGGTTTTTCCTCATAATTTTGCGGCAGATAGCTCAATAGCAGCCTTACCTGCTCTAGTGTTTCTTCTTCTGACTGGCCATGAAAATGAGCGTTGCCACTGATCGTATTATGTACAATTGCACCGCCTAGATCCTCTGCAGAAATTTTCTCCCCGGTAACCGTTTCAATTACCTTTGGGCCGGTGATGAACATCTGGCTTGTCTTCTCAACCATGAACACAAAATCGGTAATCGCTGGTGAATAAACGGCCCCCCCTGCGCATGGTCCCATGATTACAGAGATTTGCGGGATGACCCCGGAATAAATTGAGTTGCGGTAAAAAATATGGCCGTAGCCATCGAGCGAAACAACACCTTCCTGAATCCTTGCTCCGCCGGAATCATTCAACCCTACAAACGGGGCACCATTTTTAGCTGCCAGATCCATGACATTGGCAATTTTCTTTGCATGCATTTCACCTAAAGCCCCTCCGAACACTGTGAAATCCTGTGAAAACAAATAAATTGGCCTGCCGTTCACCTTGCCATAACCGGTTACAACACCATCCCCAGGCCCCTTTTGGTTCTCAAGGCCAAAGTCTGTGCTGCGATGCTGGATGAATGGATTCAATTCCACAAAGCTTCCTGGGTCAACAAGCAGCTCGATTCTTTCACGGGCTGTCAGCTTTCCTTTTTCATGCTGTTTCTCAATCCGCTCATCACCGCCGCCCAGTTCGATTTCCCTGCGGCGGTCATATAGTTCATTAATTTTTTCATAGATGTCTGGCATTTTATTCAGCCTCCCCGTTTTTCTCGCATAGTTCGTATAAAACGCTTCCTGTCGATTTTGGATGCATGAATGCGACAAGCGCTCCCCCGGCACCTTTTTTAGGAATATCCTGGATCATCCTGATGCCATTTTCTTTCATATCATTAATACGTTCCTGAATCGAATCAACACCAAGCGCGACATGGTGAATCCCTTCGCCCTTCTTCTCGATGAAACGAGCGATAGCGCTTTCATCAGATAAAGGTTCCAGAAGCTCAAGCTTCGTTTCTCCAGCTTTAAGAAAAGCTACTTTGACCTTCTCACTGTCTACTTCCTCAACCCCCAATAATGGCAGCTTCAACACATCTGTATAAAATGGGAGGGCATGCTCAAGAGATTTGACAGCAATGCCGATATGGTCGACCTTTTTAATCATGTGATTCCCTCCAAATACTATTTAAATATATTTAATCATTTTAATATTCTATAAAAGTGTCACAAATCCTTCTTATTTAATATAGATTTAGGATTGATTTTTGAATGATGGATTGACATAATATCTAGGTCAGTTTTATACTACCCTAACATAAAAATCTTGGAACAATCACCAAAACGCATCTCTTAAAAGGGTTGTTGAATTCATTAAGTGGTTGTAAAATAATAGTGATAGATAGCGTAAGCTTGGGAAGGGGGATTTCTAAAATGCGTAAGCCAAATATCAGGAAGGTCGTAGTATACATCATGCTTTTTACTATGCTTGCTTCAACCCTTCTTATGGGATTATCTACTTTCCTATAATAACTATAAAATAATCAAAGGGCTGTCAATTAAATTGACAGCCCTTTTTTATTCACTGATTGCTCCATATTCTTTGCCTAGCTCTTTAAAGTCTTTTGAAGTAGAAGTCACTAGGATTTTTGTTCCTAATGGTATGTAATCGTACAATGATTCGACTGCCTCATTTTGAAGTCGGACGCAGCCCTGGGATATTTTTTTGCCGATGCTTGAGGGGTCATTTGTGCCATGGATTCCGTATGTTCGTCCATCCGTATCCTCTGCGTCGAATCCAATCCACCTGCTGCCAAGTGGGTTATTAGGGTCACCGCCCGGAATATCCTTTTTCCGGTAATATGGGTCAGGAGCTTTGACAGTGACGGTAAACAAACCTTCGGGTGTCAGTTCCTCTGATTTACCAGTTGCTGCGCTAACCACCGTCTGGACTCTGTTCTCATTGATCAGTGCTACCTCATTCGTCTGTTTATTCACAATTACAAATGGGTCACCAGGCAGCGGGTTGGTTCCCAACGGCCAAATAGGCGAAAAAATAAACGCTGCTAGAAGCATAGAAATAAACACTGGCATGTTAATCCCTCCGTGGTCTATTTCCGTTAGTTTGTCACGGCAGCTTCAGATTTATCCTTACCCGTTTTCAATCCTTTAAAAGACCGTTTCAACAAAAGGAATTGTTCCATTTCATTAACAAAATGAAGCAGTGCGGCCCTCGCTTCGAACTCTTCCCTAGTTTTAGGAAGCTCCATATTCTCAAACTCCGTTTTCATCCTCATTAATTTTTCCAGGTAAATGAGTACTGTATTACCTGGATGAATCCCTTTCGACAGCGACTCGATAAACTCTGCGACAATATTAGCCTGTTCAACATGCTTTGGAATAGAAGTGATGGAAGGAAGAACTCTTTCAATGATTTCAAATTGCTTTTCCCTGATTTTAAAATATTGATAATATAAATTTTCATCTCGTAAAAAATGATTTTCTACGTCCTGAATAGCAAGTGCCTTTGCCTTTTCAATCAGCCTCGCAGTTTCAGTCAGCTCCCGGCCATCCCAGCTTGTATCTTGATTTTTAAGGTATAGGGAAATTTCACTGAAAATCTTTTTAAAATGAGCTTCAATTCCTCTTTGGTACTCCTCCAGCTTGTTATCGACACTTGGCATATATAGATTCATAACCAATGCGACACCAATCCCGATCGTAATGATCCCCAGCTCGTTCAATAATAATTCTCCAGTTACTTTTTCAGCCGAGTAGATATGCATAATGATGACACTGCTAGAAACAACACCTTCCTTTGCCCTAAACATGACAACGGTCGGAATGAAGAATAACAATAACAGTCCGATGACAATCGGATGGTAAGCAATCCCCTCAAAAAACACAGCTGAAAAAGCCATCGCAATGATACAAGCCAGGAACCGATGCCATGAAGCCTGCAGTGAGCGTTTCTTTGTCACCTGGATACAAAGAATCGTCAGGATACCCGCAGAGACATAATTTCCAAAGCCAAGGTACTGGGCAATGATGATTGCAATCGCCGTACCCAGCGCTGTTTTTAACGTCCGATAACCAATTCTGAATTTCACATTATATTCTCCTATCAGTAAAACTTAAGCTTTATAAACTTCAAGACCACCCATAACTGATTTCCTTCATCCAATATGATTATGAAATGATCCTTTTACGGAAATCAATTTAAAATTGGACAAACCGGCAATGCAACGTGTTTCCATTTACCGAAAATCAACCCAAAAATGAAAAACGGGCAATGCAGGCCCTCTCCTTTTACCCAAATTCGATTCTTGAATGAAAAACAGGTAGTGCAGGACGGGTATCACAAAATAAAAAGATGATCATACCTTTCAAGATATGATCATCCACTAGTTTATCAGATACGTCACGATTTATAAAAGTAACGCATGTGTCTTATAGCATTTTTTCGAGGAACTCTTTTGCCCTGCTGCTTTTTGGGCTGTTAAAGAATTCTGTTGGAGGGGCATCCTCAACAAGTACTCCGCCGTCAAGGAACAATACGCGATCGGCGACTTCACGGGCAAAGCCCATTTCATGGGTCACGATTGCCATTGTCATACCGGTATGAGCTAGGGACTTCATAACCTCAAGCACCTCTTTGACCATTTCGGGATCCAATGCAGAGGTTGGCTCATCGAACAGCATGACTTCGGGGTTCATTGCTAGTGCCCGGGCAATTGCTACACGCTGTTTTTGGCCTCCTGAAAGCCTGTTTGGATATTCATTTGCCTTTTCGGAAAGACCAACCTTTTTAAGAAGCTCCATTCCATGCTTTTCAGCTTCAGCTTTTGCCAATCCTTTAACCTTAATCGGAGCATATGTTATGTTTTGCAATACGGTCATATGCGGAAAGAGATGAAAGTGCTGGAACACCATACCGACATTTTCGCGAACTTTCATGATGTTCGTTTTCTTGTTGGTTATATCATCTGAGCCAATAAAGATCTGTCCGCTTGTCGGCTGCTCAAGTAGATTCAAACAGCGGAGGAATGTCGATTTACCTGAACCTGATGGTCCGATGATGGCAACAACCTCACCGTTTTCGATTGTAGTTGAAATTCCTTTTAAAACTTCAAGCTTGCCAAATGATTTATGAAGTTCTTGTACTTTAATCACTTTGCCTCAATCTCCTTTCCACTACCTTGCCAATCATTGTCAAGGAGATGACCAATACGTAATAAATAAGTCCGGCAAAAATCAACGGTTCAAAAAATCTGTATTGATCTCCGCCGACAATATAAGACCTGCGCATAATATCATCGACCGCAATGACAGTAACGATCGCTGATTCCTTTGTAAGTGTGATGAATTCATTCATCAAAGCCGGCAGTATGTTTTTCATCGCCTGAGGCAGGATGATGTCACGCATCATTCTCTCTCCAGGAACGCCCAGTGCCATTGCGGCTTCTTTTTGCCCTTTATCGACCGCCAAAATCCCTGCCCTGATGATTTCTGAAATATAGGCTGCAGAGTTTAAGGAGAATGCTGCTACAGCAGCTGTATAGGAAGCAATCTCGAATCCAATAAGCTGGGGCAGCCCATAATAGATGATCATCAATTGGAGAATTAACGGGGTTCCACGGAAAATCGATGTATAGGCATCCGCAAACCAATTAAGTGCCTTGGATTTACTGATTTTAAAAATCGCCAGGACAATCCCAAATGCAAAACCCAGCAGTCCTGCTACAATTACTATTTTCAAAGTGACGCCGATTCCCTTCAAAATATATGGCAATGAAGGAAGGATGGCGGTAAAATCAAGATTCATAGTATTAACAGCCCTCTCTATCTATTTCATGAAGGAGAAAGGCGCCCAGAAGACATACGCATTCTGAACGCCTGATTTACATCTTACTTTTCTCCGCCAAACCATTTAACGATTAACTTATCTACTTCGCCATTTTCCATTTTTTCTTTGAGAACCTTGTTAAATTCTTCAGTCAGCTTGCTTCCTTTAGGGAAGGCAATCGCTGAACCAGCTTCTTCTTCGTTTCCATCTTCAATCGTAAAACCAGCAAGGTCAGGATTATTCTTGAAATACCCCTCTGCTACTGTATCTTCAATAATTGCTGCATCAATACGCCCAGCTTTAATTTCCTGTACCAATTCAGGAATTCTAGTACGTTTTTCAATCTTGATTTCCACTGTCTCAGCGATTTTCTCAGCTTCTTCTTCCTGGATAGAAGAAAGCTGGACACCAACAGTCTTTCCTTTTAGATCTTCGATTGATTGGATGTTGCTGTCTTTTGCAGAAACAATCATATGTTTCGCAGTATAGTAAACATCCGTGAAGTCAACATTCTCTTTACGCTCAGGCGTTGGAGTCATGCCTGCCATGACAAAGTCAACACGCTCAGCCTGAAGTGCACCAATAAGGCCGTTAAAATCCATATCCTTGATTTCAACTTCATAGCCTAATTCATTTGCAATCAGATTTGCCAGATCTACGTCAAAACCAATGATTTCATCACTTGTAGCTGTTTCTACGTATTCAAATGGCGGATAGTCAGCTGAAGTGCCCATTTTAAGGACTTTCTTTTCCTCTCCACCGTCGCCTGAAGTTTTTTCAGTGCTTGTCCCACATGCTGCGAGAACTCCCATTAATAAAATGCTCATCAATAAAACTGAAATTGCCTTTTTCATCTGTTGTTTTCCCCCTATAATGTCTATTCTGTAACTTTTATACAAGTTTATTAATATATTAGCTATTAAACTTGCTATTCACTGCATATCAACTAATATTTATTAACTAAAATGTATTTTAACACATATTAATAAATATGCAATAATATTTTTAAATATAAATAAAATGTGTTTTCTCCATGAAAAAAGAACCCCGGCAAACCGGGATTCTTCAGTACTTACATTTCTTCGCAATATTCTTCGAATGCATTTTGCAGTTTGTTTACAACTTGCATCGGATCGTGGCCTTCGATTTCGTGGCGTTCGACCATTGTGCAAAGTTTCCCGTTCTTCAGCAATGCGAAAGATGGGGATGATGGCGGATAGCCAGTAAAATAGCTCCGTGCTTTTTCTGTCGCTTCCTTATCCTGGCCGGCGAAAACAGTCACAAGATGATCTGGACGTTTATCATAGTGAACAGCATGTGCTGCTGCAGGGCGCGCAATACCTCCGGCGCAACCGCAGACCGAGTTTACCATCACAAGAGTTGTGCCTTCTTTAGCCAATGCTTGTTCTACTTCCTCGCTCGTTGTTAATTCTGTGTATCCAGCTGCCCCTATTTCCTGGCGAGCCTGGCGGACTACATCATTCATGAAAAAATTGAAATCCATGCTCATCGATACATCTCTCCTCTGCTGTATAGTAACTAGTACATAAATATATGATACCAATTAAAATAATTTTTTCAAAGTATGTTTAACTCTTATGGATTCCGGGAAAGGTAACAATACAGCTAGATCCATACCCCTAAACTCCCTAGATGAAGGACAACGGACCATTCCGTTGTCCGCTTTTTTTTGAATAATATTTGCTGTCGTTTGGATTATCTCTGAATCAATGTCTCCGTGAACGATTTTCTTTAATACGACCATCTGTGCTTGCACTTGTTGTTTTAGTCAATTTCGCTTACATGTTTGACTATCTCCTTCCCGTACTCTCGCTTTTGGCTCAACTTCGGGCACATGTTTGATCATCTTCTTCCCCTACTCTGGCTTTTGGCTCAATTTCGGGCACATGTTTAATCATCTTTTTCCCGTACTCTGGCTTTTTGCTCGACTTCGGGCACATCCTGTTTGAGTTTCAGATCTATACTTCGGTTAACCTGATCTTCGCCTAAATAGTTAACTTTTTATTAGCACTACAAAATGAGCTGCCCCCCACTGGACAGCTCATTTTTCCGTCTCGAAAAAAGCTTTAAATAGCTCCTCGACACCTGAAGCTACTGGCCTGTTTCCCGAAATGACTTCATTTTCTACCTTAGGAAGCAGGTTCTTTATTGCTGGATTATGAAAGAAATTTGCCTGAAGCTGATCGATGATCATATCATTCAGCCACTCTTTTGTCTGGAATCTTCTTCTTTCATCAAAAATTCCACTTTTTTTCGTTAAACTCTCAAAGGTTGAGATTGCTTTCCAGATATCATCAATTCCTTTGTTCTGCAGTGCTGAACTCGTCATAGCTGCTGTCTGCCAGCCTTTTGTCGCAGGCTGCAGGAAATGCAGGATCCGGTTGTACTCTTCTTTCGTCTTATTTGCTGTTTGCTCATTTGGACCATCTGCCTTATTCACTATGACTGCATCAGCAAGCTCCATGATTCCTTTCTTCATCCCCTGAAGTTCATCACCGGCACCAGTCAGTACGAGGAGCATGAAGAAATCGACCATATCCCTGACGATGACCTCACTCTGGCCAACCCCAACCGTTTCAACAAGAATGACATCGAATCCAGCTGCTTCACATAATAGCATAGTTTCCCGCGTTTTGCGGTGGACACCGCCAAGCTTTCCACCAGAAGGTGATGGTCTGATAAATGCTCTCGGATTTCGAGCTAGCTTTTCCATCCTCGTCTTATCGCCAAGGATGCTGCCACCAGTCAGGCTGGAGGTAGGATCTACCGCCAGGACTGCAACCTTATGGCCCAGGTCGCATAAATAGCTGCCAAAGCTCTCGATAAAAGTACTCTTGCCAGCTCCCGGCACACCCGTGATGCCAATCCTGATGGAATGGCCAGAGTCAGGCAAAAGCTGCTGTAAAAGGGCTTGAGCCGACTGAAAGTCATGCTCCGCATTGCTTTCAATCAATGTGATCCCTTTTGCCAGCGCCGTCCTGCCCCCAGCCTTGATTTCATCAGCAAGTAAACCCGGATCAACCCTGCGAGAATTCTTTTTCTTTACGAAACGCCCGGCTTTTGCTGCCGGCTTTTCGGCATTTCCGCCCGACACTCCAGGCTTCACTACACTTGAAAACGAATCAGCCTTATCGGGATCGAACCATTCGGGCTTTTTCTCATCAGCCATTAGCTAGACACTTCCTCATAGCCCAGGCGATCATATATAGTCCGTAAAACCTTTTGTGCCGCAACAGGAATGACCGTTCCGGGACCAAAAATCGCACTTGCTCCATTATCATACAAGAATTGATAATCCTGAGCCGGGATGACCCCGCCGACTATCACGACAATATCCTCGCGCCCTAATTTTTTCAGCTCCTTCACAAGCTGTGGCAGAAGAGTTTTATGTCCAGCTGCCAAAGAGCTGATTCCGATGGCATGGACATCATTTTCAACTGCCTGGACTGCTGTTTCTTCAGGCGTTTGGAAAAGCGGACCAATATCCACATCAAAACCTAAATCAGCAAAAGCGGTTGAAATGACCTTTGCTCCGCGGTCGTGTCCATCCTGTCCCATTTTTGCAATCATGATGCGGGGTCTGCGTCCTTCATTTTCAAGGAACTCCTCTGTCATTTGCTGGACTTCGGCAATTTCCTCACCATTTGTGAAGGCTGTGCTATAAACTCCGCTGACTGACCGGATGACTGCTTTATGCCTACCAGCAGCCTTTTCGATTGCATCTGAAATTTCCCCAAGTGTCGCCCTTGCTCGAGCCGCCCTAACTGCATATTCCAGAAGGTTGCCTTCGCCTGTTTCAGCCACCCTGGCTAAATCATGTAAAGCTGCTTCAGCTTTTTCATCATCACGATTTTCTTTCAGCTGCTTTAGCCTTTCAAGCTGTTTCGCACGGACGGCGGTATTATCGATATCGAGGATTTCCAGAGGATCCTCCTGATCCAGCTTATATTTATTCACGCCAATGATCGTTTCTTTTCCAGAGTCAATCTGAGCCTGTCTCCTTGCCGCTGCTTCTTCGATGCGCATCTTTGGAAGACCGGTTTCAATTGCTTTCGCCATCCCGCCAAGACCTTCAATTTCTTCGATATGCTCCCAGGCACGCTCGATGAGTGAATTGGTAAGACTTTCAACGTAATAACTGCCTGCCCATGGATCGATGACCTTTGTGATTCCGGTTTCTTCCTGAAGAAATAATTGTGTATTACGGGCGATGCGCGCTGAAAAATCAGTCGGCAGCGCGATGGCTTCATCAAGTGCATTCGTATGCAATGATTGGGTATGCCCCATTGCCGCCGCATGGGCTTCAATCAAGGTTCGGATGACATTATTATATGGATCCTGCTCAGTAAGACTCCAACCAGATGTTTGTGAATGAGTCCTCAAAGCCATCGATTTTTCATTTTTTGGATTAAAGGTCTTGATCATTTTAGCCCAAATAAAGCGGGCAGCCCTCATTTTGGCTACTTCCATGAAATAGTTCATGCCGATCGCCCAGAAGAAGCTCAGTCTTGGTGCGAATGAATCAATATCGATTCCTGCCTTAAGGCCGGTTCTCACATATTCAAGACCATCCGCGAGCGTGTAAGCCAATTCGATATCCGCAGGAGCACCAGCTTCCTGCATATGATAGCCTGAAATACTTATTGAATTGAATTTTGGCATATATTTGGAAGTGTACTCAAAAATATCGGCAATGATCTTCATCGACATTTCCGGTGGATATATGTACGTGTTCCTGACCATATACTCCTTCAGGATGTCATTCTGTATCGTCCCGGATAATTGATCCTGTGTCACACCCTGTTCCTCGGCAGTCACGATAAAGAACGCCATGATTGGAAGGACAGCACCATTCATGGTCATTGATACAGACATCTGGTCGAGCGGGATTCCGTCGAATAGAATTTTCATATCTAAAATCGAATCAATCGCCACCCCTGCTTTCCCGACGTCACCCTCGACGCGAGGATGGTCAGAATCATAGCCCCGGTGTGTTGCCAGGTCAAAGGCAACAGACAAACCTTTTTGCCCCATTGCAAGGTTTCGCCTATAAAATGCGTTGCTTTCTTCCGCAGTCGAAAAGCCTGCATACTGTCTTACCGTCCATGGACGGTTTACATACATAGCTGCATAAGGCCCCCTTGTATAAGGAGGGAGGCCTGGCATGCCTTCCATATGCTCTGTTGATGTGACATCTTCTTTTGTGTACACTGGTTTGACCTTGATCTGCTCATTCGTTTCAAATAACATATCATCTATTTTTTGTTTTATATGGCGATCAACTTCTTCCTTGCTGACTTCCTTTTCCTCAGCAAACAAACGTACTTTAGTAAAATCAGGCTTTTGCATTTGCGCCCACCTCCATTTCCTGAAGCATACCTGATAGAGTCTGTACTGCATTGCTTCTTACATGCAGGAACTCCTGTATTCCAGACGTTTTCCATTCGCTTTGTTTCTCGTCAGGGATGCCTGCCAGGTAAAGCTTGACATCGTGCTCCCTTGTAATCTCCTGCGCCAGCTCTGGCCCAAAAGAATTGTAGGCAGACTGATCGCCGCAAATAACAAACTGACGTGCATTTGACGAGTTAATAAACTGAATCGCTGCTGAAATGGTGTCCACCTCGCCGCTTCTTTCAGCATGGATTCCTCCTGCCGACAATAAGCCGGAAGTGAAATCTGCCCTTGCCTTATGCTTCTTCAGCTCACCCAGGCAAATTAGGCCGACAATAGGGTCCACAACCTTTTTCTCAAGTTTCATAGCCTTGAACCTCAATTCTTCATAAGGCTCAGCTAATCTTTTTAATTTTAAAGATGTAAAGCTTGGTTTCACCTCTTTAAAACTATCTTTGAGAGTTCTCTCAGACGCAATTTTACCTATGATGGCTTCAAGGGAGTCAATCATATAATCTCTTTGTATCTCTTGGATAACAGGTTCACTGATATCATCCGAAAGGTTCGCATAAACATTTGTTCCGATCATGCTTTTTTTACGAGTAGCAATGTCCTGCTCGCGGTCTTCAGCTGTCTGAGCAATCTGCTCCTGGAGCCAGCCTGATTTCAGCGTTTCATAAATACCGCCCTTGCCATCCATTTCAAGGAATAGCTCCCAGGCTTTTTCAGCCAGTTCTTTTGTCAGTGACTCAACATACCAGGAACCTCCTGCAGGGTCAGCTACTCTTTCAAGATGTGCTTCAGATTTAAGCACCAACTGGGTATTACGGGCAACTCTTTCGGAAAATAGATTAGCAGTTCCTGCTGGTTCATCAAAGCTTCCAGTGTGAAGGTATTGGATTCCGCCCAAAACGGCCGCAAAGGCCTCATTTCCAGCCCTGAGCATGTTCACGTATGGATCAAAAATAGTTTTTGTGAACTTTGAGGTTTCAGCAGATAGGACCATTTTCCGATCTTCATTTTCTGCTCCGAAAGCTTCTGCAGTTTTACTCCACAGAAGCCTGGCAGCTCTAAGCTTGGCCGTTTCCATGAAGAAGTTTGAACCAATCGCAAAATGGAATACGATTTTTGATAACGCTTTCTTTAATTCCCATCCATTATCCAGCAACTTTTGAAGAAGATATACTCCGGTAGAAACGGCAATAGCCAGTTCTTGCACTGCATTAGCGCCGCTGTTATGGTATGGGACGGTATTGATCAGTACTGTCTTTACTTCGGGTAATTGCTCTGCTGCTTCTTCAAGTACCTTTGACCATTTGGTAAAGAATTCATTTTCCTCCGTCGGAAGTCCACCAATCAAACTTGCTTCGGCAACAGGATCCACTGCAACGAAACCTGATAGCTTTTCTATACCCCCAGCATCCTTACTGGCGATAGCCAAAGCTGCAAGCAATGGCGTCTGGAGCAATCCAGCATCCAGGCTTAAAGGGTACTTATTTTTATAGGAAGAGAGGAATGACACCAATGCACGATTATCGGAAAATAACTCCGGTTTTACATCAAAGGAAATGGCTGTTTGTCCCTTTGACAATGCGTTATCGAGCTTTCCTTTCAGCTCTTCAACATCGGAGTAAAAGACGCGGTTTGCTATATGCCAGGACTTTGACTGGTATCCAAGAGATTGGATGCCTCTTCTGTAATCTAGCTGACCAGGCAGACCTCCGGCCAATCCATCTGGGAGATCCCCTTTTGTATAAAGCGGTTTAAGCGTAATATCCTCATATGTATTCGTATAAAGAGAATCAATCGGCTTGCCTTTTAATGAAGCAGCAGCTTTTTCCTGCCAATCATCAAATGTTGCATCTTTGAACGAGATAGCTTTCATATTTTCAATCGTCATAAACCTTACTGTCCATAGTTCAGACAGCTTTCCCCCCTTCACCAAAAATTGTAGTAAAATTCAAATTTTTATACTCTTCTATATTTTAGTATAGGAATGCTTTTCAAGCAACGAAGTGATACATAAAAGCGCAAGCGCCTTGGTCAGCCCCGACAAGCGCTGCCCGCCTAATAACGCCACGTCCTGTGGCTGGCGGGTCTAGCACATCGTGTGCCACGGGGGGCCGACCGGTGAAGTCGTCCTTTGACTTCACCTGAGCGGACCGAAATCGAAAAGTATAGCCGACTGTCCAGAAACGCAGAAACTGGAGACTCCGACAAAGAAGCGCTTTTTGCTTCTGCCGGCGGAGTTGAAGTTTCGGAGTTTCTAGGAGGCGACACTAGACAAGCGACCTCGAAGGGCTAGGCGCTGGAGCTAGACACTAAACTTAGTGCACAAAGTTTATTTCTTATAAATAATAAAAGCCGCTGCATTAGCAACGGCTTTCAATACTATTTAATAAATTGAAGTAGTTTCTTTTGATGTATTCTCAAGGATCTCTTTAACCCTTGCAAGGAAACGGCCGCAAACCAGGCCATCCAGTACTCGGTGATCTAGAGACAGACATAGGTTCACCATATCACGAACAGCGATCATGCCGTTGTTCATCACTACAGGGCGCTTAACGATCGATTCAACCTGTAGAATCGCTGCCTGTGGGTAATTGATGATTCCCATTGATTGTACCGAACCGAAAGAACCTGTGTTGTTAACAGTGAAGGTTCCACCTTGCATATCCTCTGAACGAAGCTTGCCTGTGCGTACCTTTTGGGCAAGTTCATTGATTTCACGGCCAATGCCTTTGATTGTTTTTTCATCTGCATTCTTAATGACAGGTACGAAAAGTGCATCATCAGTAGCAACTGCAATTGAAATATTAATTTCTTTTTTCTGGATGATCTTATCGCCAGCCCACATTGAATTGATTTGCGGGAATTCCTTCAATGCCTGGGCAACTGCCTTCACGAAGAAAGCAAAGAATGTAAGGTTGAAACCTTCTTTCTTCTTGAAATCATCCTTTAGGCCATTCCTGTACTCTACAAGATTCGTAACATCCACTTCTACCATCGTCCATGCGTGCGGTGCTTCATGCTTGCTGCGCAGCATGTTCGCGGCAATCGCCTTGCGAACGCCAGTCACTGGGATTTCAATGTCACCGGCAGCAACTGGGACAGACGGAGCAGGCGCAGCTGGCTGTGCCTGTGCTGCAGGCTGCGTTTGTGCCGCAGGCTGAGCTGAATTAGTTTGAACCTGAACTGATTCTTTTGGTGCTTCAGTCTGTGAAGAAGCTTGAGGAATATTACCGGATTCGATCATTTGCTTAAGATCCTTACGTGTAATCCTTCCGCCAGCTCCACTTCCCTTGACCTGGGTTAAATCAATATTATTTTCCTGAGCCAGCTTTAATACTGCAGGAGAGTATCTAGCCTTGCTTCCCTCATCCGCTGAAGGTGCTGGTGCTGGTGTTGCACTTGCACTTGATGTAGATGCAGAATCTGAAGCAGCGGCCGGTGCTTCTTCAGAAGCTCCGCCTTCAATTTCAATTGTGCAGATAACCTCACCAACTGCCATTGTATCCCCTTCACCCGCAATCAATTCTTTGATTGTACCTGAAAATGAAGATGGTACTTCAGCATTTACTTTGTCGGTCATGACTTCTGCGAGTGGATCGTATTTATTTACTTTGTCGCCAACGGAAACCAGCCACTTGCTGATTGTTCCCTCGGTAACACTCTCACCTAATTGAGGCATTTTGATTTGTTCGATTGCCACAGATGGACCCTCCTTCTCCAATCATTCTATTTCCAACATGAATATGTTAAAATTCAGCAAGCTCTCTCATTGCTTTTTCAACTTTATCAGGATTGATCATGAAATATTTCTCCATTGTTGGGGCATAAGGCATTGCTGGCACATCCGGTCCTGCCAGTCTCTTGATTGGTGCGTCCAATTCAAACAGGCAATGTTCTGCGATGATCGCAGAAACTTCACTCATGATGCTGCCTTCTTTGTTGTCTTCCGTCACAAGAAGGACCTTACCAGTTTTCGAAGCAGCCTCGATAATTGCTTCCTTATCCAATGGATATACAGTTCGAAGGTCAAGGATATGAGCAGAAATTCCATCCTTCGCAAGTCTTTCAGCAGCCTGAAGCGCAAAATGGACCGCAAGACCATAAGTAATGACCGTGATATCCTCTCCCTCACGCTTTACGTCTGCTTTGCCAATCGGAAGCACATAATCATCCTCAGGGACTTCTCCCTTGATCAGTCGGTAAGCACGCTTATGCTCAAAGAACAAGACCGGATCTTCATCCCTGATCGCTGCTTTCAATAATCCTTTTACATCATAAGGAGTTGAAGGCATGACAATTTTCAAGCCTGGCTGATTCGCAAAAACAGCCTCCACAGATTGGGAATGATAAAGAGCACCGTGGACTCCGCCGCCATAAGGAGCGCGGATGACCATTGGACAGCTCCAGTCATTGTTTGAACGGTAACGGATTCTTGCTGCTTCAGAAATGATCTGGTTTACAGCTGGCATTATGAAATCTGCGAATTGCATTTCGGCGATTGGACGCATGCCGTACATTGCAGCACCGATTCCAACCCCTGCGATCGCTGATTCTGCAAGCGGAGCATCAATAACGCGATCTTCGCCAAACTTCTCAAATAAACCTTGTGTCGCTTTAAATACTCCGCCTTTTTTTCCAACATCTTCACCGAGGACAAAAACTCTTGGATCTCTTTCCATCTCTTCTTTTATTGCCAATGTCACTGCATCTATATAAGAAATTACCGCCATTTTCGTTCCCCCTTACTCTTCAGCATATACGTATTTCAGAGCATGTTCAGGCTCCGCATACGGTGCATTTTCAGCATAATCGGTTGCTTCATTAACCAGCTTCATGATTCGATCGTTTATTTCCTTTTCACTTTCATCATTCATGATGCCATTTTCCTTCAAATAAGCGCCGAAGGTAATGATAGGGTCCTTCGTTTTTGCCTGTGCAACTTCATCTGGCGCACGGTAGCTTCTGTCGTCATCATCTGATGAGTGTGGAGTCAGGCGGTAGGATACAGCCTCGACAAGAGTCGGCCCTTCACCGCGGCGTCCTCGGTCAGCCGCTTCCTTGACCACTTTATAAACTTCTAAAGGATCATTTCCATCAACAGTGACTCCTGGCATGCCATAACCGATAGCACGGTCGGAAACCTTCTCGGCTGCAACTTGCCTCTCGTAAGGAATCGAAATCGCATATTTATTGTTCTCAACCATGAAAATGACAGGAAGCTTATGGACTCCCGCAAAGTTTGCACCCTCATGGAAATCCCCCTGGTTGGATGAACCTTCTCCAAACGTAACGAATGTTACTAAGTCCTTCTTCTCCATTTTGCCTGCAAGAGCGATTCCAACAGCATGAGGAACCTGTGTTGTTACCGGTGAAGAACCTGTGACGATCCTGTTCTTCTTTTGACCGAAGTGTCCAGGCATCTGGCGGCCCCCAGAGTTTGGGTCTTCCGCTTTGGCAAAACCGGAAAGCATCAGGTCTTTTGCAGTCATGCCAAAAGTTAAGACCACTCCCATGTCACGGTAGTATGGAAGTACATAATCCTTTTCACGATCTAGAGCAAAAGCTGCTCCTACCTGTGCCGCTTCCTGTCCTTGACAGGAAATGACAAACGGGATTTTCCCGGCACGGTTCAACAGCCACATCCGCTCATCCAGCCGGCGGGCCAACAGCATTGTTTCATACATATCCAAAACCTTTTCATCACTTAAGCCAAGTGCAGCGTGACGATTTTCTGCCATCTTTATACCTCCCAATTGTTCGTACAAGGCTCTTTTCCAGGGAAAAGAGCTCTTGTTTATAAAATAGAAATTAAGAATGGATTGCTTTGCCATCCACTGCAAGGGCAGCTTCACCAATTGCCTCGGACAATGTCGGGTGAGGATGGATGGTATGGGCAATTTCCCATGGTGTAGCATCTAAAACTTTTGCAAGTCCCGCTTCTGAGATCATATCCGTTACATGCGGGCCGATCATATGGACACCCAAAATATCATTGGTTTCCTTGTCAGCTACAATTTTCACAAAACCATCGGATTCACCATATACAAGCGCTTTTCCGATTGCCTTGAAGGAGAATTTGCCTATTTTCACATCGTGACCTTTTTCTTTAGCTTCATCTTCAGTCAGTCCAACGCTGGCGGCCTCTGGAGAGCTGTAAATACATTTTGAGACGAGCGTATAGTCGATTGGGTGTGGATTTTGATTGGCAATGTGCTCAACAGCCACTATACCCTCATGTGACGCCACGTGTGCTAGCTGCAAGCCGCCAATGACATCGCCAATTCCATAGATGTGGGATTCTTTTGTCTGGAAAAACTCGTTTGTCTGGATGAAACCTCTTTCCAGCTGTATTTCTGTATTCTCAAGGCCGATTCCTTCAACATTTGCCTGGCGTCCAACAGAGACAAGCAATTTTTCAGCAGTGAATTCTTTCGTTTCACCTTTAACCTCAGCGCTGATCGTGACACCTTCGCCTTTTTGCAGTGTCTCTGATAAAACTTTTGCGTTCGTTACAATTTTTACGCCTTTTTTCTTCATTGCGCGCTGCATTTCTCTTGAAACTTCCTTGTCCTCTGTTGGAACAATACGGTCCGCATACTCAATCACAGTGACAGCAGATCCAAAATCAGCAAGCATGGAAGCCCATTCGATGCCGATTACACCACCGCCGACGATGATGATAGACTTAGGAAGATCCTCCATCACAAGCGCTTCATCTGACGTCATCACATATTGGCCATCGGCTTCAAGACCAGGCAATGTTCTAGGTCTGGATCCTGTCGCAACGATGACATTCTTAGGGATCAGCATTTCATTTTCTTCGCCATTGTTCATTTCTACAGAGATGGTGCCTGGCATTGGTGAGAAGATGGATGGACCAAGGATTCTTCCCAAACCTTCATAAACATCGATTTTCCCTTGTTTCATCAGGTGCTGTACACCGCGGTGCAGCTGCTCGACGATTTTTTCTTTTCTTTCCTGTACCTTTACGAAATTGACACCAACTTCACCTGTCGTCACGCCAAAGTCTTCGCTTTTCTTTGCTGTAGCATAAACCTCAGCACTGCGAAGCAATGCCTTGCTTGGGATACAGCCTTTATGCAGACATGTTCCGCCAAGCTTTCCTTTTTCAACGATGGCAGTTTTCAAGCCAAGCTGAGAAGCTCTGATTGCTGCTACGTATCCGCCTGTACCGCCTCCAAGAATGACCAAATCATATTCTTGAGCCATCTGGATCCCTCCTCTATATATGGTTTAACATTATTTATTTGATTGCTGATTTCTGCTCCAGGCTCTGGCTGGTCCTATAAATTAGGGATTTTTATCTGCCCGGATATTCTTTTACTTTTTCTTCATCGCGCAGGATACGGAGGGCTCCTTCAGCAAGGGCCTGCAGTTCGTTTTCACCCGGGTGGACAATAACGTCCGCGATCCAATTGATTCGTTCAGTGATTTCCTGGACGAACTCTTTGCCGTAAGCAAGCCCGCCAGTCAGTACAATCGCGTCCACTTTCCCGGCAAGGACAGCACTTGCAGAACCGATTTCCTTTGCTACCTGGTAAGCCATTGCTTCATATACAAGCTTTGCCTTAGCATTTCCTTGCTTGATCATTTTTTCGACCTTAACTGCATCATTCGTGCCAAGATATCCCACAAGGCCGCCCTGGCCGACTAGTTTTTTCATTATTTCTTCGCGGAAATAATCACCGGAAAAACATAGCTGAACAAGGTCACCCGCCGGTACTGTACCTGCACGTTCTGGACTGAATGGACCATCGCCGTGCAGACCGTTATTCACATCAACAACTCTTCCCATTTTATGGGCGCCAACAGTGATACCGCCGCCAAGATGGGTAATAATCAAGTTCAGCTCTTCATATTTTTTACCCAGCTCTTTCGAAACCCTGCGGGCTACTGCCTTTTGGTTCAATGCATGGAAAATGCTTTTTCGTTCAATGAGCGAGAATCCCGATACTCGCGCAACCGGGTCAAGTTCATCGACCACGACCGGGTCGACGATAAAGGAAGGGATATTCAAGCCTGATGCAATTTCATATGCAAGAATACCTCCCAGATTTGATGCATGCTGGCCTGAATAACCTGCTCGCAGGTCGTCGAGCATCTTATTATTCACTGCATATGTTCCGCCTTCGATTGGCCGTAAAAGCCCGCCGCGCCCACAAACAGCACTCAATTTTGAAATGTTGATCCCTTCAGTATCAAGCGTTTCAAGTATCGTATTCTTCCTGAATTCGTATTGGTCGATGATGGTTTCATAGGAGTTGATGACAGCTGAATCATGACGGATCGTTTTTTCAAAAACAGAAACCTCATTGTCAAATACTCCAATTTTCGTTGATGTAGATCCTGGATTAATAACTAGAATCCGATGTTCTGTTTGTTGCACAGTTAAACCTCCAATTTGCTCGCGGAATATAAAAATCCGCGATACGTCAGTAACATTTTAGGAAACAGCAGAGGCGCCGAAACAAATATTCAGCGATCTCTGCAGAACCTTTTATAGGTTGTTTTCGAATTCATCATTGCTATTTGTATAACTCAACCACATGATTATTGACTTCGAGGCTTGGTAATACACTTGATAAACAAAGCCTTATCATGTTTAACAGCAACAATTTTTTCGATATGAGCCTATATTAACGGCGGCTAAGGATATGGTGGCCGTTTTGCAGGAATTGGCTGCGAGAGTTGCGCATTCTTTCGATACGTTCTTCTGCCATACGGTCAGCCGCTTTATAAGTAGGAATTCCATCCCTTTTAGCAATTTCGATTACTTTTTCAATATTGTTGTAAATAGTTTCAACCTTTTTCATTGCTCTTTCAGCATTATAGCCGTAAAGCTCATCTGCAACATTAATTACACCGCCAGCATTGATGACATAGTCAGGCGCATACACAATACCCATTTCATGGATGATATCTCCATGTTTTGTATCCTTTAGCTGGTTGTTTGCAGCTCCAGCAATAACCTTTGCTTTTAACTGGGGGATTGTTTCGTCATTGATTACTGCGCCTAATGCACATGGTGCGTAAATATCACAGTCTACACTGTAGATTTCATCCGGCTCAACCGCTTTAGCACCGAATTCCTCAACAGCTCTTTGTACTGCTTCCTTGTTAATATCAGTAACGATCAGCTGAGCGCCTTCTTCATGGAGGTGGCGGCAAAGATTAAATGCCACATTGCCTACCCCTTGAACTGCGATTGTCTTTCCTTCTAGGGAATCTGTACCAAACGCTTCCTTAGCAGCTGCCTTCATTCCTCTGTATACGCCGTAAGCCGTTACCGGGGATGGATTTCCTGATGAACCGAAAGCTGGTGAGATACCAGTTACATAATCAGTTTCCTCATGGATTAAGTCCATATCTGCAACAGTAGTACCCACATCTTCTGCAGTGATATATCTTCCATTCAAGCCCTGGATATAGCGGCCGAATGCACGGAACATTTCTTCGTTCTTATCCTTGCGCGGGTCGCCAATAATAACTGTCTTACCGCCACCAAGGTTCAAGCCAGCAGCAGCATTCTTGTATGTCATACCTTTAGCAAGGCGAAGTGCATCCTCGATCGCCGCCTCTTCTGATGCGTAAGTCCACATACGAGTTCCACCTAAAGCTGGTCCAAGAGTTGTATCATGAATTGCGATGATTGCTTTCAATCCTGACTGTTTATCCTGGCAAAATACAACCTGCTCATAATCGTACTGTTCTAGATACTTGAAAATTTCCATTTAAAATTCCTCCCCTGGTTTATGTAAATTATTTAGAAGCAGAGCATAACGCCAATGCAAGTGAGTATAACTTACTTTCAGCAGTGTCCGCCCTGGATGTTAACACGATTGGTGCTTTTGCTCCGGCAATGACTGCCCCAACCTTTGCGTTGGCAAAATAAATTAATGATTTATAAAGGACATTACCTACCTCGATTGCTGGGACTAACAAGATATCAGCTCTGCCGGCAACCTCACTATTTATCCCCTTATGCTCTGCGGCAAGCTGTGAAACCGCATTATCAAGGGCCAGCGGGCCATCCACGATACATCCGGGAATTTGTCCCCTTTTGTTCATCATCGTTAATGAAGCTGCATCTACCGTAGCCTGCATGGCCGGATTGATCACTTCAACCGCTGCGAGTGGTGCTACTTTCGGCAATTCATTCCCTATAGCATGAGCTACCTTGACAGCATTCTTGATAATTTGGGCTTTTTGCTCGAGATCTGGCGCAATATTCATAGCTGCATCGGTAACGATTGTAAATCGATCGTAACCCGGCACTTCAAAAACAGCCACATGAGAAAGCACCGCCCCTGTCCTCAGCCCATATTCTTTATTTAGGACAGCCTTCAAAATCGCAGCAGTCGGGATATTCCCTTTCATCACGACATTGGCTTCTTTCGCATTGACTGCTTTCACGGCCATTTCTGCGGCAGTATTATTATTCGGCGCGGAAATGATTTTAACCCGTTTGCTGTCTGCAAGTTCTGGATGATCAGCTGCAATCATTCTTTCGATTTCTTCCTTGTTTCCGTATAGAAGAAAATCGGCAAGCTCCAGGTTTACAGCTTGAGCAACTGCCTCTAATACCTCAGCATCTTCAGCCGCTGCGACAGCTACTGTTTTCCTTTCATTTTGGGATGCCATGCTGATAAGTGAGTCTAATTTCATGACTGATTCAACCCTTTCTGTTCTTCTCGCATCACCGCTAATTATATATGCAAGAACTGTGCCAACCCGGAACGTTGAAAACGCTTTACTTTTGCTCAAAAATATTATGCAAAAAATTGCAGAGTGTGAAAATTATTGCATGCCATCTGCTTCAATACTATATTTTTCAAGCTTATAGTATAAATTTCTGACTGATACACCTAAAACTTTGGCTGCAGCTGTTTTATTCCCTTTTACAGCCTTAAGAGTTGATTTGATTACTTTTGCTTCGTACTTGTCCAACTGGAGTGAAAGGGGTTCAGTCGGAATTGACTGGCCAATGGTATCATCACTGTCCTTCAGTTGACTTTTCTGCAATTCAGGCAAATGCTCAATCCGGATGATCGTTTCGCTATAGCTCAAGAAGATAATTGCGCGGCCAAGAACATTTTCAAGCTCCCTGACGTTTCCGGGCCAATCATACTCCATCAACTTTCTAATAGCATCCTCTGAAACACCTTCAACGTTACGTCCATAGTCTTGATTAATTTTGCGGATCAACCTTTCACATAGGAGTGGGATGTCTTCCTTCCTTCTTCTGAGAGGCGGTATATGAATCGGCATTCTGTTCAAACGATAATATAAGTCTTCTCTAAAACTGCCATTTGCAATCGCTTTTTCAAGGTTCATATTTGTGGCGGCTATAACCCTGACATTGATTGGTACAGGTTTCGTTCCACCTACCCGGACAATTTCTCTCTCCTGTAAAACCCGAAGTAATTTGGCCTGAGTATTGGCAGGAAGCTCACCGATTTCATCAAGAAAAATACTGCCGTTATTGGCTTCCTCAAAAAAACCGCGTTTACCGCCACGTTTAGCACCTGAAAACGCTCCTTCTTCGTAGCCAAAAAGTTCGCTTTCCAGCAGCGATTCAGAAATTGCCGCGCAATTAACACGTATGAACTTATTGAACCTGCGGTCGCTGGCATTGTGAATCGCATGGGCAAATAATTCTTTCCCGGTTCCAGATTCCCCGCGAAGGAGGACAGTAGCAGGTGTTTTTGCCCCGAGCTTTGCTTGTTCAATCGGAATCGTCATTTCTTCGGATTGGCCGATAATATCCTCAAACGAGTATTTTGCTTCAAGGGTCCTGATAATCTGCCTTGCGCGTGTCAGCTCCCGATTCAAGCTCTGGATTTCCGACATATCATGGATAACCCCGACACTCCCCTTTAACTTTCCATCTACTATGATGGGCGCTACGTTGACAACAACTTCTTTTTTATTGGGGCCGACCCTCATCGCTGTTCCACGAACTGGCCTTCTCGTCTTAAGGACTTTCATGTGCATGCTTTCGCCTTCGGATATATCAGCGGTGGCTGGCTGCCCGATTACTTCCTCTTCCTTAAGTCCAGTTATCCTGGTATAAGCAGGATTGATTAAAATCCCCCGTCCATCTTCATCTACCACAGAAATTGCTTCATCGCTGGAGTTTATGATTGCCTGAAGCATTGTTTGAATCTCTTTTAGATTCGTTATCTCTTCCGCAAGATTTACAACTTCTGTAATATCCTTAAAAACAGAGAACGCTCCAATCAATTGGTCATTTTCATCAATGATCGGTATTCTTGTCGTGATGATTTTTGACCCATTCGGGAGCAATAATTCCTGGTTGGACTCTGTCTTCCTCGTGTTCAAAATTCTTGGAAGCTTGCTTGTTGGTATTATTTCTAAAACATGTTGCCCTTCTGCCTGTTCTCTTGTTGTTCCGATAATTTTCTCAGCGCTCTTATTAAACAAAGTTATGATTCCTTCTGTATTGATGACTACCATACCATCTCCAGAAGAGTTAAAAATCAAGTCATGCTCATATGTAATTTTTCTGAGAGTTTTTATTAACTCTTCTTTTTCCTCTAAAAGGGTCGCCAGTAGGAATGCGACACTGCCGGGAATCAGTACTGTGTTTTTACCGCGGGCCTCCCTTAATTCCTTGAAGACTTCCTCCTCACCTGTCACTTCGATGATGATATCCAGATGTTCTGACATATATTGATGCCAATCTGTTCCGGTTTGGATGCCAGCATTTTGCGCCGCGAGAATTCCAGGGGCGTCAGGATTAAGGTCAATTACAGCTATAACATCTGCAGTCTCTTTGAAAATGTTCAGGATGGCCGTTCCACCCTTACCCGCTCCTACAATCATTACTTTCTGCATAATATCCACCACATATCTGGAAAAATATTTCATAGGTCCAATTTTCTAGTGTGCAAAATCTTTCACTATTATTGTAATTCTTTTTGAATGCGCTGACAAATTTCTTTGTTTTCCAACTCTTCTGTAAGTAATGCTCCTTGAACAACTTATATTGCGGAAAAACACGGGGTTGAGTATACTTTTTAGAAGAGGACAAATAACGAGGGGAAACCAAATGATCAGGATCATAGCATTAATCATTATGTTGATACCAGGCGTCATCGCTGCTTTAGGGGTAAAACTTATGCGAGACATGGTGTTTGGAATCTTGCAGGCGCCTTTCCCAAATTTAGGGCTTCAATTCTTGGCGGGACTTCTTTTTTTCCTGGCGGGACTGGGGTTCATCGCTGGTTTTATCCTGCATCGTGATCGCAAAAGAAATAAAGTCCAGGCATATTTCCGAATACCTGATAGCAATAAAAAGCAAAACAGGCCTTGAATTCAGGCCTGTTTTATTTTTTCTCTAATTCTCCTTGCCTTTGCAGGATCATCTGTTATGATCGCACTGCAATTAACCTTGAACAACCTTTCCAGCTCTGTCTCTTTATTTACAGTATATGGTCTCACTTCAATCCCGCTTTCCAGCGAAGCCATGACAATTTGATCCGGCGCAGCCCGCCAGTGAGGATGAAAGCCTTTAGCTTTTATCGACTGTGCGTATATCCATGGCATGTATAATCCTTCGGAAAGCAAAGGTGCGATTTCAATCTCTGGAGCAAGCAAATAGCTTTGGACAATGCTGTAATGATTGAAGGATGAAATGATGATCCTGTCTGATAAGTCATAAGACCTAACCATATTTATGACCTTTTCCTCCATACCTTCATAAGGGATGATACTATTTTTTAATTCAATATTACAGACCATTTTGGTTCCGGTTAACCATTCCAGAACTTCATCTAAAGTAGGGATCGGTTCTTTTTTTGGTATAGCCTCGAATTTGTATCGGGCATCCAATTTTCTTAAATCCTTTAAATTGTAGTCCTTTACGAGTCCAGTGCCATCCGTTGTACGATCAACCTTCTCATCATGAATCACAACTAGCTCACCGTCTTTTGTCATCTGGACATCGAGCTCCAATCCCTCTGCACCTGCTGTTTCCGCTTCTTTAAAAGCAAGCAAAGTGTTTTCAGGATATTCTGCTGCATAGCCGCGATGTGCTAAAATAAGAGTCATAAACTATCACACCTATCTTTTCAATTTGGAGGTAAGACAATGAGGCCATTACATATTTCTGCTGAGACTGCTGTAAAGCTTTCCGAAAAACTCGGAGTGCCTATTGAACAAATCATGCATATGCCCCAACATATCCTTATTCAAAAATTGACGGAACTTGAAAAAGAAAAAGAAAAATAAATCCAAAAAACGCCTACAGGGCGTTTTTTTTATGGAATCCTTCGCTATATATACATGATAATATTCAAACTCATGGAATACCAATATTCAGGCATATAAAAACATCTTACTTTAGGACGGTAATACCGTGATAAAGTAAGATGTTCCATAAAATAGTATGAATAAATAGCTAACTCTTCCCTAACTCCTTCAAGAAGCCTTATGCTCAAGGCGCAGCTTGTCAGCGACCATCGCGATGAATTCAGAATTTGTCGGCTTTGCCTTGGACATCGAAACAGTATAACCAAACAGCGAGGAAATAGAATCAATATTCCCTCTGCTCCACGCCACTTCAATCGCATGGCGGATTGCACGTTCTACACGGCTTGCCGTTGTATTGAATTTCTTAGCGATATCCGGATAGAGGACTTTTGTGATCGAGCCAAGTAGTTCAATATCGTTATATACCATTGAAATGGCCTCACGCAAGTACATATAACCTTTAATATGTGCAGGGACGCCAATTTCATGGATGATGCTTGTAATGCTTGCATCAAGATTTTTAGGCTTTTGTTCCGCATTTCTGCCATAATTGATTGATGACGATGGTTTGCGAGCAACTGATTTCGCCTTGCCGCTTACCTGACGGATATGTCCTGCCAGCTGCTCCATATCGAACGGTTTTAGAATGAAATAGGATGCCCCAAGGTCTACAGCTTTCTTTGTTACATCTTCTTGGCCAAACGCAGTCAACATGATTACATTTGGAATGATACCCTTCTTCATTTCACGAAGTCTCTCCAGGACCGCCAGCCCATCAAGGTGCGGCATAATAATATCTAAAAGCAGGACATCAGGATCTGTATCTTCGAGCATTTCTAAACATTCCTGGCCATTATGGGCAACTCCAACAATCTCCATATCATCCTGAGAGGAAATATATTCCTCAAGAAGACCTACTAATTCTCTGTTGTCATCAACTACGCATACTTTTATTTTGTTCACTACTTGGTTCCTCCTCAATCCAATTATGATCACAAACATTATCTTCTCTAAATTCTATTCTAAATGACTAATTCGACAATGCAACAGAAATTCCTCTTATTTTTAATTTTTTCTTAAAAAAGTAATATTTTCTTATAAATGCTTCATTTTCCTTTGTTTTTCGACTTATTTCGATAGTTGACAAAAAAGTGATAGATATTTTGTCGAATAATCTTGGTTTTGGGATGATTCCTATAATGAAACACTTTTTACTTAGACTGTTGATTTCCGTCCAGGTTATCCGCTGGAAGAATTATAACAAAACCCAACTGCCGGCTTTTTTCAATAAGCGAATTCTTCCTCACTGGCGGTGAGCCTCCCCGTCGAAAGATAACACCTTCGTAATTTTTTAAGACTTTTGCTCGTCTTACCCTGATGACGGACACTTTTTCATGATTTTCACTGATTTCTGTCCGTCATATCCCTGGTGAGGGACACTTTTTTCGTGATTTACTTTGATTTCTGTCCGTCACATCCCTTATGACGGACACTTTTTTATGGTTTTCATTAATTTCTGTCCGTCATGCCCCTGATGACGGACACTTTTTCGTGGTTTTCTTCAATTTCTGTCCGTCATATCCCTGATGACGGACACTTTTTTATGGTTTTCATTAATTTCTGTCCATCATGCCCCTGATGACGGACACTTTTTCATGATTTTCATTAATTTGTGTCCGTCATGCCACTGATGACGGACACTTTCTCATGATTTTTGACTGATTTCTGTCCGTCATATCCCTGGTGATGGACACTTTTTCGTGATTTACTTTGATTTCTGTCCGTCATGCCACTGATGACGGACACTTTTTCGTGGTTTTCTTCAATTTCTGTCCGTCATATCCCTTATGACGGACACTTTTTCGTGATTTACTTTGATTTCTGTCCGTCACGCTCTTGCGGCGTCTATATATTGTTTACACATAAAGAAAAGGCGGCTATTTGCCGCCGCCGAATTCCTGTATTAGCTTGCCTGCTCTCTTGGTTTTTCGTAAATGTCTATGCCTGCTTCGTTCAGCATCCATTCTATATGGACACCATATCCACTTGTTGGGTCATTTACAAAGACATGGGTTACAGCTCCCACTAACTTATCTCCCTGGATAATCGGACTGCCGCTCATTCCCTGGACAATTCCACCTGTTTTTTCCAACAGTTCCGGGTCAGTTACCTTAATGACCATCCCCTTCGTTGCTGGGAATTTTTGTGGGATTGTGCTGACAATTTCTATATCAAAAAGGTTTACTTCGTCATTATTCACGACCGTCAGGATTTTCGCCGGACCTTCTTTTACTTGATGTGAAAGCGCAATTGGCAAGGGTTTATCAAATACGCCATTTGAAATATCTTTGTTCAGTTCTCCAAAGATTCCAAAAGGACTGTTCCTCCGGATATTCCCAATTACTTCCCGGTCAGATGAAAAGCGAGCAAGCTTTTCCCCCGGATTGCCTTTACCGCCTTTTTCAATCGAAGTAACTGTCGATCTTACGATTTGCCCATCTCCTACGACGATTGGCTTTTTCGTATCCATGTCGGAAATAACATGACCCAGCGCTCCATATTTTTTTGACTGAGGATGATAAAAAGTCATCGTCCCGATTCCTGCAGCTGAATCGCGTATATACAACCCAAGCTTATAGGTGTTTTCATTTACATCCTTTTCTGGCTGAAGTTTCGTTTTGATTTTTTCATTTTCCCTTTTAATTACAACATCCAATGGCTTGCCATCTTCCCCAGCTTGTTTTACAAACGGGCCAACGTCCGCCATTTTTTCAATTTGCTGTCCATTGATTTCTGTGATGATATCGCCTTTTTTTATTCCTGCCTTTTCACCTGGTGACACTCTTCCTTCATCTGCCTGAACCTGGTGATGTCCGACCACAAGGACACCAACCGTATTCAGCTTTACACCTATTGATTGACCGCCTGGCCTGACCTTGAAATCCTTCAAGACATTTACATCGACTTTTTTAACCGGGAAACCTGCTAGTTCAAGGACCATTTCATCCTTCCCATGCCTTTTTGCCTCTAGAGACAAGGTTTCACCTTTTTGATCCACTGCGATATTTGAGTCTTTTACGAGAGCTGAAACTTGGACTGCATTTGCCTGGAAATCAAGCTTTTGCCCCTCGAATAATGTTATATCTCCTGGAATAGATAAATATTCATGTACTGGTTTTGCAAATCCTAAAGCAATTAATGAAACAAGGAGAATTCCACCAATAAATTTTCTGAGAAAATCTTTTTTCAAATCCATTCACTCTCCTCGCTTCTAGTCCACACACATCGAAAATGGCTACATCTTTAATTTTGCCTCGACTCCCCGCATTTATAACCTGTATAAAAATAAAAAAGCTACCCATTATGGATAGCTTTTCATGTAACGGCCTTCATATTCTGGGCAAGCTTCAGTAATTCTTCAGCATGCTGTTTCGTGAGGTCTGTAACTTCAACGCCTGATATCATCCTGACAATTTCCTTTACCTTTTCAGAGGAAGAAAGTGGAGTGACGGATGTTTTCGTCCTTCCATTCTTTATGACCTTTGCGATATATAGGTGGGTATCTGCCATAGCAGCAACTTGAGGCAAATGCGAAATGCACAGAACCTGGGATCCAGTCGACACATTATAGATTTTTTCTGCAATCGATTGTGCAACCCGTCCGCTGACTCCTGTGTCCACTTCATCGAAAATGATTGAAGTAACACCCTGATGTTTTGAGAAGATACTTTTCAGGGCGAGCATGATCCGAGAAAGTTCTCCTCCGGATGCAATTTTTGACAGAGGCTTCAGTGGTTCTCCTGGATTTGTCGAGATATAAAATTCAACCTTATCTGCGCCATTTTTATGAAAATGGTCAGAATCCGCGTCGATTCTTAGGTCAAATACCGTCTTCTCCATATACAGCTCTTTTAGTTCTTTATGGATTAATTTTGCAAGCTTTTTCGCCCATTTCCTGCGAGTCTGAGTCAGGTTATTGGCCTCGATGCGCAAATCCTTCTTAAGCGATGTAAGCTCCTTTTCCATCTGGCCGATATGAACTTCTTTATTTTGTAGCGTCTCAATTTCTTCTTCGATTTTCGAAGAATACTCGAGGATTTCTTCTATCGTTTTCCCATATTTACGCTTCAATTGATTGATTTCATTTAGCCTGTCTTCGATTTCAATCAAGCGCTGCGGGTCATATTCAAGGGAATCAAGTTCATTCCTGATAGTTCTCGTTGCGTCTTCCAGCATATAAAAACTGTTCGCTACAATGTCAGCGACATTTTTATAGTCTGGATGCAAATCAGCTGCATTCTGCAGGTTATCCATTACTAGACCAATCCAGTCAAGGCCCTTTTGCTCACCCTGTAAAGCTGAATAACTGGTTTGGATGCTCTCGTAAATCTTTTCGAAGTTGCCAAGCTTACGCTTCTCTTCAAAAAGCTCTTCATCCTCGTTCATCTGTAGGCCCGCTGAGAGGATTTCATCATGTTGGAACTGGATCAAATCAAGTCTATGGGCCATTTGCTGTTCATTTTCACTTAAGCTTTTCAGCTTTTTCTGTGTTTGTTCAAATGAACGGTAAACCTGCTGGTATTCATGAAGGGCAGGCAGGATTTCATCTGCACCAAATTGGTCCAGCAGATTGATATGCTTTGTCTCATCCATCAATTCCTGGTGCTCGTGCTGACCATGAATGTCAATCAAGGTCGAACCTACTTCACGCAGGACTGCAATCGTGACAAGCTTGCCATTAATTCTGCAGACGCTTTTTCCACTCGCTGAAATATCTCTTCTTAAAACAATCATGGCATCTTCAATTTCAATGCCAAATTCAGCTGCTTTTCCATAACTCGGATGATTTTCACCTTCCAGATGGAATAAACCTTCAATTTCAGCTTTATCTTCGCCATGGCGAACGAATTCTGCTGAACCCCTTCCGCCCACGAGCAGGTGGATGGCATCAATGATGATGGATTTCCCAGCCCCTGTTTCACCCGTGAGTACGGTAAGCCCTTTATTAAAAGAAACGGATAATGATTCAATTATTGCGAAGTTTCGTATCGATAATTCATTTAACAAGCAAACGTCACCTCATTTACAGCATTTCGAGAAAACGATTTGTGACTTGCTCAGTATCCTCTGGAGTACGGCAAATAATCAAGATGGTATCGTCTCCACAAATCGTGCCAAGAATATCTTCCCAATCGAGATTATCAATCAGTGCGCCGATCGCATTTGCATTGCCAGGCAGAGTTTTCATTACTAAAAGGTGGCCTGCCTGGTCAATCCGGATAAAAGCATCCATCAACGACCTTTTTAATTTTTGCAATGGATTGAACCGCTGATCTGCAGGAAGACTGTATTTGTATCTGCCATCAATCAAAGGAACCTTTACAAGATGGAGCTCCTTGATGTCACGTGAAACTGTCGCCTGTGTAACATTAAAACCGGCAGCCTTCAGCCGATCGACAAGTTCATCCTGCGTCTCGATATCTTTACTCGCGATTAATTCACGGATTTTAATATGTCGCTGTCCTTTATTCATTAATATCACCCCTGGATATATCCGAAACATTCATATACTCATATGTTAGCCGATTTCAACAGAATGTACAATCATTCGTGGACTTTCGGCAAAAGTTATCGATGGAATTGACGAAGTGGTGAACTTTCTATAAGAAGAGTTTCTTCTGAAAATGGCACTATAAATTCGGCTGTTGATTTTCGTTCCAGGCGCTTCGCTTTCCGCGGGAAGTCCGGGAGCCTCCTCGGCGCTTTTAGCGCCTGCGGGGTCTCCCGTGACTTTCTCATCCCGCAGGAGTCTACGCGCCTTCCACTACAAACAACAGGTTTTTAATATTCAACAATAGCATTACCAAAACCTAAAACCTATAGCATTATGTCTTATTCCACTGTAAACTTCATAAAATTTCAAAATCACACAAAAAAGAACAGGCTTATTCAGCCTATTCTTCTTCGCTGGTTTGCTTTGATTTTAGTTCATTATGCGCTTCAGTTACGACTGCTTCAGGCTTGGTCTTCAGCAACAGACTGCCTTTCTCTTCTGCTGTGTTGTTCCACTGAAGATGAAGCAGGAATTCGATATTGCCATCACCGCCTGTGATCGGCGAGAAGCTTAGATCCATAACATCATAGCCCTCTTCTATCGAAAAAGAAATGATTCTGTCCAAAACTTGTTCGTGGACCTTCCTGTCACGTACGATACCTTTTTTGCCAACTTGTTCTCTTCCGGCCTCAAATTGCGGCTTGACGAGAGCGACAACATCGCTGCCTGTTACCAGTAAAGTTTTTAACACAGGCAATATCAGCCGAAGTGATATGAAAGATACATCTATGCTTGCAAAATTCGGCATCCCTTTAATTAGGTCCTCCGGTTTCACATAGCGGAAGTTTGTCCGCTCCATCACGACGACACGTACATCCTGACGAAGCTTCCAGGCTAGCTGGTTGTAGCCGACATCCAAGGCGTAAGACATCTCAGCGCCGTTTTGAAGGGCACAATCGGTAAAGCCGCCAGTCGAAGCTCCGATATCCAGCAGCGTTTTCCCTTGAACATCAAGATCAAAAACCTTTAATGCCTTTTCAAGCTTCAATCCTCCACGGCTTACGTATGGCAGGACATTTCCTTTTACCATCAATGGAATGTCACTGCTAACCTTTTCACCAGGCTTGTCCAGTCGGTTTTCATTGGAATAGACGAGCCCCGCCATGATTGTCCGTTTGGCCTTCTCCCTTGTTTCGGCAAGACCGCGTTCAACAAGCAGTACATCTAATCGTTCTTTTTTGATTTTCATTTGCTACGCCCTTTTTTGTTTCTGTCTCGCAAGCTTCTGCATTCGCAAGACGACATCTTCTGTTGTCATTCCAATTTCTTCAAGAAGCTTATCGACACTGCCATGCTCAATGAATTGATCTGGGATTCCCATCCTGTCGATTTCTACATGCTGATAGCCCAGGTCATGGGACATTTCTAGCACGAAGCTGCCGAATCCACCCTGAAGGATAGCTTCCTCAATCGTAAGAATCGGCATATTATCATTCAGGATGCCAACCAGCATCTCTTCATCCAGAGGCTTGATAAAACGGGTATTGACTACTTTTACTGATACACCCTGTTTTGCCAGAATCTCTGCTGCCTCCATTGCCATCGGAATCGTGGTTCCAAATGTCAGGATGGCTGCGTCTTCACCTTCACGAAGCACTTCCCAGGTTCCAATTGGGATTTCTTTCAACTCTTCATCCATTGGTACACCTAGTCCATTGCCTCGTGGATAACGCATGGCAATCGGGCCTTCGTCATACTTTATGGCCGTGTATACCATATGTTGTCCTTCATTTTCATCTTTCGGCATCATCAATACCATATTAGGCAAGTGCCTTAAAAAGGCGATATCAAATACGCCCTGGTGAGTTTCGCCATCAGCACCAACGAGTCCGGCACGGTCAATTCCAATGAACACATTCAGGTTCTGGCGGCAAATATCATGGACCACCTGGTCATATGCGCGCTGCAGGAAGGTTGAATAGATTGCCAAGAATGGTTTCATATTTTGCGTTGCCAGTCCTGCGGCAAACGTCGTCGCATGCTGTTCAGCGATTCCGACGTCGATCATTCTGTCAGGGAATTCGCTGGCAAAGCCCTCAAGCTTCGAACCAACAGGCATAGCAGGCGTTACAGCAACGATACGTTCGTCCGTCCTCGCGATTTTCCTTACTGTCTCACTAACCAGCTTACTCCAGGCTGGAGGTGAGAATTCTGGCTTCACAAAATCACCGGTTTCCATTTTATAAGGTCCGGTTCCATGCCAAGTGCCAATTTTATCGTTTTCAGCCGGGTTATATCCCTTGCCCTTTTTCGTGATCACATGCAACAATACAGGCCCTTCCTGTTTTTTTGCATATGCAAGGTTTTCAAACAAGTCGTCGTAATCATGGCCATCTACTGGTCCAAGATAAGTAAATCCTAATTCCTCGAAAAAGATTCCTGAAACAAACAGATATTTTAAACTGTCCTTTATCCTTTCGGCAGTCGCTGCGAGCTGACCGCCAATAGCAGGAACCTTTTTTAACAAGTATTCAAGTTCATCTTTTACCCAATGGTACTTACCAGCGGTCCGAAGGCGGCCAAGCACACTATGCAAAGCTCCCACATTTGGAGCGATCGACATTTCGTTATCATTCAAAATGACAATCAGCTTCTTCTTTTCATGCCCGATGTGGTTCAAGGCCTCTAAAGCCATTCCTCCTGTAAGAGCACCGTCACCGATAATTGGAACGATATGGGAATCTTCCCTTTTCAGGTCCCGGGCAATCGCCATCCCCATAGCAGCTGAAAGTGAAGTCGAACTATGGCCTGTTTCCCAGACATCATGCTCACTTTCAATCATTTTAGGAAAACCGCACAGTCCTTTATGCTGCCTTAACGTATCAAATTGACATGCTCTTCCGGTCAGGATTTTATGTACGTATGATTGATGGCCGACATCCCAAAGAAATTTATCCTTCGGGCTGTCAAAACACTTATGAAGGGCAATCGTTAATTCGACAACACCGAGGTTAGGTCCTATGTGTCCGCCTGTAACTGATAGTTTTTCGATTAAAAACTGCCGAATCTCCCTGCTTAACTCTTCCAATTCCTTATTCGAAAGATTTTTTAAGAAGGAAGGGTCTTTTATTGATAAAAGATCCATTTCGGACCACTCACTTTCATTTCTGACTTATTATTCCGCGTTGTTTATTCATATTCTGAAAAAGTTGTTAGTAATACCATATATTAAGTAAAGAAAGGTTTTCAAGCACTACCTGAAAATATGGCATCTATTTTTCTAATTTATGTATAAAAAAAGCTGCCAACACTACCGTGCTAACAGCCAATTATAGCACACTATTGCACTATTCTCAACGATTGCTCTAATGGTTACGCAGTCCAATCAAATCGGTGATCTGGTCAAGAATCCCAACCTCAAGCCCGCTTTTGTCAAGTGAATCTTTCGCGCTTCGCAAATGGTAATCAAGTGCTTCTTTGGCTCCGGCTAATCCAAGCAAAGCAGGATACGTGCTTTTTTCGTTAGCTGTATCGCTGCCAACCGGCTTGCCGATCAATTCTTCTGTACCCTCAAGGTCGAGGATATCATCACGTATCTGGAATGCCAGGCCAATATGATAGGCAAACTTGGACATTACATCCTTTTGCTCCTTAGTTGCCCCGGCAATTTCTGCCCCCGCAATGATACTGTATTCGAGCAATTTCCCCGTTTTATTAATATGGATATATTCAAGCTGCTCAAGAGTCAGCTCTTTATTTTCCCCTTCCATATCTGCTACCTGGCCGCCCACCATGCCCGGAGCACCAGCGGCAGTTGATAATCCCTTAATCAACGCCAGCTTTACAGTAGCAGGTGCTGTATCCTCAGGGATATCCGCCAGCATGTTGAAACTCAATGTCAATAAAGCGTCGCCTGCAAGGATGGCAGTCGCTTCACCGAAAACTTTATGGTTCGTTGGCTTTCCTCTTCTCAAATCATCATCGTCCATACTCGGCAGATCATCATGAATCAGTGAATAAGTATGGACCATTTCGATTGCCGCAGCAGCATCAAGTCCATCTTGCGGGTCTTTCCCGAATGCATCGATTACAGCGAAAACGAGCAGCGGGCGGATCCTTTTCCCGCCTGCTTCCAGTGAATAAAGCATCGCCTTAGCAAGATTCTCCGGCGTATCAAGGGCACCAACCGCCTCCCTTAGCCTTTCCTCTACAAGAGTCTTGTATTTTGTTGTAAAAGAATCAAGTGAAACAGGATGCAATACTATTCCTCCTCATTTATGGAGAAACCCTCAGTCCGTCCATCTTCAGTAATGATCTGGGCCAGTTGTTCTTCCACATTCTTTAGCTTATCATGGCAAAGCTTGGATAATTCCATTCCTTCTTTATAAAAAGAGATCGCTTCTTCCAAAGGCACATCGCCTTCTTCAAGTTTTTCAACAATAGTCTCCAGTTGATCCATCGCCTGCTCAAAACTTAGTTTTTTTTCATCTGCCATCGTTTTCACTCTCCTTGATATCTGTCACGATACATTGAATGCTTCCATCAGAAAGCTTCACCTTTATTTTCCGTTCAGGTCTTACCTGGGTGACTGTTTTGATCAGTTCCCCATCTTCTGTGTATGCAAGGCTATAGCCTCGGTCCATGATTTTCAATGGGCTTAAGGCTTCAAGCGTAGACAGTATTCCATCAAACTCTTTTCGCTTTTCAGATAAGACGGCCGTCATCGCCCTGTTTAAAGCCCTCGTTGTCCTTCCGTGCCTTTCAGCAGACACTTTCCTCAGTTCTTCTGGGTGACTTCGAACCAATCTTCTCTTCAGTTGTAAAAGCGAATCGCTTTTAGCAGTATAGAGCTTTTCAGCTCCCCTGGTCAGCGATTCCGTCAACTTGTCAACTTGTTCAAGTTTTTGTTCATAAAGCTTCCTTGGATAACGGAAGGCATATGACCTGATCAGTCGCTGATAGCGTTCCTGCTGGAAAAATACTTTTTCCCTCATCGCCCTCATCAGCCTTGTTTCCCTGTTCATTACCCTCTCAATGAGATCCTGGATATGAGGGACTGCCAGTTCCGCTGCTCCAGTTGGAGTCGGCGCTCTCATGTCCGCGACAAAGTCAGCGATCGTGAAATCTGTTTCATGCCCGACTGCTGAGATGATGGGAATTTTCGAGGCAAAAATTGCTCTGGCAACTGATTCCTCATTAAAATTCCACAGCTCTTCAATCGATCCGCCCCCGCGACCGATGATCAGAACATCAATATCTGTCCTTGCATTCGCTTTCTCAATTGCCCTCACAATGGAAGGGCCTCCCTGCTCTCCCTGAACAAGGGCCGGGAAAATGAGCACCTTGGTAATTGGATATCTTCTTTTAATCGTTGTTAATATATCGCGGATTGCTGCCCCAGTTGGGGAAGTAACAATGCCGACAGCTTTTGGATATTTCGGAATAGGCTGCTTGTATTTTGGAGAAAAAAGGCCTTCTTGCTCAAGCTTCTTCTTCAGCTGCTCATAAGCAACAAATAAATCGCCCACTCCATCGGTTTTCATTTCTTTTATGTATACCTGGTACTGTCCACTGCCTTCGTACACTGAGATATCTCCTCTGACCAGAACCTTCATGCCATTCTCAGGCTTGAACTTCATGGACCTGGCGGCACCCGCAAACATGACAGCAAGTATTCGGGCTTTCTCATCCTTGAGCGTAAAATACATATGCCCGCTCGAATGCCTTTTGAAGTTGGAGATTTCCCCTTTGATATAGACACCCTGTAGATGCGGATCTGCATCGAATTTTCGTTTTATGTATTTGGTTAACGCGTTGACGGTTAGATAACGCTGATTATCCATTGGTAAACTCCTTTTGTGGAACTGATTAGAAAGCTCAAGCACCTTGTCCAGCCTCGACAAGCGCTGGAGGGCCGACCAGTGAAATCGCTCTTTGACTTCATTGGGCTGACCGAAATCGAAATGTATAGCCGACTGCCCAGAAACGCAGAAACTGGAGACTCCGACAAAGAAGCGCTTTTTGCTTCTGCCGGCGGAGTTGAAGTTTCGGAGTTTCTAGGAGGCGAAACTAGACAAGCGACTCGAGCTGCTCAAAGCTA